>NZ_JBEFZI010000009.1:0-19214 GCF_040195695.1 Paenibacillus wuxiensis | reverse complement strand
TTTGAGAGCTACACAGGTTCAACTGGATTGGCAGATGGCTGGTGGAATTTTGCGGAAGACGGAGTTATCGGAACCTATGGGATTGAGGAGAACAAAGCAATGGCTGGCATGCGTGCTCAAAGGATGGACGCCTCCTCTTTAAACGGCAAAAGCATGAGCCTCATGCAGACAGTAGCTGTCGAGCAAGGAAAAAATTACCTTTTCCATAGCCATATTAAAGTCGAAAAGATTTCTAATGCTAAAGTGAATCTAACTCTTGGGTTTTACGATGCCAATGGTAAAGTCGTTGGGTGGCCCGCTAGCGGCAGTATTAATGATGATACGAAAGGCGAGTTCTTCGTTCTGTCTACGAACGGAGTCGTTCCCCTGGGAGCCGTTAGGGCTGCCGTTCAAGTCAACATCATTGGCTCGAATGGCAAGGGTACAGCTTCAGTAATTATAGATAATATGAACCTAAATTATGCAAAGGGAAGGGATTGATATCTTTCCTACGAGAATACAGAGAAAGATGATTGTCATCTTTCTCTGTATTCGTTAATAGCAAGTCAAGGAGCGTTTATTTTTGTTAATTAGAACTTTCACGCCGCATCAAATTTCCATTGGCATCATAAAAATATTTAATTTCAACATTACCCGGTAAATAGACTCGGCTTAATCGTCCATTTGCATCATACTGATACTCATCTTTTTTTATAATATCATCTAGGGACCAACGCCCCGCCGTTATGGATTCCCCATATTAGATAATACTCTTCTTCATCGCCTGTTTTAAATGTGACAGTCTTTGTGCCCGTCTTACCCGCTTGCCCTGTCCATTCCGTCCAGCCTTTATCGCTTTTATAATCCGAACCTACTCCCCTAGCCGTAAAATAAAAGTAACCATTTTTTCCTTGTACAGGCTCTACAATGCTTTTATAAGAAAACGTCACCGCATAGGTTGTATTTTTTTCAAAATGTACTTTATTCGCGTTGGTATAAATCGCATCCTTCCACTCTTCTTTTGGGGAGGATTCCATGTACACAGAATGCTTTCCCGTGATGATTTGCTGCGGGTCGCTTGTTATCCTGCCGGCTCCCGCTACCGCCCCCATCCCTTTATCTATCTATTTTCACTACAAGTTCAATATTCTTGTTCATCCATTAAGCATGATACTTCTAACAGTTTTCTCCTACTATCTTCCCTCTGTTTCTTATGCAACTGAAATGCCTCAAGTTGTTCCGTACTAACAATGAACGTAAAGCAGTCGAAGTACATATGTGTAAGTTCTGCGTTCATTTTGCTCTCGTGAAGCACCAGTTCCCATAAGAATTCTTCATGTTTTGTCATTGTGTTATTTCCTCCCGTGACTTTCGTATTTGGTTACTCTCGTGGTTTCGTGTCTGCTCTGGTAAAATGTCCTTGGTTATATGTTTAAATTGGTGCGCTGCCTAAGAGCGTTGGGATGCGTGGGTTATTCCTTAGACTGCATTAACTTGCGTTCCCAATACCTGCGCTCGTACTCTTTTTGCTTATCTTTGTTTTTGGGTTTTTGCCGCCACTTCCGTCTATACTCTCTTTCATACTGACGACGTGCTTCTAATGCTGCTTGGCTTAGTTGTTTCATTTGTTTAGTCCTCCATCAATTCAATAACATCCTCATCATCCGATCTCTATGAATCCTTCATTATTTGCTGTCCCTATAATCTCGTCCAGTGGTGCAAGTCTTTTTGAAACCTTCCTACTCAATTCGCTTCCCCTCCAATTTTTCCAGCTCTGCACGTTGTGACACTAATAGTTGCTTCGTTTCCTGTATTCGTCCCTTGGCTCGCTGTACCATTAACACAGCTTCTTGTTCTGCTTCTTCTAGTTCTATTTGTTGACGAGTTAATACGTTATCGTTGTACTGTATTAAATCACGTAATCCAGATGCTTCACGTTCCATGCTATCTATTCGACGAAGTATTTCCAGTCTAGGGTATCCGTCTTTCTGGTCCGCTAGATGCTTATAAAACTCAGCCTGTTCCATTTGCTTGCTTATCTCTGTTGCTACATGTGGATTGGTGCTGCCAGAGCATCCCAACTCGTCCGCCTCTTTCCGTAACTCTCGTGCTTTCTGACAGTATCCTCTTACTTCCTCCATTACCCTCTCATACGCTGCTTGTGCCTGAGCAATTAATCCCAATGTTTCCTCTACTTCCTGTACCTGTTTTGCCATTTTCCTTTTCCTCCTTTGAATTCGGGCATGCAAAAAAGCCCTTTCCTACTCATGGTTCAAGTGGGAAAGAGCTTTTGAAAGTTGGTTGTATTGTACGATCCTACTATCACAATGTAAACCCAGTCTATATTTTTGATTGGGTTGTATGTGTTTTTGATCGAATAAGGGATTAGTCAGACACTGAGTACTCCCCAAAAAAACTTTTAACTGTAATTGTAATCTAATCCCTTACTAATCAAAGAGATTACAAACACTGGGTTCCTCAATCGGCTTTAAATCCTCAAAATACTTTTGCTTAAAAAGTTCTTTAATAGTCAAATAAATATATTCTTTACTAACTTCTTTAACCAACACTAAATTGGGCTCAATGGAAAAATACCCATATTCCTCTAACTCAGATTCAAAATCCTGCTGCAGTCTTACAAGGTCATACACCCTAATGTTATAGATCATGTTTGAGATTTTTACATAAATATCGTTTCTGTACCCCTTGTTGATAGCCTCATATTCAGCTAGTTCAGTATCTTCAAGAAAGAGTACCTTAAAATTCCCCATATGCGTTTCCCCCATTTTATCTATTTTACTGGTGATACTTTTATTTGATTTAATAATTCCTGAAATTGCTTAAGAGGCATATTATACGATGGGACTATTTCAAAATGCTCCAATCTGCTTCCTCTTTGAATTATTTTAAGTCCATCCGGTAAATTATCAATTCTATATGCACCACCAAATTTTGAAATAGTGTTTGGATTAGTATCCAAAGAGATTCCATGCGTTGTCTTAACTAAGCCTGTTTCCTTATCAATTTTCACCTCATTTGGTTTTACCTGGAACGAATTACCACCTCTATAAACATTTACATTACTATTACCGTAGTTAACAGTAACAGAAGT
Source organism: Paenibacillus wuxiensis (assembly GCF_040195695.1). Lineage (NCBI taxonomy): Bacteria > Bacillati > Bacillota > Bacilli > Caryophanales > Paenibacillaceae > Paenibacillus > Paenibacillus wuxiensis. The sequence goes on along the minus strand of NZ_JBEFZI010000009.1, from coordinate 16,123 downwards.
ATTTTTTCCCGTCCCCTTAGACTTCAATCCCTTATTCATTGTAGACTTAAAGAACGTATCCATCTCTTTTTTCGTTATGTTAATTCCGGTTCCGGCAGGTAATCTATTAACGTTGACTGGGCGTTGATAAGTTACCCCACCTCCACCTGAATTACTCACTTTATAATAGGATGTTGGATTACTTGCTCCTCGTCCACAATTATGCGTCCAGATTTCTAATTCCGTTACAAAGTAATTGTGTACCCCTTGCACTCTAAAGTTGTACACGGTGGTTCTTTCATTTTTGATTTCAATTTTCTCGATTGGGTATTCCTTACCGTCTGGATCTTGTAGTTTGTCCCCTTCTTTTAAGTTTCTGGCCTCTACCCATCCTCCCTTTTCGGTTACCCAAAACGGATGCTCTGCTGTTGTTGTAATCGTTGTTCCATTCACGGTTACCTCATAGATTTCGTCTGTAACGCGTTGGAACAATTCCTCTACAGGATGATATCCTACTTCCCCAGTTTCCTCATCCTTGGTCTGTACAATATCCCCAACTTGAATATCCTCGATGGCTTTGTAGCCTTCATTTGTTTTTATCTTGGTACCCGCTGAGAAGCACATCATAGAACATAATGCTAGAGCTTGGAAATTACCACTTGGATCCGCATATTTTAACGGATTATTAGAAACATACGTATACAAGTTCAAACTTAGCGGATCATTGATGTCCCCTTCATACGTATCCTCATTAATAAACCGTTCATATCTATTAAAAGGGCCGATGACTGTCACCAGGTTGTTTCCTTTGCGATAATCATCACGGCAAGTAGCCCATTCGTTGCGGACAATATGCAGATAAATCCTGATAATATTTGGTCGGGCTATCTATCTCAAATAATGATTTGCCTTTTCATCTTCCCTATCGACATGACGTATTTTTCAGTTGCGATTGAATTCAGAAAATCTGTGAGAAAACGAAGATAACAAAAAACAGGTCAATCATGGTGGTAACTGACCATAATCAACCTGTTTGATGTAACGGAATAGCGTTATTTAGGTGATAATATTCAAGCATTTATGTGCGTACAACAGAAATGACGAAATCTTCATACGGGTATTACATTGGTTATATGTGTTATTGGTTGAATGATGGGTTCATTCGGCACTGGGTAGGGGGATGAAGTAAGACCTTGAGGATTCCGCCCCCAAGGCCAAGTTAGACATCACCATTTTAATTATAAACTTTATATTCTTTAGCAATTACCCACCCATTAAGACCATATGAAGCTGAAATCACATAATAGTTATACTTTTCATTTTGTAAATATTCAAGCAGATCCTCTATTTTTTCATAATACATCGGCCATGCGTAATCCTTCTCCTTCTCCAACAGTTCCTTGTTATGTTTAAAAAATAGGCTTACATCTAATGTGCTAATGTCAAGAATAATACTTCCCCGTAGCTGTGTTTCGAACACATGAGCCAGTGCATCATTAAACTCGATTTTGGTGATCACTGAATCTCTTTTACCATCTATCGTGTTCAATGTAATTCTGGACTTTTGGAAATCAACTTCATAGGATACAATTTTATTGTCGTGTATACTAAGCAATTTCCCTCTTACCTCCAAGCATAAATAATCGATGTTTTACAGTGACCGCTTCTTTCTGGAGTACCACTACTCCAATCCCAAGTATGTCTATGTGGGAATACGTGGCTATTATCCCCATTTGAGTGTTCATAATCAATACCTTCTTTTGCTCGCCCATTTTTGTCATAATATCTTCTTTGTATCAGTTTGCTGTTTTCATCATAAAGATCCACTGAGGAATTAGGTGTACCAGTGGTTTTCAAACTTCTAAACGTTTTCGTTTTCTGTACAGTTGTATGATTCTCATATGGCTTACCTTGAGAGCGTAGAGTAGAAGTATTACCCGTCCCCTTAGACTTCAATCCCTTATTCATTGTAGACTTAAAGAACGTATCCATCTCTTTTTTCGTTATGTTAATTCCGGTTCCGGCAGGTAATCTATTAACGTTGACTGGGCGTTGATAAGTTACCCCACCTCCACCTGAATTACTCACTTTATAATAGGATGTTGGATTACTTGCTCCTCGTCCACAATTATGCGTCCAGATTTCTAATTCCGTTACAAAGTAATTGTGTACCCCTTGCACTCTAAAGTTGTACACGGTGGTTCTTTCATTTTTGATTTCAATTTTCTCGATTGGGTATTCCTTACCGTCTGGATCTTGTAGTTTGTCCCCTTCTTTTAAGTTTCTGGCCTCTACCCATCCTCCCTTTTCGGTTACCCAAAACGGATGCTCTGCTGTTGTTGTAATCGTTGTTCCATTCACGGTTACCTCATAGATTTCGTCTGTAACGCGTTGGAACAATTCCTCTACAGGATGATATCCTACTTCCCCAGTTTCCTCATCCTTGGTCTGTACAATATCCCCAACTTGAATATCCTCGATGGCTTTGTAGCCTTCATTTGTTTTTATCTTGGTACCCGCTGAGAAGCACATCATAGAACATAATGCTAGAGCTTGGAAATTACCACTTGGATCCGCATATTTTAACGGATTATTAGAAACATACGTATACAAGTTCAAACTTAGCGGATCATTGATGTCCCCTTCATACGTATCTTAGTTAATAAAGCGTACTATATTCAATAAAGAGGACGGTAACCGTTTTCCAATCACCGCCCAACATTAGTATATCAACTTGCTTGTTTAATGGGTACTTCTGGAATCGTGTAAACTGCTTTAGTCTTCATTAAGCAATAGATGACATTAACTAGTTTACGCATAATACACACAATAGCTTGCTGCTTAGTCTTTCCTGCCGCCATTTTCTGCTCATAGTAAAAGTAGAAGTAAGGATTACGCGGCTCTCGTTTCCCACGTGTGACTGCTATCTGTCGAATAGCAAGTGCTTTTATAATATCATGAAGTTCACGATTGCCTTGCTTGCTCTTATAGTTTCGATGCTTGTCTCCTGATCCAACTGAAATCGGTGCAACCCCCGCGAATCGAGCAAGTTTGTCTGGATTAGAGAAACGATGAATATCACCTATCTCAGCCACCAATTCTGCCGCTGTTACAACATCTATCCCTGTCATAGATTCCAATTGAAAACCCAGTTCCTTCATAACGTCTTCAATCTCTTGTTCGATCCGAGTCTACTCTTTCTTATAGAAACGTATATTCCGTACCAGTCGTTTCACAATGAAATCCCGTTTATCTTGAAAATCCCGATTTGTATCGCCATCCTCAGCAATAAGATGGAGTATTTGCTCTGCTTTCTTGATTGATAGTCCATTATTGCTTAACTTTCGAAAGTATTTCGCCAGTTCCTCCGCCCCGACACCGGATAAATGCCTTGATGAGGGGTACTTGTGCCAGAAAGCTAACGCTGTCTTTCCATCTATCTCAGAAAAGAACTTCTTGTAACTTGGGTAATGGTATCCAAGCTGCTGATGAAGACGTTTCACTATTCCTGATAGGTTTTTAGCTTGCCATTTACGCTGAGTAACTAGCTGACTTATTGCCCAATACAAATCTACGGGCTTGGCATCTGGTAAATTCGGAAGTTCATCTCTTAATACCTTAGCCACACATTCCGCATCCCATGAATCAGACTTCTGAACAGTGACATGACTCTTACGCCTTGCATTTGCTAGTTTGGCATTGACCTCTTTCACCCAACACCCTTTTTCATTCAGGTAAACAGCTAACGCTCTGCCGTATCCGCCCACATCTTCCAAACCATATACAACTGATAGCCCGTTCTTCGTATATTTTTTTAATTTCTTCTCAAGCTGTGAAAATGCGGAAGGCTTGTTATCAAACTTGATTTCATCTAGCTTCTGATTCCAACAATCGATGATAACCGCTGTGTGATGCTGTTTGTGCAGGTCTACGCCCACGTAAACAAGCTTATCTGGCTGTATCATTACTGTTCGCTCCTTACATCAATTGAATTATATTGAATGGTTACAGATAGGTTAGAGCTGCATAAGACCAAGTAAGCAATACATAGAGAATCGTATGCACAAAGTTCCAACCCATACGTAACCACCCAATTTGGATGGCTTACAGCATGTCTGTAAATCAGGTCGCATCCTCAGTTCGAGCGGACAAGCCGCAAAGATACGCTAGCGAATTCTGATTCCTTCTATGCTTCGTTAAATGATTGCTTGGTGCATCCCTACAGCTTCAATATCTCCGTAACGGTACAAACCTTGATACAATTCCTTGCGGTCTAGTATCCGCTTCACTTGTACTTTCGTAAAACATTTACCTTGCTGCGTGGTATAGCCTTCCAGATTCAATTGTGATGCTAATTCAGACAGTGACCAAGATTCATACTGATCTCGCAAGTCGAAGAGCCTTCTAACAACTTGAGCCTGCTTATCATGGACTTCTATGCTTTTATGTCCTTTACAGGCTTTGTAACCATATGCCGCCCGTCCTCCTGCATATCCTCCTTGCTGTGCTTTCTTGTTACGTCCTCTACTCAGCTTTAGAGCTATTTCAAGTCGTTGATATTGGTCTAGTAATTCCATTAACCCATTAATCAGAAAATCATTCGGATCTTTCTTATGTATAGAATAAGTCGGCTGCTCAATGCTCTTCACATCTACGCCAAACTTCTTAAATTCACGATGAACCAACACTTTTACAATGTCAGACCGCCATAAACGGCTTGTATTCAGGACAACCACAGCGTCATAGGTTTGGGAGGCTAAAGCAGATAACATGTTCTGAAAGCCAATTCTGTCCACTTCAAGAGCATCCTCATCCACCTTCGCCCCACTGATACCTTCATCTGTAAATATGTCCTGCAAGTTCCATCCTTGCTCCTGACAATAAGAGCGGATTTCATCTTGTTGATATGTTAAACTGTAGCCATCCTTGGCCTGTCCACTTGTTGAAACCCTGACGTAACCGATGACATTCATGCTGTTTCCTCCCTGCCCGTTACGATAATTGAGATTATTGTAACGCTTAGTAGATACAATCACATTATATATCTACTAAGCGATACATTCAATAACTTTCATCATCGTTTATTTCTTCGTATAATAAAAGAAGATTTTCCGAAGAAAGAAGGTTAAACATGCCTGTAGTTGTTAAGCTAAAAGATATCCTTGCAGAAAGGAACCTGTCACAGCGTGAACTAGCCAGACTTACAGGGCTAAGACCTAACACGATTAGCCATTTATGTTCAAATGAAGTTGACAGAGTTCATCTAAGCACTTTTGAAGTTATCTGTAAGACACTCGATATACAACTTCATGAATTAATTGTCATGGAGGATTGATCCAATTGGATTACGCTACTGGTACTTTACTCACAACACCAACTAGTATTGCACATGGTATTGCAATCGCATTTTCCCATTGCTCCGCCGCAACGCTATCAAAGTCAAGAGTAGGACGTGTCCTCATTTCTTTTTCGATTTCCCTACGATAATATCCAGTGACTTGTCATTGCTCAAGGTCACCGTTCATTATTCCATTAATTCTTTCGAGTAATTTGGGTTTAAGCTTCTCAAGTGAAACCAGATGAGAGCACAAATAGTACTTGTTAAACGAGGGAGGATACTGAACCAACATGTGGAGCGGTATCTTCTCCGTAGGAGCGTAAACAATTTCAAACCTCGTTAATTCTCCCGATATTTTCTTCCCTTGCTTCTCTGCTTTCTCTAATTTCTTATCGTAAACTCTACAATATCCTGCGACTTGCCGTTGATGCCTCTGATTGGAATATCGAGTCCCCTTCCAAGTGTGCATGTTCCGCCCTGTTAGAGATAGTGTAAACAATTCAGTTATAGGTAACGGAATATCGAATGCTACATCGCATCGAACAAACAAAACATCACGGCATACTTTTCTCAAAGGCAACAGCCATAACTTGAAATGAACTAAACTTTCAGGATGACATTCAATTCTTAATGCGTTCTTTCTTGACTTAGGAACAAAGGCAAGCTGATAAGAAATGTGTAAGTAATGACCTCCATCCCTCACATGTAAATGATATTTAAACCCTTTCTCCTGCAAATTGAACCTAGCATTAAAATGGGTACGTAAAGTTGAGTGAAATTGGTTGAAGAAATCCCAAAATACATCCGTAAAATCTACTACAATTCGATCAATTGAAACTTGTATGTCTTTCATACTCAGCCCCCAACCCGAAATTTTTTAACGAATTTCGGACTATATTAGAGGGCAATGTGGCTAGCCTTCATTGCCTTACCTGTTCTATGTTAACTGGCACGTTACCAAATTGTTCTTACAGAATAAACATCGCTACAATATATCCAGATAGTTGTTATGCAAAATGATATTTTTTGTTGTTACTCCACACCCTAGTAGTCGGACTATGTATCTTCAAAGTTGCGATATTCCCTTTCTCGCCCTCCCTATCAGTTTGGAAGGACTGTTCATTGCAATTTTATTTACAGCATCAATACATTTCGGAAAAACTGTGAAAAAGCGAAGGTAAGGTATTTGCATCAAAACACGGTGGTATCTGATGATTTCGGGGTTATGACAATAAAGGAGGTTTGTCATAAAGGGGGATATTATTCAACACTTATATGTGCGTACAACCGTATAAGAAAAATATCATACGGGGTTGATGAGGGTTCGGTTCTTTCGAGACATGCCACCCAATTCATTCAGCACTGGGTGGGGTCAAAGAAAAAACCTTGAAGGGACTAAAAATCCCAACAAGGTCTTAATTTCATCATACACCTTACTTGTCAAAATCATTTAACCAGTTTTCAACTTAGTTCATTACCAAGTCAGCTATAATTATTATTATACCTATTGGTAATGTAATGAATCCTCCAACTCTAACTGCTTCTCGTGTCTTAACACCGAATGGTTTCATGCTCAAAATTATATCCGGGATAGTAATTTGAAGCAGTGAATAAATCACAGCTACAACCCCAATTAATGTTAATGGACTCATTAAGCACCCCTTTCTTCTACCACCCTTTTCCTCCTATCATATCTAACCACTCTTGAGCACTAGGAGCACCCACATACGATGGTGATATTGCACCTTTTTTTCCTAGATTGAATGGTAAGTCCCAAGTTGCTGAATATTCCTTTTCCCCTGAGATTGGCAATAGATATATTTCAGCAGCAGCTCCAATCCCCCCACCAACAGAGAATTCCAAATATTTCATATCCGATTTAAGGCTAGCCTCGCCGAGAAAAAAGGCTCCATAAGAAGCACCTGCATTACCTGTCCAACTATTCATTTTCCCCGTTGAATCGTTAGTTTGTGAAAATCCTCCTGTTAAAGATATGTTTGCTCCTCCTTGACCATAAGTTGAGATATAATACAATTTAATTTTATCATCTTTGATTTCTGCACCTAGTTTTCCTCCAATAGCAAGAGATGCCCCCGCTTCTGCCTTAATATATGCAGAAATACCAACAAACTGAGTTTTCCTTATTCGTTCAGCCCATGAATGCATACTGTTTTGATAACTTTTCCACGTATCTACACTGTTACAGCCCTTACATAGCATTCCCGTTCCTTTGCCTGATTTTATTGCTGAAATCTGTTGTTGGGCATATGCCCAGTTATTTTTTGCTTGTGAAATTAACTTGGCTGCTTCATCTGCATCTTTTGGCATCGATAATGTCGCACCGAAACTATCTTTAATATGTCCACTTGGATCTAACCATCTCAATGGATTATTTTCCACATACGTATACAGGTTCAAACTCAGCGGATTCTTGATATCCCCTTCATACGTATCCTAGTTTATAAAACGGAACTTAGAATAAAGAAGGTGGCAACTGGATCTCTCAACCAATTACCACCAATTATATCATCCTACTTGCACTCTCGGAATCGTTGGCATCTCATAAGCTGATTTCTTCTTCATCATTGCGTAGATGATATTAATCAACTTCCTCATGATACATATAATGGCTTGCTGCTTTGTTTTCCCCTCGGACATCCGCTGTAAATAGTAAGCATGAAAATAGGGATTCCTCGGCACTCTTTTAGTACGAGTAACGGCGATCTGACGGATAGCAAGGCTTTTGATGATGTCATGCAACTCTCGGTTTCCTTGCTTACTTTTATAGTTGCGCGACTTATTTCCTGAACCAACCATTACTGGAGCAACACCAGCAAAACGAGCCAGCTTATCCGCTGTTGGAAAACGATGAATATCACCTATCTCTGCCACAAGTTCCGCTGCTGTCACAATATCTATCCCTGTCATGGATTCTAGTTGGAAGCCAAGCTGTCCCATCAACTGCTCGATTTCAACTTCAGCCCTAGCAATCTCTTTCTTGAAAAAGCTAGCTGACCTCACCTGACTGACCACAACCGAATCACGTGAATCTTGAAAGTCACGATACGTATCACCATCAACGGAAATAAGAGATAATATTTGACCAGCCTTCTTATGGGAAAGCCCATTATTGCTATGGCTTCGCAGAAACTCAGCAAATTTTTCCTCTGACAAGTCTTTCAATTTGTGCGGTGAAGGATATGCTTCCCAGAAGGCTAACGCCGTTTTACCATCAACTTCAGAGAAGAACTTCTTATAGCTTGGATATGGGTAACTAATCTGTTGATGTAGTTTCTTTACCGTTGCAGTTAGGCTTTTGGCAAACCATTTCCGCTGCGTGACAAGCTGACTAATCGCCCAGTACAAATCGATCGGCTTAGCATCAGGTAATCGCTCCAGTTCATCTCTCAATACCTTTGCAACACATTCAGCGTCCCAACTGTCCGACTTCTGAACCGTCACATGGCTCTGTCTTCTAGCATTTGCTAGTTTGGCATTGACCTCTTTCACCCAGCATTGATTTTCTTTAAGATACACAGCCAACCCTCTGCCGTAACCTCCTACATCCTCAAGCCCATAGACAACCGACAATCCTTTTTTGGCATACTTCCTAACTTCCTTAACAAGCAAGGGAAATGCAGACGGCTTATTATCGAATTTAATTTCTCCTAACTTTTTGCTCCAACAGTCAATAATGACGGCTGTATGATGCTGTTTATGTAGGTCAACTCCTACATAAACGAGATTCTGCTGCTCAATCATTTTCCTCCGCTCCCTCTGTATTTGAATTGTTACTAATGAGTTTGATTCCAGTTCAATCAAGACTCGTTGCTACTCAGACACTTGCTCCGTATGTATCAGCCCATTAGTAACCACTCAAACGAGTGGCTAGAACAACAATGGTTAAATAAGTTTGCATCCTCAGTTCGAGCGGTCACTGCCGCAAAGACACGTTAGCAATATCTCATTTATCTTCAATGCGTTCCTTGACTAAATAATTGCTTGATGCACTCCATCTGCTTCGATCTGTCCGTAACGATACTTTCCCTGATAAAATGCTTTACGGTCTAGGATTCGCTTCACCTGTACCTTGGTGAACATCCTTCCTTGCTCCGTAGAGAACCCTTCTTCATTCAATTTCTCAGCTAATGCCGATAATGACCATGTAGGATACTGCTCTTTAAGACAGAATAATCGCTGAACAATGGCTGCTTGCTTCTCGTCAATAACGATTTTCTTTGAACCTCGTTTCCCCTTATAACCAAAAGGAATACCGCCACCTGCAAACTTGCCTTCAGATGCTTTCTTATTTCGCCCTCTACCTAATTTCATTGAGATTTCTAATCGCTGGTATGCATCCAACAACTCCATAAGACCGTTAATCAAAAAGTCTGATGGGTCTTTCTTAAATATGCTGTATGTTGGCTGCTCGATGCTTTGGATGTCAATGTTGTGCCTTTTCAATTCACGATGAACAAGCACTTTAACTAGATCACTTCGCCACAATCGGCTAGTGTTTAGAACAACCACGTAATCAACCTTATTGCTAGCTATGAACGACATCATATCTTGAAAACCCTCACGTTCGACTTCTAAGGCTTCTTCATCCACCTTCGCACCGCTTATGCCTTCATCAGTAAAGACATGAACCAGATGCCATCCTTGTCGCTTACAATAGGCTTTGATCTCATCTTGCTGGTAAGACAGGCTGTAGCCATCCTTCGCTTGTCCTTGTGTACTAACCCGAACATAACCTATGACATTCATTGGATTACCTCCCTGTTAACCCTAGCGTTACACGAATTAGAATTAATGTTACTCCAAAGAGTTATACTCTTAAAAGTATATAACTATTGTATTACCTTTAAGCGTATATATCAATGCTAGAATGGATAGAATATGATATAGTACGGTTAACAGTATGATGTATTTAGTGGAGGATTACTTTCCCATGAAATTAAAAATTAGATTAAAAGAAATACTAGCCGAAAAAGGGATTTCTCAGCGGCAACTCTCTTTACAGATGAATATTCGACATGCAACGATTAATCATCTATGTTCCGACTCTGTTGATCGGGTTTATATCCGAACGTTAGAAGCCGTTTGTGAAGCTTTAGACATTTCGATTCATGAACTAATTGTTGAAGATCAGGAAGCATAGACATTTAAAAATTCATCCATAGTCGGTCGCTGGATGTGCTATGCCCTTTTCTCCAATTCATTTCAAGCCTTTAGATGTAAACCATCCCCCCGATAACAGTTATCGTGATGGTAAACATTTTTTGATGCAGTGGATTGATTTCTCTTAGTTTTCACGTACAATTATAATTATGTTATTTTTATTTCATCCATCATCATGGACTTTTTATCGTTATCGGCAAAATAACGTGTCCCTGTCTGAGAGGATGTGTTTCCTAGCTGTTTATAGCTAATGGACTTAGGCAGTTCCCTTTGGGAATTGTCATTTTTTTTGCCGTGCTCTTGCGAATGGCATATGTTGACGGTTTATATATCTGCCTTAGCGTCGATTCGTCTAACATGCGTTGCAGCATTTGGAAGCCAAGCATGGTTTCGATCTTGGATATGTCTTCTTTGTTTTCCATCAACCAAGCTAAACCTATGTCACTAGCTTCTGTTGGATATTCGATCTGACCAAGCACCTTGTCTGTCATGTAGTTAAAGAAAGGCTTGGCAATCAATTCAATGGCTTTCCTTGTAGGTGCATACTTTTTCATGTCGTTATCGCTCGGATTGACTTCAAGTCGCAATATCCCCTTGGCACGCTCGATAATGTCACTTGATTCCTTAGCTTTCGTGACTTGCTTATGCTTGTCATAGAACATGATTCTACTACTCTTATTCCAATATTCTACAGTCTGATCTTGGTTGTACATAGTCGTGTTCTTATAGGCTAACTGCTGTTTGCTTAGTAACCTCACGTAATCACCGACATTCTTACCAACTTGAAAATTCCAGCAAACATCACATCGACTGACCGTCCATTCGGAATGTGGAATATGAATATGAAATAACTGCTGTATTCTTTCTTGTAATCTATCGAAAAATAGTGGTATATCTTCTTCTTCCAACATTGTTACATTGTCTCCATATAGGAACTTGGGAATGGAGACTTGGATATGTAGAGTTTGACTACTCTCGATATATTTTATATATGGAATTTGTTTATCGTAAATCGTATAACTTGTATTTAACGCACCTGTTTCCTTGCTTAAAAATGTAACAGCCTTACCAGTGAGCTGATTCAATGTCCCTGAATCAATGTAAACAGGTCTTACTTTCAACCTTACGGTGTCAAACATATGTAACCTTCTCTCTTTTTTTAAGATAATCTAGAATCTTGAATGTAATTGGATATGTTATAAGAATGGGCGACATAGTTACATCATCCTCACCCCCTTTAAACTTTATTATCTAATCTTCAAGCCACAGTAAATCATACTTCTTCAGAAGCTTATACAATTCATTACGGAAATTTTCTTCATCTTCATCCCACACCATAAATCCTGTAATACCCATGAAATACATCATGGAGCGTAATGCTTCAATCCGCCTGTCATGCTTACTCTCCCATTCTAGTTGCTGCTCAACATTTAAATTATTTGTTACAGATTCATTGAGTACATTTGAAGTTCTTTCAAGTATCTCGTATCCTTTGTTACCTTTGTCAACAGAATACAGTTCATCATATAAAACACCTTGAAGCCGAAGAATTATCTTCTCAATTTTCAATTCATCATAAATCATTCGTTTCTCTTCTTCATAAGGGTCAATCGACCTTGTATACTCATGTTCAGTTCCATCTGCTTCCGTAAAATAGTCAGGTATTTCAAATGAATCCCGTCTCGAAATTCGATTAAGATAGTCCAATCGCAGTTCGATTTCCTCAGTTTTTGTTAACTCCTTTTGAAAATAATCTGCTTCTAATTTGAACAGCTTAGACAGTGCTTCAAGCTTGGCTTTGGGAATGGGTCTCCGTTTACTCAACCAATCTGTGACTGTTGATGGCGTGATCTCCAGCTTCTCAGCTAATTTCTTATATGTTCCGTTGTATAGCTTTACGATGTATTCAAGTCCGATCATATTTATCACTCCAATCATATTGACGTATCAATACGTCTTGAAATAAATATACCACCTGACGTATTGATACGTCAATAGTTTGGCATTAATATTTGCAAAAAGAAAACCACATGGATTTGTTACACTCCCATGTGGCTATAAGTATCATTTGATTATTATCTTTTCAAATTCCATATACAATGTTGCACCCGATGAAAATAATATCTCATGAGATAATAATTTCCCATCTACGTCAAGTAATTCGGACGTTATGCAATCGTGAATACCTAAAAAATCTATACCACTATCATCACCAATATAACTAAATTTAATAGTTTTCACTCGTTTATAATAGATAGTTTGATTCGTCTTACCAGCAAAAACTAATGTTATATTAAGTGGATGCGTTCCTCTTGCACTATCCTCAACCTCTAGTTTTTGGAACCTCAAATCGTGCAAACTATTCTCGCTCACAGCCTTCCAAACCTTTTTTGAAACTCTCTCCTTTATCAAAAACAGTTCATTTTCATAATGCTGGAGCGCTTCAATCCATAATGCATTTATTTTTTTGTCCTCTTCGCTCCCTAAACTCACTTCTTTGAAAAATACTTCTTTAAAATATTTCATTTGTATCCTCCAATTACGGAACTAATGCAGGTCTTGGTATTCTAATAGGAATATTTATTGAACCACTCGGCACATTTATTCTAACACCATTTAAATAATACAAAAAATTGCCCTTGTAATCATTTATATCAATCATTCCGGTTTCATACATCATTTTAAAACTAAAAAAATCCGATTGCGTACTAAAGTATACTGCTTCACTTTCACTAGGATAGTAAGCGAGAAACGGATTATTCGGTACATACGTATACAAATTCAATCTCAGGTACAGCATTGATGAGCATTAGGTTCTTTCTAGACATGCCGCCCGATTCATTCCGCACTGGGGGGATGTTAAAATAAGATAAGCTCACTAAAATCAATATTTCTGTAAACCTTGAAGGAAGTTATCCTTCAAGGTTCAATAACTATTTTTCTATTCCTGTTTTCTTAAAATACTCATCATAGGCTTCGTGGATTTTTTCACGACATACATCTTCCCATATTTTCTTCAAATCTGCGATTTTGACTTCATCTGCATCATAAGGGACCATTTCGCCACCAAACCCAATCCAAGCATCCGAATCCGGTACTTCACCAAGTTCAGATGAATATGCAATCTCATGAGGCGCATAAGTAAAGCCAAGGTGCTTGCAATTGTTTTCAAAACAGTGATATCCCGTCTCACCAAACCCATTTTTACAATAAATAGGTTTCTCTCCAATTTCTTCATCTTCAATGAAACTTTGAGAGCAATATAATTCTAAAAGTATATGCTTGATTGTCATTGACTCACCTCATCTTCTAGTACTTATGGTCAGTAAGCACCTCAATAACATTAATGTTACCAGAGGAATCTTTGGTATAAATTATTCTTCCTGCTCCTCTGCCCTTCCCAGTACCTTTAATATCTACTGCCCATTGTCCTTTTCTATTGTTTGATAGAGCGTGATCATTTAAACCACGTGTGTCCCCCTTCTTTAAGGCTTCGATAGCACTGTCATATCCTTTTCTTGCTTCAGGCGAAAGTTTTTTAGCAACTCGTTCAACGGATTTAGATATGGAGACATTAAAACCACAACTATTATGCGTCCAAATACCAAGATTAGAAACAAAGTACGTATGGAAGTCTTTCACCTTAAAGTTATAAACCGTAGCATGTTCCTTTTTAACCTCAATATTCTCAATGGCTGATTCATCGCCATTCGAAGTTGTCAGGACATCACCAACCGCAAGATTCTGTGCTTCCACCCAACCTTTGCCGACAATCCAAAACGGATGTTCATCTGTAGTCGTAATGACTTCGCCACCAACAGTAATATTATACGTTTCTTCAACGTCACGTTGGAAGAGCCATTCAACTTCTTTATAAGCCATCTCGCCCGTCTCATCGTATTTAGCTAGAACCTTATCACCTACCTCAATTTCCTCGATAGGTTTCTCCCCTTCGTCTGTTAATACCTTCGTCCCTGCAGTAAAGCAATTGCACTTTGCTAGTACTTTTGCAGTAGCTTTACTGATTTTGTTTCCTGCTTTAATTAATTTTGCCGGAGGAAAAAATCCCAACAACGCAAGTCCCTTATCTCCTAATGGGCTATTAGGATCCAACATGGTATTTATATCATCTAGTGCATAGAAATTAGCGCCTTCAACTACCAATGTTTTACCTGCTTCGGCCTGTGCTTTTAAAATCGTGTCGCAATGCCCCGGACTCGCTGCACACGTCATTGCAGGTGTTGGTGCCATCGGTATCCCAATATGTCCACTCGGATCTACGTATTTCAACGGATTATTCTTTACATACGTATACAAATTCAAGCTCAGCGGATTCTTGATTTCTCCTTCATACGTATCCTCATTAATAAACCGCCCTACACTTGGATCATACCATCTTGCACGCAAATATTGCAGATTCGTTACTGCGTCCCAATATTCGCCCGAGTAACGGAAAATGTTCGGAACCTGTTCCTCTTGTACCAATGGATTGCCCCAGATATCGTACGTATAGCGGTTCAATACATTGCCTTGTGCATCCCGAATCTCCGTAATGTCGCCGTGTCCGTTGGATACGTAGTATTGCATGCCTTGTCCCGGAATCTGACGAGCCAGCAGCTTGCCGTAGTCGTCATGGACATAGGATGCGGTAATCGTGACGCTGCCATTCGCTTCTACCTTACCTTCTGCTACAATCTTTGCCCGATCATCATAGTAATAGCGGGTCGTTACGCCCCCTTCGGTTCGTTCTACCATAAGGTTATCCCCATTATAGCGGTAGCTGACGGCTTTGCCGTCCTCCGTCGTTACTTGGGTCAGGCGGTTACGGCTGTCGTATGCGTAGCTTGCTCCCTTGATGTTCGGTGCCTGATCGCTTTGCAAAGTGCTGCGGTTATCTCGTTGATCGTACGTATAGGCCTCATTGAATTGGCTTGAGGTCTTGATTCGATTCAGTTGATCGTAGCTGAACTGGAAGAACGCTCCGTTATCATTCTTCGCTATGATGTTGCGATTGTTATCATAGGTATAGCTGTAGTTTCCAAACAACGCATCTCCTTGCTTCTGCTGGATGCCCGTCCTGTTCATTCCATCATAGGAATAGACTTCATTCAGTCCGCTCGAAGACTTCAAATCAGCAATCCGATAGGAGTCATCATACGAATATTCAAATCGAGCCAGCTCTCCTACGGTGCCATCCATTACTCTCATGCTCCTTGGCACTGAAATCGAGAAGAGTCGCTCCGTTTGACTTGCCAGACGGTAGGCGCCCGACGCTATAGCTTGCTCTTCGCGCAATCCCCGCTTCTCGTAATTGAATGACAACACCGTCTTGTCCGGATACGTAATGGATGCGAGTTCACCCGACGGATAATACGTATAGCTTGTTGTCCCTGTCTGATCCGTCATTGTCGTCCGTTTGCCTGTCGCGTCATAGCTATACGAAACTCTTTCGTCCGGCGCAACGACGGCCGTCAGGAAGCCCCGGCTATTGTAATCGAACTGTTGGATCTGTCCCTTCCGATCAATGCTCTTGATCACGCTGCCGTTGCCGTCATAATAGAAGCGTTTGCTTTGCTTGTTCGGATCGGTTTGCTCCAGCAGGCGGCCGATGCCGTCATGCCGCTT
>NZ_JBEFZI010000008.1:0-393176 GCF_040195695.1 Paenibacillus wuxiensis | reverse complement strand
CCCCTCAAGATGAGATTTCCCAATTAGTAAGACCCCTTGAAGACGACGAGGTAGATAGGTTGGAGGTGGAAGCACAGTAATGTGTGGAGCTGACCAATACTAATCGGTCGAGGGCTTATCCTAAAAGATTAAACCCCAAAAAGTGACGTGAAGCTTTGCAGCAACACCGAATACTTTTCGGGGGCCCCGGATGAACAACTAGCACTAACTTTCGCATTCAGTTTTCAAGGTTCAAACCTTGAACATCATATTGGCTAATGCCAATGCTGTTTGGTGGCGATGGCGGAGGGGTTCCACGCGTACCCATCCCGAACACGACCGTTAAGCCCTCCAGCGCCGATGGTACTTGGACCGCAGGGTCCCGGGAGAGTAGGACGTCGCCAAGCAAATGAAATAGCCCACTAACTATTTTAGTTGGTGGGTTATTTGTTGTCCACAGCTTATCCACAACGATGAATAGGTATGTTATTGAAGAAATATGCACAGAGGGATAACTTTATAAAGTGAAAAATCTCGTATATATAAGCCGTCCCATCCACAATTTCTGTTGAAAACGTGTTCATAACATTGGATAACTACACGATAATAATTCGATATTTCGCAAAATTACGAAGTTATGCACATTCTACCAATGATTCACTTATCCACACGTTGATAAGTTTCAAAGATAATTGAATCGTAAAATATTTATTCAGTGAGGGCCAGATTAGTGCCACTTACACTATAGGTAAGTTAATAACGATCCACATCGTATACACTCCAAGTTCATAATTCTATCTCGCACTTCTTCATGTTCACTCATTAAAAGTTATGAAATCCTAATATTGATGCTTTTATGTGATTATGGAAATGAAGTTAATTGTAAGCGTATTCCCTATGTATGCACCGAGATGTCGAGGTTAAATGCGCAGAGCATCATTTCTGTTTTGTCTCTTCCTATCCGCTATGCAATGACCAATGCGGTGAAGGAAATCGTACAGCATAAGAAGTCAGTTTAGGAAGTGCTCAATTCTATGCAGAAGGGATTGGAAGAGAAATTGGATGCTGAGCGAGAAAAGGAAAATACGAAAATATTCATAGTTATGGATGAAATAAAAAAGAGTTATCGAATGCCTGGTGCAATTTGATAACTCTTTTTTTGTATGGAAGCAGAGAAGGATGATGTAACAAACAGTATCAGTTTTCATTTGCAAACTGGCATTACGGAGTTGGTCGTTCACATTTCATTTCTGATTTTATTCTTAAATCTTATTCATTGAATGTTAAGTTGAGTATTACATGTTCAATGTTAGCATAAAAAGAGGGTTCAAAAATGAAACATAGGAGGAAATAAAACAAGTGCACATTAAAAAAGCAATTCTAGCATCTATGATCGTATCCACTATGTTAGTTGCCGTGGCAGGCCCGATTCCTGCAGGGGCCGCGGCTGCGCAAGAGCAGAAGCAAGCGGATAATAAGAAGGTTCAAATCGACCAGAAGCTGGCCGCCAAGCTGCAAAGAGCGATCAAAATATATGCGGGGAAAGAGATCAAGCTGAAGAATATCGGCGAGAGGATAGAATTCTCTCCGAGTGCCAAGGTTGATTCCGTAGACGGAAAATATGCTATCCGCTTTATCATTGATAATGGGAAAATATGGGGTATTGATGAAAAGGTCACAATCGATAAAATCAGTAAAGAGGATCAGGAGAAAATCTTGACAGTGTTAAAAAAAGCATATGCAAATAAAACATATGCCTTTAACAAAGAAGTGATCATGCAGCGAGGCTATGATGGCGAAAAAGAAAAACTAGGTGTGAATTTGTCGTATACGTTGACAGGGAAAGATTTTGATGTTTCCTTTGCAAAAGAAAATTCCGCTAAAGAGCTAAAAGGTACTGTTGGTGGTTTTAAGATACAGTTTACCAAGGAAGAGCTCGATCCGAAGCTCATGGAAACGGCAGTAAATGCGACAAAAACGGCATTCAATCATGATTTGGAAGTTACAAACGCTAAACTAACAAACGGCTTTACATGGACACTTGAGGACAAGGGCGTAATGGTAGAAATAGAGAGGGGAGAGCTCACTAAGGTATCTCATAAAACGCGTAAAGCGGTAACGACTAATAAAGAAATTACGGATAAAGAGGCTAAAGACGTGGTTGCACCGCTTGCCAAGGAATTATTCAATATGGATATTGCGGAATTGGAAGTGAAGTGGGTCAGCGAATATGAAAATTACTACTTCTTCAAAGACAAAAAACCGGTTCTGAGGGCAGCACTGGACGCTAATAAGAACGTAGTGTCCATAACAGCAGGTGTCGGAGCATTATACGGATTCTGAATAGGGCGAGTTTGAACATTAAAGAGTTATTGAATTGCATGGCGCAATTTAATAACTCTTTTACATTTGAATATTCGCATAGGAGACAATCATAGAAGTGCTTCGAAAGTCCCCTACCCAGAAAGGATATATTTATCAGACTGCTGATGGGGCAAGACAAAAGTTAAAACCGGAATATCGGAACAGCCCGCTGCAAAGCACACTTCTATGGAAAGAATAGTAGAGATGGTGTCACAAATGAGCGAATTGATATTGTTATATATTGTAGGTGAATACACCAGTGGTACACCATGAGAATATGAAACATTGGAGGGGTTAGTATGAATTTGAAAAAAGCAGTTGTAGCATCCATGATCGTATCCAGTTTGTTGGTTACGCTGGCGGGCCCGACTTTTGTAGGAGCCGAAGCAGCAGGAGGAAAGAAACAAGAGCAAGCATCAAGCAGCAGTGTTCAAATTGATAAAAAGGTTGCTGCCAAGCTGCAAAAGGCTGTACAAAAATTTGCCGGCAAAGATGTCAAGCTGCAAAATGTCGGCGAACTAGTTCGTCCGAATGGCACGATGGCGAAGGTTCAATCCGTGGACGAGGTCTATCAAATATTTTTTGATCATAAAACAGGACAAGTATGGACTTTGAACGGAAAAACAACTATCGACAAAATCAGCAAAAAGGATCAGGACGATGTTCTGAAATTGTTGAAAAAAATGTATTCGGGGAAAACATATGCTCTTGATAAAGAGGTGATCTTGGAACGTTACTATGAAGATAAAAAGGGACAATTCAGCCAAGAGTCCACTTATTATCTGAAGGGGAAAGGATTTGAAGTATCGCTCGTTAAAAATGATCCGGATCTAAAAGATTATATTAATCGAGCCCGGATCGAATTTGCTAAGGAAGAGCTTGAAGCGAAGCTGTTGACAGCGGCGGAGGAAGCGGTGAAAACGGCGTTAGACCATCAATTTAACATAACAGAGGCTTATCTTGTTAGTAATACTAAAAAAAACGCATGGGAATTAAAGGACGGCAGTTCTACTCTTTACGTAGATGAACAGAGCGGGAAGGCAACTAACTTATTCCATAATACGCGCAAAAAGGTGACGACGAGCCAGACGATTACGGCAAAAGAGGCAAAAGAGGTGGCCGCTCCGCTCGCCAAGGAATTATTCAGTATCGATATTACGGGATACGAAGTAAAGTGGGATAGCTTATATCAAGACTACTGCTTCGTTAAAGATCAAGAAACCAGAGTAAGAGTGGCATTAGATGCCAATAAAAAGGTAGTGTACCTTAAATCCGGGGCAAATGCACTTTTTGGAGGGGAAGACCCTGTTGCAAGCAGACTAGAAGAAGAATAATGCAAAAAGGTAAGTGAAAATCATCCATTTGAAGCATCCGAAAGGGTGCTTTTTTTAATATGCTCCGTTACTTCTGTGCAAACATTAATGTTCTCTTAATTTTTATTCATATAAAGTTTCGTGGTTAAGTTCTATTCCATTCATTAGCATTATAGTTATCAAGTGTTCCATTAAAGGAGGAAATAAAATGAACATGAAAAAAGCAATTCTAGCGTCTATGATCGTATCGAGTATGTTAGTTGCCGTGGCGGCGCCAATTCCTGTTGGAGCCGAGGCTGCGCAAGAGCAGCAGAAGCAAACGGATAATAAGAAGGTTCAGATCGACCAGAAGCTGGCCGCCAAGTTGCAAAAAGCAGTAAAGCAATTTGCGGGGAAAGAGATAAAGTTGCAGGAGGCTGCCGAGACTACATTTGCTACAAATGCAAAGGTTACATCGACAGATGGAAAGTACGCAGTCCACTTCGATTATAAGAAAGGTGAAGTATGGGAGATCAATGGAACGATTAAATCAGCAAACAGGATCAGGAAAAGGCTCTGAAAATGCTGAAAGGAGCATACGCAAAGAAAACATATGTCTTAGATAAAGAAGCGGTCATGAAGCGGCGCTATGACGATAAAAAAGGAAAACTGCAAGATCATTATTTATCGTATGAATTGACAGGGAAAGATTTTGAAGCACTTCTGTCCAAGGATAAGTGGGGAGAGACACCAGTAGAGTATGTCAGTCTTTCGATAAAGTTAGCCAAGGAAGAGCTCGATTCAAAGTCGCTGGAAACGGCAGCAAAAGCGATAAATGCGGCTTTCGATCATGATTTGAATGTAACAGAGGGGTCTCTTAGTTCTAACGGAGACAACTATCATATGTTGTCACTTAAGGATAATGATGTATCACTTGAGATGGAAGCAAAAAAGGGAAAGGTCTTGAATGTATTTCATCATACAAGAAAAAAGGTAATGACCGACCAAGAGATTACGACAAAAGATGCAAAGGCAGTGGTCGCTCCGCTTGCCAAGGAATTATTTAATATTGATATTTCGGGATTAGAAGTGAAGTGGGACAACCTATTTAAAGATTATTGCTTCGTTAAAGGCAAAGAAACGGTATTGAGGGCAGCATTGGATGCCGATAAGAACGTGGTGTACCTCATATCGGGTGGCACAGCATTATTGGGGGGGCATTAGACGTTAGGGTTTCATTGCAAACTGCGCTTGAATAAAAAAAGGAGCTAGAAGTATGCATAATAGATGGAAAATTGTGATCTCGTTGCTTATGATCGTTTCCTTAATGAGCGGATGCTTCGGTAAGAAGGAAGTGCTAGAGCCTTTGCAGCCAAGCAAAATCAAAGTGATCTATCAGGATGAGGAAGCCTTTTACCACGACTACGGGAAGTATTTTCATATGAAATATCCGCAGATTGAGGTCGAGGTTATCTCCGAGACTCAGGTGCTTCAAAATCTAGGGAAAACGATTCGTGCAGAGGATTGGGATACGGAAATAAAGAAGCTGTTGGTGAACTCCGGTGCAGACGTAATAAAGCTGGGTGATGCGAAAACGTTTAAATCATTTGCTGAAGCTGGCAGGTTATACGACTTGGAAGAAATGATCCGGCAGGACGACTATGATATGAAGGGCTTTTTGCCAGGGCTGATCGACAGAATCAAAAGCTTAGGCAACGGCAAGCTGTATGGGCTTGCTCCTTATGTGGATAGGGAAGTTTTGTACTATAACGCAGCGTTGTTCAAGGAGCATCAAATCGAACCGCCGAAGAACAATATGACATGGCAGGAAATGTTTGATTTGTCAGCGAGGTTTGCCAATATCGGAAGCGGAGAAAATAAGGTGTACGGGTTCTATGAATGGTCTGGGGATATAGGATTCATTTTGTACAAAATTGCCGATTCCTCCGGATTGAAGCTGCTCGACCCGAAGGGAGAGAAGGTGCTTCTGAACTCAGATGGCTGGAAGAAAGCCATCAAGCAGGTAACGGATGCTGTACGCAGCAAATCTGTATTTTTGCATCCTGAAGGTCAAATTTACACACAAGAACTTAGAGATGGAGTTGCTATGGAGATAGGCAGCGCTTACAAAACTAGGGAGCTTGTATTGACCAAGCAAGATTGGAATGTAGTTACGGCTCCGGTAGATCCTGCAATGGATTCTTCATCCATTACCTTTTCTCCCATCTACGCAATTGCGGCCGACTCAGCCAACAAGCGGGCAGCTTGGGAACTCGTCAAATTCGTGAATGGTCCGGAGATGGCGCAGGCCCGTTCGCGGACACTGGAAGGCAAGCTTCCTTCACGCAACGGTTATATGAAGGATATCAATGGCAGAAGTACGGATGCATTTTATATGCCGAAGATCAGGCAGGAAAGCGGCCTTTATGAAAGTCTTCCATTCGAGTTCCTCAGATTATTTTATAAACCGCTTCGTGAGGAGCTGTTGGCCGTAGTTGCGAACGAGAAGTCAGTTGATGAAGCAGCTGCCGCGTTGGAGGTAAAAGCGCAGGAACTGCTCTTAAAAGTGCGAGAATCTGCAAACAAGGATAAAAGGAAATAGGGAGTGTAGAAACGTGTTAAAGAGTGGGAAGACCGTAATTATGCTGCTGACGATCATGTCTCTCTTAAGCGGCTGCTTCGGAGAACGGTCAGAGCTTGCGCCATTAAAAGACGGCAAAGGGAAGATCAGGGTTGTCTATCAAGATGAAGATCGGTTTTATAGTGACTATGGGAACTTCTTTAAGATGATGAACCCCGACATCGATATTGAGGTTATCAGTGAAGAGGAATTGTTCGATGAAGCTGAAAAAAACGGGTCATTCGATTTAAATGAGGAAAAGAAAAAGCTGCTTGATAAAGTTAAGCCGGATGTGCTGTTTTTGAATGAAAGCATGTTTGAGGCCTTCGCTCAAGAAGGAAGGTTGTATGACATAGAGCCGGCTATCAGCCAGGATCAATACAATTTGGACGGATTCATGCCTGGTCTTATCGACAGGCTGCGAGCAAAAGGGAATGGGAAGCTGTACGGGCTCACTCCTTCCTTCGAGACGAATGTCATCTATTATAATCGCAACTTGTTCAAGAAGCATCAAATCGAGCCGCCAAACGGGAAAATGACGTGGAAGGAGCTTATTGATCTGGCAGCGAGATTTTCGAGCGACGGATCGGGAAAAAAGCAAGTGTTTGGCTTGTATCAAACGAGAGGGCCGGCAAGTTTGATGTATGATATCGCCGCTGCATCGGCACTTAAGCTCGTTGATGCGAAATCAGGTAAGCTGTTGATAGAGTCAGATGGTTGGAAGGAAGCAATGAAGATGACGGCGGATGCCGTCCGTAATCATGCAGCCTATGCTCCTCCCCCAGTGGAGGAAGGCGAACAGCTTGATGGATACGAATATACCGGAGACTATTTGAAGCAGTATAGCCGATCTAACGAGATGTTCTACATGGGCCAAGCGGCAATGACGATTCAACCGCCGTGGTTTGCTTCCTTTTTACGGGATATTCCCTACTACTCAAAGACACCGGAGATCGACTGGGGCATCGCGGCCGCGCCTGTTAATCCTGCAAAGCCTGATGAATCGGCTTACGTGAAATTGTCGGAGATCTATGCCATATCTGCGGATTCTCCGAACAAGCGGGCAGCTTGGGAATTTGTCAAATTCGTGAATGGGCCGGAAATGGCGCAGGTTGCTGGGAAGGCAATGAACGATACGCTGCCTACGCGATTAGACTATTTCAAGGATTTTAGAGGGCGGGAAACGGAGGCTTTTTACCTCCTGAAGCCAATGGAAGCTAGCAGTGTCTTAGATAAAAAAAGCATTCCACCAGGTTTCCAAGCTGAATTCGATTCGTTATTGTCGAATTCACTGAATTCCATAATAAACAAAGAAGAAACGCTGGACAATGCGGTTTCCGAGCTTCAAATCAAGGGGCAAGACATGTTAGATCGATTGCGAGAAACCAAGTAGGAGCAATAAGCGAATTAAGTTGAATCTAATTGTTCAATGTTGGCATGAAGAGAGTACTCATGTATTAATACATAGGAGGATTACTATGAATATCAAAAAAGCAATTCTAGCGTCTATGATCGTATCGAGTATGTTAGTTGCCGTGGCAGGCCCGATTCCAGCAGGGGCTGAGGCTGCGCAAGAACAGAAGCAAACGGATAACAAGAAGGTTCAAATCGATCAGAAGCTGGCCGCCAAGCTGCAAAAGGCAATCAAACAATATGCAGGGAAAGAGATTAAGCTGAAGAGTGTCGGCGAGAAGATAGAATTCTCTCCTGATGGTGCAAAGGTTGAATCCGTAGACGGAAAATACGCTATCTGCTTTAATGTTGGAAGTGGTCGGATATGGCAGATTGAAGAAAAGGTCACAATTGATAAAATTAGTAAACAGGATCAGGAGAAAGTCCTGAATACGTTAAAGGGGGCATATGCCAAGAAAACATATGTCTTTGATAAAGAAGTGATCAAGTCCCGTGGCTATGATGGTGATAAAGAAAAGCTAGGTGTAAGTTTGTCGTATAAGCTGACAGGGAAGGACTTTGAGGTATATTTCTTCAAAGAGAATACTGCTAAAATGCCGAAAGATGCAGTTAGTGCGTTTACAATAAAATTCACCAAGGAAGAGCTCGACCCGAAGTTGTTGGAAACGGCAATCGGAGCAATAAAAACGGTATTCAATCATGATCTAGAAGTTACATCCGCTAATCTAAGACGCTTTACATGGACACTTGAAGATAAGAACGTATCGCTTGAAATGGAGGAGGGAAAGGTCACTAACGTATATCATAGAACACGTAAAGCGGTAACGACCAACAAGGGGATTACGGAAAAGGATGCCAAAGAAGCGGTTGCTCCGCTTGCCAAGGAATTATTCAATATGGACATTGCGGATTTAGAAGTGAAGTGGGACAGCACCTTTAAAAATTACTACTTCATTAAAGACAAACAACCCGTATTGAGAGTAGCACTGGACGCCAATAAGAACATAGTGCTCTTAACATCAGGTGTCAGAGCGTTAAGTGGGTTCTGAATAGGGAAGGTTTGAATATGAAAGAGTTATTGAATTGCATAGCGTAATTTGAGAGAAAAATATCCATACAATCATACATAAGGGGAAATAAAATGAATATCAAAAAAGTAATTCTGGCATCAATGCTTGTATCCAGTATGTTGGTTGCCGTGGCAGATCCAATTCCTGCAGGAGCAGGGGCTGCGCAAGAGCAGCAATTGGATCGCTGGACAATTCAAATAGATCCGAAGTGGACGGAAAAGCTGAATCAAGCGGTAAAATTATTTGCCGGAGAAGACGTGCAATTGCAAAAGGTAGGTAAGCTCGATTTCAATAATAAGAATGCATCAAAAATAACAGAAGTGCGATCTGTAGATGGTAAATATTCATTACAATTTGATTATGATACAGGGGTTATCTGGACGGTAAGCGGCAAAACCGCTACGATTGACCAAATCAGCAAGCAGGAACAGGAAGACGTATTAAAGTGGTTGAAAGCGATATATCCAAAGAAGAAGTATGCATTTGATAATGAAGTTGAGGTGATTCACCAGTTTACGGATGAGAAACTCTCAAAAACGTCAAAAGCAGAGGTTAGAGAGGAGAAGACGTACGAATTGAAAGGAAAGGATTTCTCCGCTTCCTTACACAAATTAGATGGCATACCAGAACATATCGGTCATATCACGATTGACTTTGATAAGAAAGAGCTTGATCCGAAACTGCTGAAAACAGTTGTTGATGCTGCTCAAACTGTTTCTACAAATAAATTTGAAATGACGACTGCTCAGCTTCGCGTCGATTTATCGCCAATTATCTCAAAGAATAAACCCAATATAACATGGGTGTTCCATGATGGCAAAGTTACGATTTATGCAGATCCCAATACAGGGAAAATCAATAGTATTTACAATGAGCTTGGAAAACAAGTACGCGAAAATAAAGGTATTTCCGAAAAAGAGGCGAGAGAAGCGGTCGCCCCAATAGTGAAGAAAGTATTTAATATCGATATGAATGGATATAGCGTGAAATGGGATGGAACAGAAAAGGATTTTGCTTTCACCAAGAAAAATGGCATGAATGTAAGAGCGGCATTGGATGCAAATAAAAAGGTCGTGTACATTCGAGTCGGAAGAGCTGCTGCTCCTGGGATCATTAAGTATGCAGCCGATTTGGAAGCGAAACCCCATTAAACGCCTACAAACGAACCATTTCATTATATTTTGACTCCGTATCAAATAATCCACTGGCTTCTATGCGTCGGTGGATTTTTTTATTTGAAACCATCTTCATTCAGAATAGTAGAGATGATGTCACAAATGAGAGGAGTGAAATTGTTATACATTGTAGGCGATCACCACTTTACGAATAAAAAACGTCCAAAACTTTAAAAGTAGGGTGGAACATAGGAGGGTTTAGTATGAATTGGAAGAGAACAGCTCTAGCATCTTTACTCGTATCCAGTATGTTGGTTACCTTGGCAGGGCCGATTCCTGCGGGTGCTGGGGCAGCGCAACAGCAGGAACAGCAGCAATCGAATAGTAAGAAGATTCAAATCGATCAGAAGCTGGCCGCCAAGCTGGAGAAGGCAGTAAAACAATTCGCAGGGAAAGAAATTAAGCTGAATATGCAGGGCACTTCCCAATCCATAAGCGATCAGGTGCAGGTTAAGTCGGCAGATGGAAAGTATAGTGTGAACTTCAAGGAGAAAACAGGAGAAATTACTACGATTAGAGGCTATCAAACCATCGATAAAGTCAGTAAGGAGGATCTGAACGAAGTACTGAAAGTATTAAAAGGGTTATATGCGAAGAAAGACTATACATTTGCTAAAGAAGTTCATGTCGATCTGCACGATGTAGAATCAAAGACGCCCTTTAGCATGTATTCGTTAAACGGGAAAGGATTTTCTGCCTTACTTATGAAAAATTATCCGGGGTGGCCGACAAAGATTCATGTTTCAGCCCAAGTCGAAGTTGCCAAGAACGAGCTTGATCCAAAGCTCATGGAAAAGGCAGCCGGGGCAGTAAAAACAGCTTTAGGCCACAATTTTGAGGTGACGAAGGCTTGGGTTGGAGGTACTAATAAAAAAAGTACATGGAAACTTAAAGGTGGAAATATTACGCTGTCCTTGGATGGAACAGGGAAGACCGAATATATTTATGATATTTCGCGAAAACAATTGACGACGAACAAAGAGATTACGGAAAAAGAAGTGAAAGAGATAGTCGCGCCGATTGCAAAGAAGTTATTCAATTTGGACATCCAGGGGCTTGAAGTAAAATGGGACGGTGCTTCCAGAGACTTCATCTTCAATCAAAAGAAAGATACGAAAATGACCGTGGCGCTGGATGCCGATAAAAACGTAGTTTATATGTTTTCCGGGGTAAGAATGCTTCTGGAGGATTTAGAAAGAGATTAAACCTTAATAAAAAGGAGAAGATAATATGAATCTAAAAAAAGCAATTTTAGCAACAATGATCGTATCCAGTATGTTCGTTACACTTGCGGGCCCGACCTTTGTAGGAGCCGAAGCAGCAGGAGGAAAGCAGCAAGAACAAACATCGGGCAGCAGTATTCAAGTTGATAAAAAGGTTGCTGCCAATCTGCAAAAGGCCGTGAATCAATTTGCAGGGAAAGAGATAAAGTTGAAGTTCGAGAAGGCCTTTAAACATCCATTTGATTTGGCGACGGTTCCTTCGGCAGACGAATTATACAAAGTAGATTTTAAGCCAAGTACAGGGGAACTGATCACAATTAAGGGGATTCAAACGCTTGATAAAGTGAGCAAGGATGATCAAAAGGAACTGCTGAACAAGTTGAAAGGGATGTACGCCAAGAAAGCCTATGCATTTCATAAAGAGGTTCAAATCACTCAGAGCTATGACAAAGGAAAGGTTTCACAAACCTTTTATATATTAGAGGGAAAAGACTTCATGATTTCTTGGATGAAATATCCACCTGGGCAATCAAAGAATAAAAATTATATTGGAGCAGCCGTTATTCAAGTAGACAAGAACGAGCTAGAACCGAAATTACTCAAAACGGCAGCGGATGCAGTGAAAACAGCTCTCGATCAGGAATTTGAGGTAAAGAAAGCCGAGCTTGGTTATTATGCCGGCAGCAAAGGTGACACGTGGAAGCTTAAAGGTGATCATATTACTCTGGCTGTTGAAGCAAAAACAGGAAAGACCGAGTATGTATATGACGTTGCGCGAAAACAAGCAGACAAGGCAGTAACAGAAAAAGAAGTGAAAGAAATAGTCGCGCCGATTGCCAAAAAATTGTTCCATATGGACATTCAGGGACTTGAAGTGAAATGGGATAAATCAGCGCGTGATTTCTGTTTTATTCAAAATAAAGAGACAAAAATGTCAGTTGCATTGGATGCTGATAAAAACGTAGTTTATATGTTTGCTGGAGATAGAATGCTAATGGAAAAATGAAGTGGATCGATCAATAACTCTCTTCCGAGGAAGAGAGAAATCCAAATGGCATAAAAAAAGAGTTATCGAATTGCTTAACGCAATTTGATAACTCTTTTTGTCGTATACCGATGGCCGGACTCGAACCGGCAAGCCTCTCGGCACCGCATTTTGAGTGCGGCGTGTCTGCCAATTCCACCACATCGGCAAAATGAATATGGGGCGATCGAAGGGAATCGAACCCTCGAGTGTCGGAGCCACAATCCGATGCGTTAACCACTTCGCCACGACCGCCATATTGATTGCTCAACAGAATCTTAATTTAGCATACTTCCGACATGATTTGCAACAAGGAAAATATACCAACAACATTTTTTGTGACTCACTCGTCTTCTATTTCATAGAAAAGGCGTTTTCTGCTTTACTTTCACCTTTTCTTTCATCATTGTAAGCTGGCTGCAAGTCAATTCGATGTCATGGCATGAGGTCAACGTATACACTGTACGTAAGGGTTATGTTTCAAAATGAATAATAGCTCTTACATATAAGAAGGGGAGGCGGTTACGAATGAAAAAACAAAGAAAAGGTCATCTGGTTCACGCATCGGTATTTATGCCTCTGCCTGCTCAAGAAACAATAGCACATCGCAAGGTACCGAATGCGGCCCAAGATGAGCCTCATCGTCCTACGAAGAAAGAATCAACTATGATACATGAACAAACGGAAACGATAGCACAACCTGCCCATATGCCACACCGAATGAAGTGGAAGCGTTGGGTCATATATAGCTTGATCATTGCAATTCTTACCCCGATTATTGGGTGGGTAGGGATGGCGGCAACAGGGACGGCCTGGATTGATCAAGGCAAGCTCATAACGTTCCGTGAGCAGATTGCACAAGAAGCGAATACAGCCAAGGGACAGCATATGGTTCAACTGGAGCATATGGCTTCCTTTATACCGCAGGAACTGATGGCCATTGAGGATCATCGCTTCAAGCTTCATCCCGGCATTGATCCGATCGGGCTGGCGCGGTCAGTCTGGATAAATGTGACGAAGCAGCAGAAGGCACAGGGCGGCAGTACGATTACGATGCAGCTGGCGCGCAACTTGTTCTTAACGCATGATAAGACATTTTCCCGTAAAATGAAGGAGATGGCGATAGCGGCCAATCTGGAGTGGAATTTTAGCAAGCAAGAGATATTGGAAATGTACCTGAATAAAGTATATTTCGGACATGGACAATATGGCATCGAGAATGCAGCACGCTATTATTTCGGCAAGACGACACGAGTCAATGGCGATCTTCCTACGGTTAACAAGGCAGAAGCAGCGATTCTCGTTGGATTGCTTAAGGCACCTGAACGCTATTCCCCAGCGAAGAATATGAAGCTGGCTCTCCAGCGCCAGCATGTTGTATTGAAGCGTATGAAGGATTTGGGCTGGATGACAGAGGCAGAGCGCCAAGCAGCGCTGAAGACACCGATTGGTGTCGTTATCCACAATAAAGGAAAATAAAGAAAAGGCACACTTGATCAAGCTCGGATGAGCTGCGACAGGTGTGCCTTTTTTTGTGTACTCATGGATAAAACGCTGAATGACGTGATTAATTTTCGTGCAAAAGCAATTTTCTCAGGAATGAGACATATATATGAATCGGCGCCTATGAAATCTTTTACAGGAAAATAAGATGATGTATAAAATTGAACAGGGAGGAATAAGGGTTGAAAAAGAAATTACTAAGTACGGCTATGTCTATGTTTCTTGTCTTTGCACTTATGGGAACTGCTCAGGCAGCGACTCCTGAGAATCCATGGAAGTTCAGCTCAAGCTCTATCCAGTTCTACAATGATGGTTCCAATAGCTTCTATAAAGGCATTTGGAATACAGGGGCAAGTCGGTGGAGCGGGACAGGCAGTGTTACAATGGGGACAGGCACGAAATATGATTTTCGGGCAGGAAATCAGAAAGTATCGCCAACGAAAGATAATGATTGGGATGGAATTTGCTACACTACATATTCGAATGGGATTGCCTCCAAAACGCGTGCTTGGGTAAACGAATACTACACAACCCAAAGTCGATATTCCCCTTCTATTACGGAGGGAGTTGCCACACATGAATTAGGGCATGCATTGGGCCTTGCACATAATGACAGTGAACCTTCGGTCATGAAATCTTTTACCTTCTGGTCTGATGGTTCGCTTGCTAGAACCAATACATCCCCAACATCTGCTGATAAGGACACGGTTAAGAAGAAATACGGGACGATCGCTTTATCGCAAGCGAATCCATCGACTCCCGTTGTGCATATTGACGCTAGTTGGGCATATGGGTACAGAAACTATACAGCACTCGCCAACGCTGTTGACGCAATCGTAGAAGGACAGGTTGTGCAGGAGAATGGGGTTCGCAAATCAGGCAGCGGTGCGCCTGAAACGTACCGAACTGTATCTGAGTTCCAAGTATCGGAGGTACTCAAAGGGAACGCATCTCTCAAAAATAGTACGATCAATGTACTTCAACTTGGTGGACGCGATCAGGAAGCCATTGTCGTCTCAGACGATACGACTCCATTGAAGCAAGGAGATCAATCCATTCTGTTCTTGAAGCAAAATGAGGACGGTACCTATCGCGTCGTGAATGAGGATACCTCGATTTTCATGAAGGTAACGAACCAGACGCTCCAGGATGGAAATATGGAGATGTACCAGAATCAGAAAAGCAAGGCGCTCGTTAGCAAAGAGGATTTGAAAGGTATTTAGTTCTCTTTCCTAGCAGCCTTAATATAGAGGTTATTCTTCACCTCAACAGCGATAGCTGTTTCTTCATTAATTCCTTTTATTTTATACAGCTTTGTTCCTACGGGGTAAGTGTTAGAGAAGCTATCTCCACTTGAGTCTTCCTCCCGATTTGAGGATGATTGGATTTCTCCCAGCAGTTTGTCGATCTGTTGAACCTGATCATCACTGCCAACATATCGATTCCCGTGGAAGATGATCATATTGTTGTAGGGCCAGCTTGCGCTCGTTTCCGTTTGTTCACTCGTGCAGCAAGCAGTCAGTATAAGCATCATGCATGAGATAGTGAAAATGGCAAGCAGCTTTTGCATATGGCAGCCTCAACTCCTTCGTACTCATTAACGGTATCGTGAACGGTTATGTTGCGTGAATGAAGCAGAAGCACATTAGGATCCGCGAATGTTGCCTGTACCCGGGTAAAAAGAACGTCTGAGTATGGAATCTGAGCCGGTGAATGCGATCAATCACGATACTTTTGGAATAGCCTTATTGTATAATAGGGAGAGAAAGGGGCTGTTACATAGGATGAAAGATTGGACTTGGATCGTATTCATTTATTTACTCATCATAAATGTAGTTGGATATCAAATGATGGTTGTGGATAAGCAGCGGGCACAGAGGCATCGCCGCCGTATTCCGGAGCGGAAGCTGTTCTTGTCAGCTTGGCTTGGCGGTGCGCTAGGCGTGTTGATAGCGATGTATAATAAGCGCCATAAGACACAGCATGTTACCTTTACAGCAGGCGTGCCGTTTATATTGCTGGTGAATATTTTTGTGTTTGGTTTTATTTTGCTGCGGTTTGGTTAAATAATAAGCACAGCACTAGTAAATTATGGGGAAGTGTGGTGGGAGTTATGAAATTTCAACGCATTCTTGTCGCATATGATGGATCGGAACCGTCCCGCAAGGCTTTACAGCACGCGGTAGGACTCGCGGAAGCAAGCGAGCAGTCTCAAGTACGCGTCGTGCATGTATTTCAGTTCCCGCAATATTTTGTTGGTACGGCTTATGCTACTGCTTCAGCGGAGACAAACGAGGAGCTGTACGAATACGCAGAGCGTTTACAGCAGGAAGCAGAGGGCAAAGTTGCAGCGCTTGGCGAACGAGCGACGGTTGTCCTTCAGCAAGGCCCTCCTGGTCAAGCAATTATTGATGAGGCAGATGAGTTCAATGCGGATCTTGTTATTATCGGAAGCCGCGGCTTGAACGGGTTGAAGGAATTCGTGCTTGGCAGTGTCAGCCATCATGTTGTGCAGCATGCAAAGGTCCCGGTATTGGTCATTAAATGATGCATTGGCCTGTCGGTCGTACATGATCTTGTAGAGGCAAGTAGGCAAGCAAGAGGTATATGATCGTGTTGATCTCGAAATAGGAGAGTAAGGCGAAAAGTGAAGTTGAATGTGAACGTATATATGTGAGTGAGTATCATTGTTAGCATATGGAAACATAGGTGAAAGCATAAGTGTAAGCATCAGTAAATGATAGCAAATTTGAAAGCAAAGTATAAATAAGTAAACGAGAGAGAAGCCAACAGTAGGAGTGTATCCTGCTGTTGGCTTTTTAAGTTGGACGGTAAGTAGAATCATAAATCGAGTCTTAGATCCAATCATAGGTCGGAATTAATCAAGGATTCTGAATATTTAATGATGCTAACAATGTGGAAATTGCCAATAAACGAACATTAACTATTATTTATTATTTATTATTCGCATTTTGTTGTTGACACGCTATGTTAAGCCTTGTTAAACTGTAGGCACAAGATGGATAAGCGAATATTGTTTCTCGTATAATTCCGGGAATATGGCCGGAAGTTTCTACCCAAGAACCGTAAATTTTTGGACTACGGGAATGACGAACAGGCAAGACTGTTCTCGCTTTTTCACGTCGCCGACAGATGTCGGGGCTTGATGGGAGCCTGATCATTCTGCCCAGAGCGGAAGAAATCCGCTTGTTTGCTCATTCCGTATACTTAGTCGATGATACGTTCAGGGGGAACTCCTGAACGTTTTTTTGTTATGTAGTAGTGGTCAGGTTGGACATTGTCGAAAGCGGGGGATTGCGATGGTGAACACAGCGAGTCACGAACAAGGCATTGTGCCGGTAGTAGGCGTCATTATGGGAAGCAAGTCCGATTGGGATACGATGAAGAAGGCGTGCGAAGTGCTGGAGGAGATGGGCGTTGCTTATGAGAAACAGGTAGTGTCCGCACACCGTACGCCAGACGAGATGTTCCGCTATGCCGAGACGGCGGAGGCAAGAGGAATCCGTGTCATCATTGCCGGAGCAGGCGGTGCTGCGCATCTGCCGGGCATGGTAGCGGCGAAGACGGTACTGCCGGTTATCGGCGTGCCGGTGAAGTCATCGCATCTGAACGGGATGGACTCGCTTCTGTCCATCGTGCAGATGCCGGCGGGCGTACCCGTGGCGACCGTCGCGATTGGACCGGCGGGCGCGACGAACGCCGGGCTGCTGGCCGTGCAGATGCTCGGCATGCACGATGAAGTGCTGCGCGCGCGCATCGCGGCGCGCAGGGAAGCTGTTCGGCAGCAGGTGCAGGACACGGGGGCGCTCGAATGAGCGCGCCTGTGAACGGCCGCACGCTGCCGCAAGAGCGCCCGAGCCGGGCGGACGCACCGGTGCTTGTTCCCGGTGCAACGATTGGCGTGCTGGGCGGCGGCCAATTGGGCCGCATGCTGGCGCTTGAAGGCGTGCGCATGGGCTATCACTTCACAGCGCTCGATCCAGCACAGGACGCGCCATGCGGCGCTGCTGCCGAGATGATTACAGCCGCTTATGACGATGCTGACGCTGCACACGAGTTAGGCCAGCGCGCGGATGTTGTCACATACGAGTTCGAGAATGTATCGGCCGAAGTGGTGGAGCGATTGGAGCGGGAAGCTTACGCGCCGCAGGGCAGCCATCTGCTGCGCATTACGCAGCATCGCTTGCGGGAGAAGGAAGCTCTCACCGCCGCGAACGTACCGGTGGCGCCATATGCAGCCGTAGCTTCCGCTGCTGAGATTCAACAGAGGCTGGAAGCGTTCGGCGGGGCAGGTGTGCTGAAGACAGCAATCGGCGGATACGATGGCAAGGGCCAGCGTATCATTCGCCACCCAGACGAGGCGGAAGGGGCTTATGAGGCGCTTGCCGCTCTCACCTCGGAGCTCGTACTGGAGGAGTTCATTCCATTCGAGCTGGAGCTGTCCGTCATTGCGGCGCGCAGCCCTCGCGGCGAGATCGCTGTATTCCCAGTTGCGGAAAACATTCATCGGCATCATATTCTGCATATGTCCATTGTGCCTGCACGCATTCCGCAGCATATCCAGGACGAAGCAGAGCGGCTTGCGCGCCGTATTGTCGAGGCGCTGGACGTCGTTGGCCTCATTGCTGTTGAGATGTTTCTGACCGCTGACGGCCGCCTGCTTGTGAACGAGCTTGCACCACGCCCGCACAATTCGGGACACTACACGATGGATGCCTGCCGCACTTCGCAGTTCGAGCAGCATCTTCGCGCCATATGCAACTTGCCGCTTGGCAGTACGGAGCTCCATACCCCTGTCGTTATGGTGAACTTGCTCGGCGAAGACGCTTTGGACATGGTACAATGGTTCCGTGCTGACGATCCGGCAGCCAGCCGCCTTGGCGTGACGCCGAAGCTGCACTGGTACGGCAAGTCGGAAGCGAAGGCGAAGCGCAAGATGGGGCATATTAACATACTAGGGCCGGACATCGATACTGCGCTCGAATGGATGAATTTTACGGACTTGTGGAGGAATGCAAACGATGATTGAACGGTATTCGCGCCCGGAGATGCGGGCGATTTGGACGGAAGAGAATAAATTTAAAGCTTGGCTTGAGGTGGAGTTGTGTGCGTGTGAAGCATGGGCTGATCTTGGCGTCATCCCGCATGAAGACGTAAAGAAGCTCCGCGAGCATGCAAGCTTCGATATCGAACGGATCTATGAGATTGAGGCAGAAACGCGCCACGACGTGATCGCCTTCACTCGCGCAGTATCTGAGACGCTGGGCGAAGAGCGGAAATGGGTTCACTACGGCTTAACGTCAACGGACGTCGTGGATACGGCGCTTGGCTATTTGATGAAGCAGGCGAATGAGATTATCGACCGCGATTTGTTGAATTTCATCGAGATTTTGAAAAATAAAGCACTTGAATATAAAGATACGCCAATGATGGGTCGTACGCACGGTGTGCATGCAGAACCGACAACATTCGGACTGAAGATGGCACTATGGTATGCAGAAATGCTCCGCAACTTAGAGCGGTTCCGTCGCGCAGCGGAAGGCGTCGAGTTCGGCAAAATGTCCGGTGCAGTTGGGACATATGCGAATATTGACCCATCTGTAGAGAAGTTCGTATGCGCGAAGCTTGGTACGAAGCCAGCGCCGATTTCGACGCAGACGCTGCAGCGTGACCGTCATGCGGAGTACATGGCATCGCTTGCACTTATCGCGACATCGCTTGATAAGTTCGCTACTGAGATTCGCGCCTTGCAGAAGAGTGAGTTCCGCGAAGTGGAAGAAGCATTTGCGAAGGGCCAGAAGGGCTCATCAGCAATGCCGCACAAGCGCAATCCGATCGGTTGCGAGAATATTTCCGGCTTGTCCCGCGTAATGCGCGGATATATGCTGACCGCTTATGAGGATGTGCCGCTCTGGCATGAACGCGATATTTCGCACAGCTCGGTAGAGCGTATCATCCTGCCGGATGCGACGATGCTGTTGAACTACATGCTTAACCGCTTCATGAACATCGTGAAGAACTTGACGGTGTTCCCAGAGAATATGAAGCGCAACATGCAGCGCACTTTCGATGTTCCGTTCTCCGGCCGCGTCATGACGAAGCTGATCGACAAGGGCTGGGCGCGTGAACAGGCTTACGACACGGTACAGCCTCGTGCGATGCAGGCATGGGAAGAGCAGCGCAGCTTCCGCGACATTATTGAGAACACACCTGAGATTACGGCTGTTCTTAGTGCGGAAGAGATCGCGGATGCGTTCAATCCTGCATGGCATTTGAAAAATGTAGATACGATCTTCCGCCAAGTGGGCTTGCTTGATTAAGGCTTGCAGCAGGACGAAGCAGATTGGTAGTGGTTAGCAGCAAGGTTGCTGGTTAGCGCGAAATTGCAGTGTGGTGAGTAGCAAAGTTGCAAGCTGCCTTGAACTAGTCGTGACTTGTTGGACTGGCAGCCGGCACTTGAGTCCATAGCGAGACTAACATTATCTAGTACACAATTGAATGATGAGCTTGGTTCCTACTCGTCCCCCTAAGATGACGTGTAGGCAGCTCCCGTAGGCTGTCGCCCTGACGGCCGAATGCAGGCGGTCTCTTCCTTCCCTCCAACCACGATCGGAAGAGACTGCTGCAGCGGGTGCGATATATGGGAGGGTTCCTTTTAAAGGTTGTTCGATTCTATCCGCAGATAATGTGGGCGGGTTGATTTGAACACGCGCTTTTGACTAAATGGGCGTAATGCCGAAAGGAGCACAGGAGATGTCTACAAACACTCAATTTGCGACTGAGACTGACATCGTTCCGCTGCCGCTTCTCCATCGTGGGAAAGTGCGCGAGCTGTATGAACTGGACCCAGACCATTTATTAATTGTTGTATCGGATCGAATCTCTGCATTCGACGCCGTATTGAAGCCGGAGGTTCCTGGCAAAGGAGAGGTATTGAACAGGCTGAGCCAATTCTGGTTCGAGCAGACGAAGCATGTCATTGCGAACCATGTGGTTCCATTCGATGAAGGGCTTCTGAAGCAGACTCAGGAGAAGCGCTTGGAGCAATACCGTAGCAGCATACATTCAGCTGATGATATGCATTGTTGTCATGATTCAAACCAGGACAGCGAGAACTCACACCAAGACCAACACCAGAATTCACACCTAGAATCTCACCCAGAAATACAACGGCATGACACGGCTTTGCATCAAGCTGAGCGATATGCAGAAAGCTTGAATCGCCGAGATGAACATCTCGAACCCCAGGATTTATCCGCAATATTAAGTTCCCTACAAGATCGAATGACGATTGCTCGCCGAGCAAAGCGCATTGACTTTGAATGCGTCGTAAGAGGCTATATTACCGGAGGCGGTTGGAGGCAGTATACGGCCAGCCAATCTGTCAACGGAATTGAGCTTCCTGCAGGCCTCCGCATGAACGAGAAGCTGCCGGAGCCGATTTTTACACCGTCCCGCAAGCATGATGAGGGACATGATGAAGATGTGCCGTTCGCGGTTATGTGCGAGGATCTGGGTACGGATCTTGCGCAGCAGCTGCGTCAGGTCAGCATCGAGCTGTATACGTATGCGGCTGAAATATGCGCATCCAAGGGCATTTTGCTCGCCGATTGCAAATTTGAATTTGGAACTATTGACGGAGAACTTGTACTCATTGATGAGTTGTTCACCCCGGATTCATCGCGCTTCTGGTCGATCGATCAGTATGTGCTGGATCAGGATATCGATAGCTTGGATAAGGAACCAGTAAGACGCTACTTGGCTGCAAGTGGTTGGGATAAATGTGGGACGCCGCCAGTGCTGCCTGAGCAAGTAGTAGAAGCTACTCGCCGCCGCTATATCGAGCTGTATGAGCGCATTACAGAGCAAGCATGGCCTGAATGATCTTTCGTTTTATAAATGTTTTAACGTTTTGTTGAATTCTCTAGTTTACGGAGGATCATCAAACGTTGACTGGTTTGGTCGTTGTTTTATGAATCGTATTCATTACAGTTTTGTAGACTTGTTCAAATTTCATGACAGTATGGACTGATGGGGAGGAAAAAGGGATGAAGGTGAAGGTTTTCGTAACGACTAAGGCAGGCGTATTGGATCCGCAAGGGGCTGCAGTGGAGCAGGCGGTGCACACGATGGGATACAGCGGTGTGGAGCAAGTGCGCATCGGCAAATATATGGAGTTCAATATCAACACGGAAGATCGCGAGCAGGCGTCGGCGCAGGTGGAGCAAATGTGCGAGAAGCTGCTGGCGAATCCAGTCGTTGAAGACTATCGGTACGAGTTGGAGGAATAGGCGATGAAGGCAGCGGTGCTCGTATTTCCCGGATCGAATTGTGACCTAGATTGTGTCCATGCCATACAAGATACGCTGAATGTCGAAGTGGATCGGGTATGGCATACGGAGCAGGATGTAACCGGATATGACCTTATCGTCATTCCAGGTGGCTTCTCGTATGGTGATTATTTGCGCAGTGGAGCGATTGCCAGATTCGCTCCTGTTATGAAGGCGGTCGCTAAGGCTGCTGAGACAGGCACTTATGTGCTTGGGATATGCAACGGATTTCAAATTTTGACGGAAGCGGGATTGCTTCCAGGGACACTGCGGAGAAACGAAGGGCTGAAGTTCCGATGTCACGCTGCCCCAATTCGAGTAACTCGTGCAGATTTGCCGTTCACACGGGATTATGTCGAGGGCGACATTCTGAACATCCCAATCGCGCATGGCGAGGGCAACTATTATTGCGATGAGGCAACGCTGGCGAAGCTGAAGCAAGGCAATCAAATTGTATTTACGTATGAGCAGAACCCGAACGGTTCACTTGAACATATAGCTGGTATTTGCAACGAGGCTGGCAACGTGCTTGGCATGATGCCTCATCCCGAGCGTGCGGTTAGCGAACTGCTGGGCTCAGCGGATGGCGTTCGCTTGTTTACATCCATTTTACAAGCTTGGAGGGAACAACATGCAGTCAACGCTCACTAATACGATGGAACAAGAACAGGCGGCAGCACGCAGCGCGAAGCAGAAGGAACAATCCCTTGCTGAAGGACTTCGCCATATGAAGCAGGAACCGACTGCTGAGCAGATTGAGGAGCAGAAGCTGTACCGGACAATGGGCGTAACAGAAGATGAGTATGCACGCATATGCGAGCTGCTCGGCCGGAAGCCGAATTATACCGAAATCGGTGTGTTCAGTGTCATGTGGTCTGAGCATTGTGCTTATAAAAACTCGAAGCCGCTGCTCAAGCGATTCCCGACTTCAGGCGACCGTGTACTGGTTGGTCCGGGCGAAGGAGCGGGCATTGTCGACATTGGGGACGAACAAGCGGTTGTATTCAAAATCGAGAGCCATAACCATCCCTCTGCCATCGAACCGTTTCAAGGTGCGGCTACGGGAGTAGGCGGCATTATTCGCGATATTTTCTCGATGGGCGCGCGTCCGGTTGCTTTGCTGAATTCGCTGCGCTTCGGCAGCTTGCAGGATGAGCGGGTTAAGTATTTATTCGAGCATGTTGTATCAGGCATTGCTGGCTATGGCAACTGCATCGGCATTCCGACGGTGGGCGGCGAGGTCGTCTTCGATGACAGCTATGCAGGCAATCCGCTCGTTAACGCGATGTGCGTTGGGCTGATCGACCACAAAGATATCCAGAAGGGCGTGGCGAGCGGAATCGGCAATCCTGTGTATTATGTTGGGCCACCGACAGGACGCGATGGCATTCATGGTGCGACATTCGCATCGGAGGAGCTAACAGAGCAATCGGAAGCGAAGCGTCCGGCGGTACAAGTAGGCGACCCGTTCATGGAGAAGCTGGTTATGGAGTCATGCTTGGAACTGATCGCTTCCGGCATCGTGATCGGGATTCAGGATATGGGGGCGGCTGGTCTAACTTGTTCGAGCGCGGAGATGGCGAGCAAGGCAGGCAACGGGCTTGAGCTCGACTTGAACGAGGTGCCGCAGCGTGAATTTGGCATGACACCTTATGAAATGATGCTGTCCGAATCGCAGGAGCGCATGCTGTTCGTTATTGAAGAGCATAACGAGCCAATTGCGATGGAAATCTTTGAACGTTGGGGCGTTATTTGCCGCAAGGTTGGCCGCGTTACAGACGATGGGCGCCTGCGCCTGCTGTATGGTGGCGAGGTTGTCGGTGATATGCCGGTTAACGGACTTGTGGATGAATGTCCGATTTATAATAAGCCTTCTGCTGTACCTGCTTACTATGAGGCTAACGCTTCCGTGGACACAACGGCTTACCCAGAAGTAAGCGGGGTTGAAGCACTGAACGGAGCGCTATTGAAGGTGCTTGGCTCACCATCTGTGGCAAGCAAGGAATGGGTATATCGCCAGTACGACACGATGGTTCGCACGAGCACAGCAGTGGCACCAGGCTCGGATGCGGCAGT
Source organism: Paenibacillus wuxiensis (assembly GCF_040195695.1). Taxonomy (NCBI): domain Bacteria; kingdom Bacillati; phylum Bacillota; class Bacilli; order Caryophanales; family Paenibacillaceae; genus Paenibacillus; species Paenibacillus wuxiensis. The sequence continues at coordinate 369,086 of NZ_JBEFZI010000008.1, read as the reverse complement.
CGTGCTTGTGCGCGGAACGAACAAAGCGCTCGCGATGACGACGGATTGCAATGGCCGCTATGTGATGCTTGATCCATTCATGGGAGGCCGCATTGCGGTCTGTGAGGCAGCGCGCAATATTGTATGCTCCGGTGCAGAGCCGCTGGCAATTACGGATAACCTGAACTTCGGCAATCCGGAGAAGCCGGAGAACTTCTGGCAGATGGAGCAGGCTGTTGATGGCATGGCTGAAGCATGCCGTGTGATGAATACGCCGGTTATCGGCGGGAACGTAAGCTTGTATAACGAAAATGCAAAGGGAGCCATCTATCCAACGCCAGTCGTTGGCATGGTCGGTCTCGTTCATGATACGCAGCACATTACGACACAAGCCTTCAAGCAGGCGGGAGATGCAGTTCTGCTTCTGGGCCACACGAAGGCAGAGCTTGGCGGAAGTGAATTCCAAGCCATTGTACACGGCGCGGTAGAAGGTCGTCCTCCACAGCTCGATCTGGATGCAGAATCAAGCTTGCTGAAGACCGTGTTGAGCCTGATTCAAGCAGGACTAGTGCAGTCGGCACATGATGTATCGGACGGAGGTCTCGCGGCTGCGCTTGCGGAGAGCTGCATCAGCGGTCATATCGGTGCGACGCTTGATCTAAGTGCAGAAGGACTGCGTACGGATATCGCACTGTTCAGCGAGAGCCAATCCCGTATCCTGCTGTCGGTACGTGCGGAGCAGTTGGAAGAAGTGAAGGCTCGCTGCTCGGAAGCAGGAGTTCCGGTGGAGGGCATCGGTACAGTCGGAGGTGAACAGATCCACGTTCGGGTTGATGGAACGGATGCTTTGGATATGCCTTGGCAACAAGCAGAACAGGTATGGAAGGATGCGATTCCATGTCTCATGAAGTAACAGGGGCTTACTACAATGAGGGCAGCGGCAAGGATGGTCCATTTGACCGCCTGAAGGAAGAGTGCGGGGTATTCGGTGTGTTTGGTTATGAAGAGGCGGCTACGATGGTGTATTACGGGCTGCACACGCTGCAACATCGTGGCGAGGAAAGTGCAGGCATGTGTACGTCCGACGGTCGTTCCTTCCACTATCATCGTGCAATGGGCCTTGTGAAGGAAGTGTTCGATGCCGAGCGATTGCAGGATATGCGCGGCGATCGGGCGATCGGCCATGTACGTTATTCAACGTCCGGCGACAGCCGCCTGGCAAATGCCCAGCCACTCGTCTTCAAGACACGCGATGGGGATCTTGCAGTTGCGACGAACGGGAATATCGTCAACGCTCCTGCAATTCGCCGCGAGTTGGAGAAGAAGGGCTCTATTTTCCAGACGACGAGTGATACCGAGGTGATTGCTCATCTTATCGCTCGCTCGGAGCACGACGTCGTTCGTGCGGCGAAGGAGGCGCTTCGCGAGCTGGTTGGAGGCTTCGCCTTCCTCATTATGACGAACGACAAGCTGCTTGCCGCATCCGACCCGAATGGCCTCCGGCCGCTTGTGCTTGGCAGGCTGGGCGACAGTTATGTATTTGCCTCGGAGACATGTGCACTTGAAGCGGTTGGTGCGGAATTAGTTCGTTCCTTGGAGCCGGGGGAACTGCTCATCGTAGATGCGCTCGGTCATCGTTCGGAACGGTTCGCACCGCTTCAACGCCGCGCATTATGCGCGATGGAGTTCATCTACTTCTCAAGGCCAGATAGCCAGCTGCATGATGTCAATCTGCATACTGCACGCAAACAAATGGGCATGCAGCTTGCGAGGGAATCGTTCGTAGAGGCGGATATCGTAAGTGGTGTGCCGGATTCTAGTATATCGGCTGCTATTGGATACGCAGAGCTGACGGGAATTCCCTATGAGATGGGCTTGATTAAGAGTAAGTATACGGGCCGGACGTTTATTCAGCCGAGCCAAGCATTGCGCGAGCAGGGTGTGAAGATGAAGCTAAGTGCGGTGCGCAGTGTCGTAGAGGGCAAACGGGTCGTTTTAATCGACGATTCGGTCGTGCGGGGCACGACATCACGCCGAATTGTGCGCATGCTGCGCGAAGCGGGGGCTTTGGAGGTTCATCTGCGCATCGCTTCGCCACCGTTCAAGCATCCGTGCTTCTACGGAATCGATACGCCGAACAGCGAGGACTTGATTGCGTCATCGCACACGGTGGAAGAGATGTGTGAACTGGTGGGGGCGGACTCCCTTGCTTTTCTGAGCCAAGACGGCATGATTGGTGCAATTGGTGGGGCATTTGTGAATGAATCCAACGGAGGACTGTGCTTAGCATGCTTCGATAAGGACTATCCAACGAATTTATATACAGAAGCAGGGACGGGCAATGAACACACAGGCTGCGGCTGTTGAGTGTGAGAGGCTGTCAAGTGAATGCTAGCGATTGCCAAGTGATAAATGATGGCCAAGTAATTTCTAGCGATTTGCAAAGTAATTTCTAAGTGACTTCTAAATGAATGCTAAGTGATTGCTAAGTGATTGCTAAGTGATTGCTAAGTGATTGCTAAGTGATTGCTAAGTGATTGCTAAGTGATCGCTCGGGCATTGGGATGTCGCATGTTGGGCCGAAATTCGTAAAATATACATTTTGATTAATTCGGAATTTCAAGATTTCATTAACATTTCACATTAACGATGACGGACGGGAATGCAGGATGCATTCCTGTCCTGCTTACAGGGAGAGAGGAGACGCACGATCATGTCAGAAGCCTACAAACAAGCGGGTGTCGATATTGCGGCAGGGAATGAAGCGGTCGAACGAATGAAGAAGCATGTGCGCCGCACATTTACGCCAGGAGTGCTAACCGATTTGGGTGGATTCGGAGCTTTGTTCCAACTGGATATTCAGCGCTACAAAGAACCGGTTCTTGTATCAGGAACGGACGGAGTGGGAACGAAGCTGAAGCTGGCGTTCGCGCTTGATAAGCATGATACGATCGGCATTGATGCTGTGGCGATGTGTGTGAATGATATTGTCGTTCAAGGTGCAGAACCGTTATTTTTCCTTGATTACTTGGCCTGCGGGAAGGTCGTTCCAGAGCAAATTGAAGCGATTGTGAGCGGTATTGCGGAAGGCTGCACACAGTCGGGCTGCGCTCTAATCGGTGGTGAAACGGCTGAAATGCCAGGTATGTATTCGGCAGATGAGTACGATATTGCTGGCTTCAGCGTAGGTGTCGTAGATAAGAGCCGAATCATTACCGGTGAATCGATTCGCCCTGGCGATGTTGTGCTAGGTCTTGCTTCGAGTGGACTGCACAGCAATGGCTTCTCACTCGTCCGCAAGTTGTTGCTTGAACAAGGCGGACTGAGTTTGACGGATGTAGCACCTGATGGCAGCAGTACACTTGGAGAGGTACTACTTACGCCGACACGCATTTATGTGCGCTCCATGCTTGAACTGATGAAGCAAGTGAATGTGAAGGGTGCGGCTCATATTACAGGTGGGGGATTCTTAGAGAATATTCCGCGTGTGCTTCCTGAAGGTACGTCTGTTGAGATTGAGTATGGGGCATGGCCGATTCATCCTGTGTTTACTTGGTGCAAGGAAATTGGCAAGCTTACCGCTTCTGAATTGTTCACGACGTTCAATATGGGAATCGGCATGGTGATCGTTGTTGGGGAAGAGGAAGCGAATACCGCAATCCGCAGTCTGGAACAAAGCGGCGAGGCTGTATATCGCATGGGAAGAGTTACGGAAGGAAGCCGTCAAGTTCACATCCCGGGGGTAGGCTTGTAATGCGGCAATCGGAATGGAACGAGGATGTACCAGAAAGTATGCCTGAAAATATGCATGATTTGCATGAAGGTATACGTGAAGGTATGAGTAAAATGCATGATTGTATGAGTGAAGGTATGCGTACAGTGGATATGCCATCCGATGATCCGGGCAAGATCCAGGGGAGTACATGTGCGGATGCACGAACAAGCATAAATGTAAACTCGATCGGGAGCGCAGAAGCTAGAGTCGAAGTAAGTGCCAAATCGGAGCCTAATGAGCAGTCTAAGGAGCAGCATCTCCCACGCATTGCCGTATTTGCTTCTGGTTCGGGTTCGAACTTTCAAGCGCTTGTCGATGCGGCTGCTTGCGGGCAGCGTCTGAAGGCCGACATCGCCCTGCTCGTATGCGACAAGCCTAATGCGCGCGTCATTGAGCGTGCGAAGCAAGCCGGCGTGCAGGCCGCCATATTTGAACCGAAGAAATATACTTCTCGTGAGGATTATGAGCAGGACGTTCTCCGCTTGCTGCACAAGCAACGCATTGACTGGGTTGTGCTGGCAGGGTATATGCGCCTTGTAACCCCCGTATTGCTGCGAGCTTATGAAGGACGCATGGTCAATATCCATCCTTCGCTTCTGCCCGCCTTTCCGGGCATGCACGCGGTACGCCAAGCATTGGATTACGGCGTGAAGGTGACGGGAGTGACGGTACATCTTGTTGATGAAGGAATGGATACAGGGCCAATATTGGCCCAGCAGGTTGTTGCCATCCAGCCTAATGATACGGAGGATACTTTGTCAGCGCGTATCCAGCAAGCTGAGCACGAACTGTACCCGCAAGTGGTGCAGAATCTTCTCTCTGCGGAGCTTCTTGCAACCAACTAATTTTTTTGATGCTACCGATGATCATACAAGAATGCCTGCACAACATATTTGTATCTCCTTCGAGGACAAATGGGGAAAATGTCCACGCTAATGTGGACACAGAGGGTTATATTGTTGCAGATGAGGATATGTCTACATGTAGAAGTTTGATTGTCATTTCATCTATATATTGTGTTGATTGAGGTTTGGGGAAAGGTATCTCTGTTGCAACATTGTGTCCACTATTTGAAAGACATTTTATCAGTTTTTCCACTGTACAGGGACATGTTTCTGCCGCTATTGCGAAATAGTAGTTGGCGAGACGAGACTAGACGATGGGCTCTGATCGATATTTGAGATATTTGCGTAGAAGATTCTGACGGGTAGATAAGGTTCGTTTTTAACAGGGAGCCATGATATAGACTTCCATACGGTAACGCATTACAATGATATTTAATTAAAATGCCAAAGTTTAGCAGGGGAGAGGACAACATGGCGATTCAAAGAGCATTGATCAGTGTATCCGATAAGACGGGCGTAGTTGCATTTGCGCGCAGCTTGACGGAAGCGGGTGTGCAGATTATTTCCACGGGTGGAACGAAAGCTTTGCTGGAGCAGGAGCAAGTGCCGGTTACAGGGATATCGGATGTGACGGGGTTCCCGGAAATTTTAGATGGTCGGGTCAAGACGCTGCATCCCGCCGTTCATAGCGGGCTGCTGGCGATGCGCGGCAATCCGGCTCATATGGAGCAGCTGGATGAGCTTGGCTTGTCTACGATTGATCTTGTCGTTGTGAATCTCTATCCATTCCAGCAGACGATCGCAAAGCAAGGCGTGTCCTATGAGGATGCGATTGAGAATATAGATATCGGTGGCCCGACAATGCTGCGCTCCGCTGCTAAAAATCATGCAGATGTCACGGTTGTCGTCGATGCAGCGGACTATGAGGCTGTTCTCGCAGAAGTTCGCGCTAGTGGCGATACGACAATCGAGACTCGTCGTCGTCTTGCGGCAAAGGTATTCCGCCATACGGCAGCTTATGATTCCATCATTGCGGAATATCTGACTGAGCAGGTTGGTGAGCAATGGCCGGAGCGGTTGAGTGTGACGTATGAACTGGCACAGCCGCTTCGCTACGGGGAGAATCCGCATCAGGATGCGGCCTTCTATCGCCGACCATTGGCGGGCGTAGGCAGTATTACAACAGCTGAGCAATTGCATGGCAAGGAGCTGTCCTACAACAATATTAACGATGCCAACGCGGCGCTTGCGATCGTTAGTGAGTTCCGTACACCTGCGGTGGCTGCAGTGAAGCATATGAATCCATGCGGCGTAGGGATCGGTGCTACGGTTCTGGAAGCTTATGAGAAGGCATATGAGTCTGATCCAACGTCGATATTCGGCGGAATCGTTGCCTCTAACCGAGAAATCGATGGCGATACAGCCCGTTTGCTGCATGAAATATTTTTAGAAATTGTCATCGCTCCTAGCTTTACAGAAGAAGCGCTTGAGGTGCTTGCACAGAAAAAGAATATCCGTCTGATGAAAACAGGAACAATTCCATCCCCGGACGAGCGGGTATCATCACGGCAGCTGACGACAGTGGATGGTGGCGTGCTTGTGCAGGATCTCGATTTACATTCCTTGAAAGCAGACAGTGTACAGGTCGCAACAGAACGTGAACCATCCTCTGAGGAGATGGAACAGCTGTTGTTCGGATGGAATGTCGTGAAGCATGTGAAGTCGAATGCGATTGTCCTTGTGAAGGATGGAATGACAGTTGGTGTAGGTGCCGGACAGATGAACCGGGTAGGTGCAGCTCGCATCGCAATCGAACAAGCCGGTGAGAAGGCGCGCGGCGCTGTACTTGCATCCGATGCGTTCTTCCCAATGGGCGATACGCTGGCCTTGGCAGCAGAAGCTGGAATTACGGCAGTGATTCAGCCAGGAGGCTCAGTTCGAGACAGCGAATCCATTGAAGTGGCAAATAAGCATGGTATTGCCATGGTGATGACTGGCGTACGTCACTTTAAGCACTAAGGAGGCGTTCATGAATATGGAGCACGTAGGGAAGAAGGTATTGGTCGTCGGCAGCGGCGGACGCGAGCATGCACTGGTATGGGCGCTTCGCAATAGCCCGCAAGTTGGGCAGGTGCTGTGTGCGCCAGGCAATGCAGGGATTGCGAACCTCGCCGAATGTGTGCCGCTGCCAGTCCACGATTATGAAGGCATTGCCCGATACGCAGTTGAACAGGAAGTTGACCTTGTTGTCGTAGGACCTGATGATCCACTGGCAGGCGGAATTGTTGACGTACTGAAAGCACAAGGACTGCGCGTATTTGGCCCTGATCGTAAGGCAGCTGAGATTGAGGGAAGCAAGGTGTTCATGAAGCATCTGCTTCACAAATATAAAATTCCGACCGCTGCCTACGCTGCGTTCGATAATTTCACCGAGGCATCGGCGTACGTCCATCAACATATGCTGCCGGTCGTCATTAAGGCCGATGGTCTGGCGGCGGGCAAGGGTGTGGTTATTGCTCATACGCATGAAGAGGCAATTGAAGTATTGCATGAGGTGATGGTAGTTGGAAAGTTCGGCTCATCTGGCAGCAAGGTTGTCATTGAAGAATTTATGCTCGGTGAGGAAATGTCCATTCTGGCCTTCGTAGATGGAGAAACGGTGCGCGTATGTGAACCAGCGCAGGATCACAAGCCAATCTTCGATGGCGATCGCGGACCGAATACAGGTGGTATGGGGACATATAGCCCTTTGCCGCAATTCTCACCGTCCATTCTAGAGAAGGCGCGCCGGACGATCATTGAACCGGCTGCCAAGGCGATGGTAGCCGAGGGCCGCTCCTTCCATGGTTTGCTGTTCGCTGGACTAATGATCACGCCGGATGGGGAATCGAAGGTCATTGAGTTCAATGCACGCTTCGGCGATCCAGAGACGCAGTCTGTACTCCCACGGTTGAAGTCAGACCTGTTCGAAGTCCTGTGGGCAGTCGCCGAAGGCAGTCTACAGGAGATTGAGCTTGAATGGCATGATCATGCTGCGATGTGTGTCATTGTAGCAGCAGAAGGCTACCCTGGAGATGTTCGCAGAGGAGACGTCATTACGGGGTTGGAGCAGGCAGCGGAATCAGCTCTCTTATTCCATGCGGGCACGGTGCGTGATGAGGATGGAACGTGGCGGACAGCAGGAGGCCGAGTGCTAGGAGTTGTCGGCATTGGCAACAATGTGGCAGCAGCCAAAGCGAAGGCATATGAGGCAGTTCAACGCATCCAATTCAGTGGGATGCAATACCGCAGTGACATCGGTGCGAAGTCAGAACGAATACAAGTACAGACAAGATAGACGAGGAAGAGGGGCGATGCTCCTCTTTTTTTTGTTATCGAAGGGGAAGTTGCAGGGAGCATTCTCGGATATCTGAGCTCGATCGCCTATTTTTCCATTGATTCGAAATGATGAGCAGGAAAGAGCTAATGAGTGGAGAATGGTATACTTTCATACTTGATTGAGTATAAAACGGACTTGTGAGTTTGAATATATGCGGAATAAGATATACTCATAATTTAACTATAGTATAGATTGGAGTGTGCCGCATGAACGCTATCAAGTTGAGCAATCTCACAAAAAGGTACGGATCACAGCGCGGTATCCACGAAGTCAATTTAGAAGTACAGCAGGGTGAGATTTTCGGATTTATTGGACCGAATGGGGCGGGAAAGTCTACTACGCTTCGTACGATTATGCAGCTCATTCGCCCTATCTCGGGGACAGTGGAATTGTTCGGAGAAGTAATGAACAAGGAACGTCCTGATGTTCGCAGGAGAATCGGCTATTTACCGTCAGAAGTGCATTATAACGAGGAGCTAACAGGCAAAGAAGTACTGGACTTCGCTGCGCGAATGAATGGGCTGTTGTTGCAACATACAACTGCAATGGCCTTGGCAGATCAGTTAAAGTTGGATATCAGTAAGCGAGTGAAGTCGTACTCACTTGGCAATCGCAAGAAGCTTGGCATTGTACAGTGTCTGCTGCATAAGCCGGATTTAATTATACTGGATGAACCGACATCAGGGCTTGATCCGTTGATGCAGCACACCTTTTTCCAGATATTAATGGAGCAGCATGAACGGGGAGCGACCATCTTCTTCTCCACCCATATTCTAAGCGAGGTAGAGAAGTTGTGCAGCCGTGTCGCGTTCATCCGAGAAGGTCGTCTGCTGCGAGTAAGTGATGTAGATGGGATTCCAGGCAAGGATCGCCGGATTGCACATATTCAATTCAAGCAGCAGGGTAATTGCATAGAGGCTTACCGATTGAGAAATATCGATCCGAACGCAGTATACGATGGCATGGAGCATCGTCTTGTGCTGCAAGGTGATTTGCACCTAGCCCTGCAGCGTATTGCTGCCCACGAGCTAAGGGATATCCGTATTGAGCAGCCTTCTTTGGAGGATCTGTTCATGGCGGAGTACGATGCGAGCGGAAATGGGGAAAATCATTCGCAGGATCAAGCGGGACAATCAACGCAAGCTGGGCAATTGAGGGAACGCACAGGAGAGCAATCATCGCAAACTGGGCACTTGCACGAGCGCGTAGTAGAGAAGACAAAGCAGGCTGGACATTCGCGGGAGGATGCAGTAGAGCAGCCAACGCAAGCTGGGCATTCACGTGAGCGTTCTGAGAGCGAAAGGGGAGAAGCGTAATGTGGCAGGTGTTTCGTTATGAATGGAGAACGAATCGTCGCAGCTTTTTCATATGGGCAGGCATCATTATTGTGTTCCAGATGATGTTCGCTGGACTCGGCGACATGTATACGAGCAATACATCGCTGTTGGACGCTTTGAAGCAGTTCCCTCCTGCCTTGCTGGAAGGATTCGGTATGCATGTGGAGATGTTCGGCAGCTTCGAGGGCTGGATGGCTGGCGAGCCGCTTGTGTTCTACATGATGCTGTTAGGCATATTCGCTGCGATGTGGGCGGCTTCCACGGTGGCGAGGGAGAGGGATCGAGGGACAGTGGATTTCATGTTCACCCTGCCAGCATCTCGTGGGCAGCTATTCCTCGGTAAAGCCTGCGCGCATCTTCTTGCCTTCTTCTTGATTGCAGCGGTCAGTTATGGGGTTACGGTATGGTTCGGGCACCTGTTCAGTACCGTGGCGGATGCAGGGCTGCTGCTCACCTACTCGATCGCGGGCCTGCTGGCGGCGCAGGCATTTGCCGGAATCGGATATGTGATGACGGTCTTCGTCACTTCCGAGCGAACCGGAATGTCGCTTAGTATTGGAATCGTCATCTTATCGTTCCTATTTCATCTGCTCTCCGGTATGGAGAAGTCGTTAGCCTGGATGTCGGATATCAGCTTGTTCACGGTATTCAATGGCAAAGATTTATTCGACGCTGGCAGCTTGCCTTGGGAGGGTGTATTCATTACGATAGGGATATATGCAGGCGGGCTGCTCTTCGGCTGGCTTGTGCTGACGAAGCGGGATCTGTAAGATGCAGTCTCTCTCTTGAAGGCATAGGCGGCAGAGCCTTGTCCGCACGGAAAGGGGAGCTTATGCCAGTTGAACAGTAAAGCGATCGCAATTATGGATGTCGGACAGCGGTTGTTTTTCGAACGGGGCATCCAAGAGACGAGTATGGAGCAGATTGCGGAGGCGGTTCCCGTTGCGAAAATGACGATATATAAATATTTTCAAAGTAAGGAAGGGCTGCTTGAGGCTATTACGGAACGGATGGTGCAGGAGAGCCATCAATTTTTGCTGCGTGTGATGGAAGAAGCGAAGGATATGTATGAACTATTCGACCTTTTGCTAAAATACCAGCCCTTTGATCGGATATCTTTAACGTTCGTTACCGATTTAACGCAGTACTATCCAAATCTGTTCGCAAAAATGATGGCCTATCAAGAGGAGCACGTCATCCCGGAGTTTGAAGGGGCAATCTTCCGGGGGCAGCAGAGGGGAGAGATTCGCAAAGAGCTTTCTCCGCATTTGATCGTGCGTTATCTCGTGTCGATGAAGCAGTTCTTCCTCCAGCCAGGCAATTTGGATGAGCGGATGAACGTACGCACATTGTCTGACCAGATCACGACGATGCTCTGTCATGGCATTCTGTCTGAACGTCCTTCTAACGGCGTATAAAATTCTCCTTACACACCATAATAATGTCGTATAGGCCAATCATGACATACGGCAGGAGGGTGACAAGGATGAAAGGGAAGAGCGATTCAGAACAAGGGCTAACACAGCTGTATCTCAATCAGGAGCATTCGAGGGGGCCAAGCGAAGCGTCCGCGGTTAAAGAGTCCCATTTAGCTAGCAAGTCATCCTTGACGGATGACTCTGCGGACACAGACGATTATGATCAGGCTGCCTCGCATTTACAGGCGGGGATGACGGATGGGACGCTGGAGACGCATCAGATGCTGCAGCGTTCGTACGGACTGCATTACTAATCAAAACCGTAATACCGCTGCGCGGTGTTGCGGTTTTTTTCTTGTCTGAACTCTTGACAGCAATCGGATAGAGGAGTACACTCAACTTAAAACATAGTATATTAATCGGAATTATATGATATAGACGATGCAGGGTGCACTGCACGCACCTGAGTGATGTAGAAGGCAGGGGAGTGTAAGATGGAGCGACATATTGATATTCGATGGCAAGAAGAACGGTTGGCGGCGACGATTCATTATCCAGAGGAGCGAGCTCCATTTGAACGTGGTGTGAAGCGGCGCGCCCCTGTAACGATTATTTGCCACGGCTTCGTCGGCAGCCGAATCGGTGTTGACCGTTTATTCGTGAATGCAGCGCGCAGACTGGCAGGGGAAGGGCACATCGTTGTGCGCTTCGACTTCGCCGGATGCGGCGAGAGCACGGGCGATTACGGGCATACTGGTCTAGATGACATGATAAGTCAGACGCAGTCAGTACTCGATTATGCGCTCGGCTGCGGTGATGTCGACCCGCAGCGGGTAACGCTGATCGGCCACAGCTTAGGTGGAGCGATTGCAATATTGACCGCTGTGCGCGATCAGCGCATTAAGCGGCTTGTCCTCTGGTCGCCTGTAGCCTACCCATTCAATGATATTGTGCGGATAGTCGGGCGAGAGCAGTACGATACGGCAATGACAAGAGGATCCGCCGATTACCTGGGATATTCCTTCACGCCTGCTTACTTCAATGCGTTGGGTGTTCATCAGCCGCTGCAAGAGGCACGCAAGTTCAATGGCGATGTACTGCTCGTACACGGCACAAGTGATGATGTCATCCCGGCGGATTACAGCTTCTTGTTCCAGAAGGTGTTCTGGCTGCGCAGCGACGGTCAATGTGATAAGGAAATTGTGTTCCAAGCCGATCATACGTATTCGGATGGCACGCATCGGGAGAAGCTGTTCACCTGCACGCTTCAATGGTTGAAGCGGTGGGAGAAGCGGCAGGAAGAATGGGCGAACTGGAGTATATAGCTTGATGATGGTGTGGGGGTGAGATAATCCAATTATGAATGTGAGACGAAGTGGCAGCCGGAAGGCATAGCAGCTTCGTCTTTTTTGATTTGGGGTGAATACGAGCATATGCCGATCTTATGTATGTCTTTGCAGAAAAAGGAGGAAACTATACCGTATGGTGGGCGCAGCATGATTGCTAGCCCATGTCTATGGCATATCCAACATTTCAACATGGGAAACATTGGATGGTGAGCGAAAAACGGCGTGAGAACGGTATTTTGCTGTACTTTTTATGAAAAACGGCGAAAATTGTCGAATAAGGGAGAATTTCTGGCGGTGAATAGGGCTAAAGTTTCGACATTTGCTCACGTTTGGTTTACGATTTCTTTACAAAACCACCGTATCCTATGATAAGATATGTAAGGTTTAGAAGATTACATCACATGCAATTTTTGTTGCAAAGGAGATCTCGGGAATGTTCAAGAAAAGGGACGTGTTTTTCGAAACGCTGCAAAACATGGCGGATACGCTCGTTCTAGCGGCAGAAACGTTCGCACAAGGCGTAGAAGATTTGACGGATGTCTTGGCGTTTACGAAGGAAATGAAGGATCTGGAAAGCAAATGTGACGTCTATGTACATACGATCTTGACAGAGCTTAATAAAACATTCATTACGCCGATTGAGCGCGAGGACATTATGGCGCTTACCACTGCACTCGACGATGTTCTTGATGGGATGGAGGCCAGCGCTTCGCGTTTCGACATGTACCAAATGATTGAACGTGATGAAATCGTGGTATTGTTCGCCGATGTTATCAAGCGCAGTGCATATGAAATACAGAAGGCAATCAAACTGTTGTCACAGAAAAAACTGCTTGCTATCCGCGAGCATAACATACGTGTCAATGAGCTGGAAAATTCCGCAGACGACATTTACCGCCGTGGGGTTCGTGCCTTGTTCGCTGAAGTAAAGGATCCAATCGAATTGATCAAACGCAAGGACGTATACGAGCGTCTTGAACAGACGACCGACAGCTGTGAGGATGTGGCGAAGCAGCTTGAAACGATCGTCATGCGAAATTCCTAATAACTGTCGTAACACATAAGATAAGCCAGCCCTAGTGTACGAAGGAGGTAGGGATTGCGCGGACAGACGATAATTAGTGCTGTGCAATCACATAGATAATGGATATGAATATTACGATGATTATCGTGGGCGTCGTTATTTTCTTGGCGCTTGCCTTTGACTTTATTAACGGCTTCCACGATACGGCGAATGCGATCGCCACGTCGGTGTCAACGAGGGCGCTTCCGCCGAGAGTTGCCATTTTGATGGCCGCTGTGATGAACTTTGCCGGGGCGCTGACCTTTACAGGGGTTGCCAAGACGATAGGCGGCAGCATTGCCGATCCAGCAAAGCTGGAGAATGGTCTTGAAATCGTCATGGCGACGCTGATCGCGGCCATAATCTGGAACTTAGTTACTTGGTGGTTCGGGATTCCGTCATCTTCCTCGCATGCGCTCATTGGTGCATTGGCAGGGGCAGTATTCATCGGCGCCGGATCAGATTATTTGAACTTGGGCGGATTTAAAAACATCGTTCTCGGTCTTATTATTTCGCCAATTATTGCTTTCGCTGTCGGTTATGTTGTGATGACAATCTTGAAATGGATATTTGGGAATCATAGTCCACATACCGTTAATAAAGGGTTCCGAACCTGTCAAATTATTACGGCTGCTCTGCAATCATTCACACATGGTACGAATGACGCGCAGAAGGCAATGGGGATTATTACATTCGCACTCGTCACTGCACAACTGCAGACCGAAATGGAAGTACAGCTGTGGGTTAAGATTGCTGCTGCAACAGCGATGGCACTCGGTACTTCGATTGGCGGCTGGAAGATCATTAAAACGATGGGAACGAAAATTTTCAAAATTGAACCGATTAACGGCTTTGCCGCAGACTTGTCTGCAGCCTCGGTTATTATGTCGGCAACGCTGACGCATTTGCCTATTAGCACTACGCATGCTATTACCTCCGCGATCTTGGGGGTAGGCTCCGCCAAGCGTTTCTCGGCGGTGAAGTGGGGCGTAGCAGGTCGTATTGTAGTGACTTGGTTCATTACGATTCCGATTTGCGCGGTACTTGCGATGATTATTTTCAAGTTCATCGATCTATTCTTTTAAATAGAAGCACACAGAGCCGGCTCTCTCTATGGAGGAGTCGGCTCTTTTGCTGTGTGTAATTACCGGCGACGCGTCTTGGAAGTTCGACGGCGCTGCTTACTTGGAATCGGCGATTTCCCTTTTCCTGTTGTACGCTTGCGGCGGCGCCTCCGCGGATTTTTCGTCCAATGATCATCTTCGTCACCGTCTTCTCCGTCTTTCTTTTTGCCTGGAAGGAGTGTGCCCATGAGCAGCTTGGCGACGGGAGCAATCTGGGATACGCTGTTCATTACTTTCTGCACCTTGCCCATCGTCTCGACGATGCCTTCAATTCCGCCCATGCGATCAATGACTTGCTTAATGTCACCGATCGAGAAGCCGCTTTTCTTGGCAGTGGTCTCCTCAACAACCGTGGCAATTGGCGATTCGGCTGCTTGGCTAAATGGAACGATGGCTGTTGTTGTCTCTAACGGTGGCGGTGGAGTGAATGACGGCAAGAAGGGCGCAGGTTCAGGGCTGAAGCTGCGGATATGCGCCTTGTTTTCCTTTTGCTTGGGAAGACTGGGGACGTTCATCAGCTGCGACGGTAAAGGAGCCCTCTCATATTGGCGAGGGTTGTTCATCTCATCACGACCTTTTTGTATAAGTATGGCAGGTTTGCATAGTCTTAACGTACTCCAATCAACATTCTCTAGTGCTTTCTGCATTGGTATGGGATAATATACTGTATGTGATAGGCGAACAACTCGATTGGACGATCGCCCGTAGACGGACGCCCAATCTTTTATGGAAGCGCTCTATTTTTACAGTAATTCACTAACGCATGACAACTGTAATGCTTGAAAAGGTATGTCAAAGGAAGTACAATGAGGGTAACAAGCATTGATGTAGGGGTGGATAAGGTTGCAATTGAAAAAATTGAACGATAAGTCAGTCGACCAGCTGTTTGAGGCGGTTATGACGCTGAAATCAGTGGAAGAGTGTTATATTTTCTTTGATGATCTGTGCACGGTAAATGAGATTCAATCCTTATCCCAGCGGTTGGAGGTTGCTCGTATGTTGGGCAAGGGCTGTACGTACAATCAGATTGAAGCGGAGACCGGAGCAAGTACAGCCACGATTTCCCGCGTGAAGCGTTGTTTGAACTACGGAAATGATGGTTATAAAATGGCATTAGAACGCTTAGGTAAATAATCTGATGAAGCCGGGACTGCTTATCATCAGCCACGGTTCAAGAGATGAATCCTGGGTTACACTGGTAGAGGAAGCCATCGCACAGACGGATTGGCCTGAAGGGGTTGCTGTCGTCTCCTCTTACTTGGAATGTGTACCGGAACAAGATATACAATACGGCATTAATACATTGGAAGCACAAGGGGTGAACCATATTGGGGTCATCCCCTTGTTCGTGTCTGCGGGTAGTACGCATGCCGATGAGATAGCATATGCGCTGGGCGCTAAGCCTGCTCCGCTCTGTAAGACGGACTTGGAGCCATTCCGAGTGCGTGCCCGCGTCTATTACGGCCGACCGCTCGATGGAGGGGATGTTGTTCCATTGCATGTGTGTCCGTCAGCTATGTCGAGCGAAGGAATGGAAGAGAACGGGCGAGCTGTCGAATCTTCCTTCTCTGCTCATGTTGAGCAAAGTGGAGATGGGAGTGAAAGTGGCTCTTACTTAGGATTGTCGGCACAGTCTGATCGAAGCTGTTCGATTGCGGATGTGGACAGTCAGGAGGATGTTCTCCTTCAGATGGTGGAGGAGCGGCTGCGTGGACTCGGGGTACGACCAGACTCGGATGCAGTGCTGCTCGTTGCGCACGGAAGTCGATACGAGCCATTTGCTTCGCGCTGGCATGAGAGCTTACGGCGACTGGAGCGGAAGCTTGTGCTGCGTGGCTCGTGTGCAGGAGCCTCACATGCCTTGCTCTGCTGTGAAGATATTGCGGAAGCGGTGAGCCGTTTACAGAGCGTATTGACGCTCGGTCAAGATGAAATTGTCTGGAGCGGCAGGGCGGAACAATTGACTGTTCCCCTAGACTCGTTCGGCGGTATGGATGTCTTCGATGGTCATGATGGTGGAGGCCGCTCGTGCGGAGAACAGATTGTTGAACGTCGTGTTGCCGTCGTTCCTGTGTTCCTCAGTCGAGGTTATTTCACTTCTCATGTGATTCCGCAGCGGCTTGGTGATGTGTCTGCCATGTATGATGGCGAAGCTCTGCTGCCGCACTCCGCCTTGAATAGATGGCTGCAGCAGGAAGCGGTTCGTTTACTGGCTATGATGAAGGGGAATGTATCTCAATAGTTGGTGCCGGGATTGGGATCGTTTGAAAGTCTGCCGACGGAAGTTGCTAGGGCGATTATCCCGTCAGTTTCGAACATTTTGAGGAACGATTGTGTTATCATGAGAAGAATAGATTGTATGATGTGACGATGCAGATGGAATTGCGTGAGAATGCCACGATGCATCTTGATACATAAGAATATATGTTGGTGGTTCGGAGTTTTTATAACTGTCCGCAGGGCTGCTGTAAAGTTAGGATGTCTCCAACAAGGCATGATGTGGATATGAAGAAGCTTACTATGGTAGTATGGTTCATAACACAGGTTGTTTTGCTGTTCGAGGCAAAGTGACTAGAACTGGACGATATGGCGAAATGTTGCTGGCAGCTAAGCCTTCGCGAAGAAGGTTGTGAAATCGGTTGAACGTGAATAGATTGTAAATGGGTGAAACATTCATGGTAAAGAGAGCTAGGCTTATTTATAATCCGACATCTGGCCGGGAGGAAGGCAGGAAGCGGCTGGCGGATATATTGCATATGCTGGATGCTGCTGGCATCGAGACGACGACGCATGCGACGGAAGGCGAAGGAGATGCAACGGCTAGTGCGGCAGAAGCAATTGATAACGGCTATGATATGATTATCGCAGCTGGTGGCGATGGTACGCTCAATGAGGTCATTAATGGGATGGCGGACAAGCCGGAACGGCCTCCACTTGGCATTATTCCGCTTGGGACGACGAATGACTTCGCACGGGCGTTGGGTATTCCTCGCAATTGGGAGGATGCTTGCTCAATTATTACGCGTCAGACAACTCGGGTTATTGACCTTGGGCAGTCGAATGAGAAGTACTTCATTAATATTGCAGGCGGCGGTTCCTTGACGGAATTGACGTATGAGGTGCCAAGCAAGCTGAAGACGATTATCGGGCAGCTCGCTTATTATATGAAGGGCCTTGAGAAGATGACTCGCCTGCGTCCGACGGAGCTGCGTATTGAGCTGGAAGGCCACGGCGTCTATCATGAGGAATTCATGCTGTTCTTGATTACGAATACGAACTCGGTTGGCGGCTTCGAGAAGCTGGCGCCTGAGGCGCGAATTGATGACGGCTTATTCGATGTCATTATGCTGAAACGCTGCAATCTTGTGGAGTTCGTTCGGGTAGCTAGTATGGCTCTTCGGGGAGAGCATATTAATGATCCGCTCGTCATTCACAAGCAGACGAATCGAGTTACGGTTACATCGCCGGATGCAGTTCAGCTCAATCTAGACGGCGAATTCGGCGGTTTATTGCCAGCGACGTTCAGGGTGCTGCCGTCCCATTTGCGTATTTTCGCGGATGTTCCAGAGGCTTTGTGAGCTGGAGAGAAGTGCGTATGTACCGAGCTGTTATGGCAATGGAAAATAGAATGATATCGTTCCACGATCAGATGGTGGACGTTCGGCTTGACTTGCTGTCGTTGAGGGCGCGGGTCAAGCCGTTTTATTGTTATTGCTGTGGTGAGGAGAATAGAATAGCGATAATTGGATATAGAAAGCAGAAAGCAGAAAGCAGAAGCTAAATGCTAATTGCTAATTGCTGAATGCTGAGATGTGGCTTGACCGGATTATGGTTGGGATTCTTTTTTGTTAGGAAAAAGTAGTTAGAGCTAGTGAACCGCTGGTTCTTCTTGTTCGCGGGTAGATTATGGTATGATTGTGCCATGCTCAACATGTGAACAGCTGGATGCAATAGGGATGACGTTTTCGAGGCTGCGTAAGGATGCAGAGTCGTTCGACGTTATTTGTATCGTGTCAGACTGCTTGCGATCATTGAGGAAGATATCTCATGTATCTATGGTTCCTGACAGAAGAAAGAGCATGAACATGACGGTAGACAAGCAATGCGAGGGCATTCAAAAATAGATGAATTCGTTAGCACATAACAGGAGGGCATCAGAGTGAAAGGAAATAAGCAAAGCAAACGGCCGGGGCGTCGAAATGGAGGACAGTCTGCATCTGCGACGCGTTCACAGGAAGCGGTGGGTGGACGCGCGGCACATGCACGCGTGCATAATGCTCCGGTTCAGAAGAACGATGAGGTTGTACTGGATATTATCGGCTTGACGCATGATGGAGAAGGAGTAGGTCGTGCAGACGGCTTCACACTGTTCGTACAAGGGGCATTGCCGGGTGAGCAGGTGCGTGCGCTTGTACTGAAGGTGAAGAAACAGTACGGATATGCGAAGGTGTTAGAGCGCCTTGTAGACAGCCCACATCGCGTGGAGTTGGAGCATCCAGCGAATGCATATGGCGGCTGTCAGTTGCAGCATATGGCGTACAGTGAGCAACTGATATGGAAGCGGCAGCATGTCGTCGACGTGCTGGAGCGTATCGGGAAGTTCCAAGTGGAGCAAGCGGATGGCGAAGCAGCTGCAACTGAAAATGCTGCGCAGGAGCAGCCGATCAAAGTATGGCCAACGATCGGAATGGAGCAGCCTTGGCGCTATCGGAACAAGAGCCAAATGCCGATCGGCAAAAATGAGCGCACAGGCGAGCTGATCGGCGGTTACTTTGCAAAAGCGAGCCATCGGATCATCGATACGGATACGAGCCTGATCCAGCATGAAATGAACGACGACGCGATGCGTGCGGTGAAGCAAGTTGTACGGAAATACGGCATTGAGCCGTATAATGAAGAGCAGCATACAGGGCTGCTGCGCCATGTGATGATGCGCGTCGGCTTCCGCACGAACGAGTTGATGATCACCTTCGTGACGAATGGGGACAAGCTGCCGCATCAGGAGAAGATCGTAGCGGAGCTTGCTGAGGCTTTGCCGCAGTTGAAGAGCGTCTGCCAGAATATTAATACGAAGCGTACGAACGTTATTATGGGAGATAAGACCCGCGTATTGTGGGGTTCGGAATATATTACGGATTATATCGGTGATATCGCGTTCAAAATCTCCGCGCGTTCCTTCTACCAAGTAAATCCGGTGCAGACGGAAGTGCTGTATGAAAAGGCTGTAGAATATGCTGGCCTGACAGGGGAAGAGACGGTCATTGATGCGTATTGCGGCATAGGGACGATCTCGCTGTTCCTTGCACGGCGCGCGAAGCGGGTACTCGGCGTCGAGATCGTTGAGGAAGCGATCGCCGATGCGCGCCGCAATGCAGAACTGAATGGCGTGACAAACGCAGAATTCGCCGTTGGCGCAGCAGAAGACGTTATTCCTCGCTGGAAGGAGCAGGGTGTGACGCCTGATGTCATCGTCGTCGATCCGCCGCGCAAGGGTTGCGATCCTGCATTGCTCGACACGATGCTTGCCATGCAACCAGAGCGCATCGTATACGTGTCCTGCAATCCGTCGACGCTGGCTCGCGATTTGCAAGTGCTGGCGGGTGGAGGCTACCGCGTCGTTGAGGTACAGCCGGTGGACATGTTCCCGCAGACTACGCATGTGGAGTGTGTTTCACTGCTAGTTTTAGAAGAAGGTTGAGTGGATTATAACCCCTCAACCATGGCAAACTTATAATAAATCTTGATGCTTTTATCTTCTTTGACTTCAATCTTTTCAACGAAGCGTAAAGGAGTCTCTGTAGTCAAAGTATCGAAAGCCACTGCTTTTTTAAATTGTTCTTTGATGGAGAAAAGTTTACTCGCTGAGTAGCTTTCCTCCATCTTTTTTTGAAGTTGGCTTTTTTCGACTTCTAAATGCAGCAACTTGTCTTCAATATCTGTAACCAAACAGTCATAGTCGTCCTTGGTAATAGCATCACTGACAAACTTCTGTAAAGCATTTTTCTTTATATCCATTTGCTTTTGTATTTGTTTATCAATGGCTTGTAGCTGTTTTGTTATTTTTTTTGGTTAGCGTTTATTCTTTGTTTGACCTTGGCATCCAGATCAGGTAGGTTCAGTTTGTCGTACATCGCTTTTAAGTCGCTTAGAATGACTTCTGTGAGGTTTTGTTCCTTAACTGCATGATTGGTACAAGCGATGTTCCCATGCCTTGCATAGGTGCCACAAATGTATCCTTTTCGGGCGGCAGATACAATATTTTCAATCTCCTTCTCCAATTGACTAATAATTAAGGTCTTAAAGTCAGTTGTGCCTGTAAACACTCTTTCAATATTCATTATTACCTCCCCTTTCAATCAAAGCAATCGTTCTTGGTAGGGGATTAGTTGCGATAACCTTTTATTAGGGAGTCGGTGTTGAAAGATGTAGAAAGTTGATGTAGAGTTGAAGTAGTCTAAACGTCATAGGTGAAAGGGAGGGAGCAGTATTGCAAAAGCAAACTAATTTACAAAAAATTTGTTAGTTAAACCCCACAGCCCTTGATTTACAAGCACATTCACAGGATTTCAACTCCAATTTACTACTATTATCCCTTTTTTCAAGCCTGTTTCCCACAGGTTCGCGGAAGCGTGCACTTTTTTGCACGGCTAATGTTGTGCTTTCTTTTTGCATTTTTGCTATTGACTTCGCATAGTTGGTCTTATACTGTACGATGCACTATTCAAATTGTTAGCTTTATAATCCGAGTCTGGCACCTACTTCTGCATACTCTATATCTTTTCTTTCTGCATTCCAATTACCCCCTGTTTGTCCGTCCCATATCGCTCCTGTTTCAACGAAACCGACAGACGCAAACAACTTCCGGACGGCTTCGTTTACCATCCAATATGATGTAGCAACTGCATCGGCTTTTCCTTGTGGAAACGACTTTATGTAATCAATAACTTTCATCATTGCTTGTTTGCCAAATCCTTTGCCTTGATGCTTTTTATCAATCATAAAGCGATTAAGTCCATAAGTAGATTTATCTCCATATTTTTCACATAAAAATGCACTTTCCGCCAGTTCGAAAAATCCAATATCGACATATCCTATGACTTCATCATTGTTGCATATAGCGAAGATCATAGGAGGTTTTTCGTCGTTGAGTATCTTTACATAGGCTTTAGCCAAACAATATATGCTGGAATCCACATTTCCTTTCTGCTCGTCTGTTATGCTTAACTTCAACACTGCCTCAAAATTATCGTGGGTAATTTTTCTTAATTCAATCATTTTCTTCCCTACTTCCGAAAATATAAATTCGCTGCATCTGCCCGTAACGCCGTTCCCCGTCCTCCGTGCCTTAACGACACCAGTATAGTATAAAAACCCGGATATTTCCACATTATGATGATATAATCATACTGCTTGGTACAGGACTTCGTATTTCCGAGTTGTGCGGATTGACAGATGCAGATATAGATTTAGAAAACAGAATTATTGATGTAAACCATCAGTTGTTATACTGCACAGGAACTGGATACTACATTGATGAACCAAAAACAAAGAGTGGTTTCCGACGAATTAAGATGACAGAGGAAGTCTATCAAGCCTTTAGACGTATAATGGATAGGCGCAGATTTACAAAGACTGTCACCATAGATGGCTACAGCAACTTCATATTCGTTACTCGAAACGGCAATCCGAAAATCGGTATAAATTACAATAGTGTGTTCCAAGGACTTGTAAAGAAGTACAACAAGGATAATGATAATGAAGTAGCATTGCCAAAGGTAGTGACACCACATACCCTAAGACATACATTCTGCACCGATAAAGCCAATGAAGGCATGAATCCAAAAGCATTGCAATACATCATGGGACACTCCAACATTACAATGACCCTCAACTATTACGCACACGCAACATTCGATTCTGCAAGTGCAGAAATGGAACGATTGGAAAAAAGAAAGCAACAAGAACAGCAGCTCGCTGCTTGATATAAAATGTATCTTGCTTGGTAGTAAAAAACGAATTTACTACTCTTTTACTACCTTTCAAGACAAAAATATAAAAATTTCTAAGAGCATTTAAGAACATTTAAGAACATCTCCCAAAACACAAAATGCCAAAGTGTAGCCGATCTACATTGGCTATTTTGGTATGGAGTATATGGATTCTGCGACAAAAGTTCTAATGATGAAATTACATTGTTTTCTGACAAGGACAAAAATAACTTTCTAGGATATTTCGATTTATTGACTCAGCCCTGTCTCATAAATTTATTGAATAACGAACTTGATAAAACAGAAGACAAAGAATTTTATGACGAGATTGAGGAGTTCATAAAAGGTAATAAGGACATCGATTATAGTTATATATATCCGAGGGATGAAGAAGATACCTTATGTCAAGTTGACCACTTTGCACCGATGAATGATAAAGGCCACAAGCCTACCTATATTTATGTATGGTCAAAGCTTTCAGAAGATTGGGATATGATGAGTATTGATAGAATAGTAAAAATACTAGCAAACGATTTCTTACACATGGATATTAAAAAAGTGCAACTGATAGATATACCGACGCATGAAGAAACGAAAGTGTCATATGAAAAGGATTATGAACCTTACATCTGAAAACAACAGGTGGGGGGAAGGTGAAGTTATAAAGTATTGGGAGGATTTAGATGGCATTAGAACATGAGTTTCATCTCATTCCTATTACAATAGATATAGAACAATTTTGGATGAATAGAGAAAACAATCCTAAAGTTATAGATAGTGTAGTGATACATGATGACATTGTTCTGTACGTTAGTGATACATTAAAATGGATTCCGAGTAGAAATCCAGCTTTACATGGGACACCAGCTAGTGCAGGGATTAACTATCACGGCGTGACTCTTTTTGATGAGGTTTCTGCTAGGAACTTAAAAAGTGTATTTTCCTCTTGGAGAGACTTATTTCTGAACTCACCGACAGTACTAGAGCTTACAGGAGAATTTGTTATGGTTGAGGGTGGAGTACAATCGGGTCATTATGAAAAGTTAGTTTATAATCGACTTGAAATCATTAAGCAATTCGAAAAGATAATTTCATTTTCTGATAGATTGTCCGAAGGTAATTTTTATTTATACCATTGTGGAATATAGAGCTTTACTTTCTGTTGCCTTTCCCGCCCGTGGGGTGGTTATTTATTTCTTGCCCTGTGCTTCGCTTGGTCAAGGCTTCGCTTCGCTCAGAGGGTTCACTCCGCTCCGTTGTGCTCGCGGGGCTACATTGACTGGTGAAAGCCGAGCCAGTTTTTAACGTGTTCTCCTGTAGCCACGGTCAAAGCCGATTATGTTTTCTGAATATGTATAACCGCCGACTTCTCGGCGGCTTAAACTAATGGTATTTAACTTTTTAAAGTCCTCAACCCTCTCATAATTAAAAAATTGTAGTAAATCATGTTCGTTAATCCGATACCCGTATTTAGATGAGTGGCTTTGCTGGTGAGGAATGGCACAGATAGCTGAGAATGCAGTAGTGGAGTGGTTTTGGAGAGTATTACAGATGAGAAAATCCCTGAGTTGATTGAAGCGGTAAGTCGATTAGTCGTTGCTGTGCTCATCAAGGGAAAAACTCTCTTTACAACCACTACCAGTACGTTATAATTCAATTATCAGACAGCATGATCGACTTATCAAAAGATAGATATTGGAGGTATGGTCATGGTCAATCGCAAAAGAAAAATGATTTCCGCAGCCCTCAGCACAGCTCTAGTCGTGACTATGTTGCTTACAGCCAGCAGCACAGTCGATGCCCAAGGTACTCAGCCGGCGAAGACAGCAGGGGAAAAAAAGGTTGAAGTTATTAAATAGTGATTGTTAATGACATACTATCTACGAAGACAGCATGGAGTCTTACAATTGTGATGCGATCCAGTAAAGGCTGTTCATTTGAATGACAAATAACAAAAAGAGAAACGGCTGGATGTCCTTGTTAAAAAGGGTTTCAGCCGTTTCTGTTACTGTCGACTCCACATGTGGAGTCGGTTGCTTTGCTACGAAGACAGTAAAGCTGGAAATCCTTAATTTCAAGTACTAGTGTGGGAACGAAAATAGAATAATGATTTAAAAAGGTGCTATCAAAAATAGTACCTTTTTTATTTTTGACGTTTACGGAAATGAAGAGAACCGTAAATGATCTCCCCATTATCGTTGGGCTATACGCTTTACTCACCTATAGAGGGGCAAATGTTTCGGAAAACGGTCTTGAAAGTTAATTGTCGGATATTGTTCGTTTCCTATTAGTGAAGTAAGGAGGTTTTCCGAAATAAAACTAGAAAAACATCGAAGAGGCTTTTTAGAAGCTAAGGAGGTAATGTGATGAAAAAAGACTTGTTGGAACAGCTTAACCTCTGGCATGAAGAGGACGAATTCGAAAAAATAGTAGACAAGATTGCGGAAATTCCCGAACAGGACAGAGATTATGATATAGTTAGCCATTTGGCGAGAGTATTAAATAATCTGGAACGTTACGATGAAGCATTACACCAACTTTCGACGATAAAAACGCAAGGCGAGAACGACCCTCTTTGGCATTTTCGTGTAGGTTATGCCTATTACTACCTATCGCAATATGAGGAGGCAGTAACAGCATTCGAAATGGCGAATAAACTTGATCCCGAGGATGAAGATACTTTGCTGTTATTGAAGTGGAGCCGTCACGAGATTGGCCTAACAGACCATCAAGAGGTGCAGCCAAACGCAATTGATGCGGAGAAGAATGATATTAAGGCGAATGAGAGGCTTGAACAGCAAAAGGACTTTGGTTTTGCCCAGGTGTACGCTGTGGAGTTAAAATACAAGCAGCCGCCGAAGCTGGATCGAAACATGCTTTGCGAGAAGATGGAACTTTACACGGGGAAGGTTGATCGCGGAGAACATCATCCGGATGCCGCGGGACTTGCTGTGTGGGAAGCGAACGGTCAGGAAGATCAGAATTTGCTGCATTTTTTCCATTTGAATTATATGGTTGAATATACTGAAGGCGAAATGCCGGCACAAACCAGCCTAATGGATACAGAAAACCGCCCGGTTACGGACTACGAGTCGGCCATTCAGCAGTCCTGGCATTGGCGGGAAGCCGCTCAAGTCGTGAGTGATTGCGAGCACTCGCTGTTGTTGATCGACATGATGGCATCGGGACTAGATCCCAAATCGCGGCTGCAGCTGTTCACCGGCTCGCTGCGGGCGGTGCTGGAAACGGCGCCTTGCGACGCCATCTATTTCCGGGAAAGCGATAAGCTCGTCGAACCTAGCGCTTATCTGGCGGCGATTGAAGAAGGAGAACTGCTATATGGTGCGCTGAACATTCGTTTTTATAATGTTGAAGGCACAGGCAGCGGGCGCCCTGAAGGTCTGATGGATTCATTGGGACTTGCCGCGCTTGGCATTCCGGATGTTCAGTGTCACTATTACGATCTGGAGCCTGATGAAGTAGCCGGAAATTTGCTTAATATCGCCTATTATTTATTCGACCGCGGGGACGTTATTGCCGACGGGGAAACAATTGGTTTCACCGAAGAGATGCGCTGGCGCTGCGAGCACCAATACGGGCTGGCCGCACCGCACCGGGTTGTTATCGATATAGATCCGGGAGAGCCTTATTATGCCGGCAGTCAAGGCGCAGAGCAGTCGTAGACAGCAGTTACCTATCCGCGATGAATAAATAGAAAAGTTAAAAGAGAATTCATACACCATTGCTCAATTATTAGAAAATCCATGCGATAATACACAGAACCATTCATAGGGAACTAATTTTACTCCACTTATTAATGATGCATGGAATGATGAGGGTAAGTTTGTTTAGAGGGCTTGCTCATTCAGCTTTAGATGACATAAATATGTTTTGCAAATAATCACGCTTCAGAGATCACATCTGAGGCGTTTTTTTATTTAACCGTTATATTTCCGGAAGTTGTTTGGAGACTCACATGAAATGAGCCATCCCCCGTCTGTCCCTGTGTCTTTCTGTTATTTTGTTGAGAATGATTCAAAGGAATACCCATAGCTCGTCTGCCACTACCAGATTGCAAAAGCCAGTTTATGTTGGAGTCCTTGTCTTCCAGATTTAAAAGGATGCTGCCGCTTTTGACAGAAATATTGATGTCACTATTTATTTTTAAATAGTCAAGCGATACATTTCCACTACTTCCTTGGATATCGAGTTTCTGTGTGCTCAGATTGATTATCTTTACATTACCGGAAGAACCGTCTAACGTTACTTTTCTCTCATAATTGTTTGGAATACGAACGGATAGCTGAGGCATTTTTCCGATATTTACGATGTTTCTAATATCACTCTTAAGCCGAATTTTGATGTTGTCTTTTTCCTTATCTATAACAATTTCAGGTCCATTACTAATTGCTTCAAGTGACTCTATATCTGCTGATTCTACTATTAATGTTGTGCTGCCGTGGTCAATATGGATGTTTTCTATCCCCTTTAATGACACAGCGTGTGCAGCATTTTCTTGGTAAGAACTACAGGCACTAAGAATAAGCATCCCCACCAAAAGTAAACCAATGCAGTATTTTTTCATTTACTCACCTCATCACTATTCTTCATGATTGTGAACTGATTATATAAGATTACGTTGCGTCAACATCAAGTTAACTTGTGCAATCAAAGAATTTTCTAATGAAAACACTTGAAAGTGACGTTGCGTCATTTTGTATAATCAAGCCAATGGGTAAGCTCTTCATCACTTATGTTGTTAAGTCGGCTAAGGGGAAGAGGAGATTTATTATAAAAGGGGAGAGTAGATATGAAACAAGGAGACATCATTATTTATGCATGTGTAATTATAGGAGCAGGAATTGGACTTATGATTGATCAAGCATTTCCAGGCGTATTAGTCGGTCTAGGATTAGGATATTTAATCAAACATGGTTTATATAAAGATCAAGAAAATTGATCTTATCTGAATTGTCGGAGGTGTCTGTAATTGATACATATTAAAGAAGTTGCAAAAAAAACGAATATCACGGTCAGAACACTTCGGTACTATGATCAGATTGGATTATTGACGGCACCGTCCAAAACAGAAGGGGGACATCGTCTGTATTCAGAAGAGGAACTGAAGAAGCTTCAATACATCCAATTTCTGAAGGGAATTGGTTACAAGTTGCAAGAGATTAAAAGTATGTTATACGACTCTAAATGGAATTGGACGAACAGTTTGAAAAACCAGTTAGCCTATATCCTTGAAGAGCAAGAAAGATTAAGGAGTATAGAGTCGTCACTGCGGGAATTGATAACCGGGATTGCGGTTGAAGACGGGGATGAACGACTTGCGATACAGAAACTTATTCAGTTATCGAATCAGCATAAAAAAAGATTGCCGACCATCAAGGAGAACATGTTTAACGATAGGGAAATAGAGCTTTGGACAAAACTCCCAAAAATGAGTGGAGAAGACCCTGATTCTATGGAGTGGATTGCTTTACTAGGTCAGATAAAACGATATACGAAAGGTGATCCTGCTTCATCACGAGTGCAAAACATAATACGGCGTATGATAGAAAAACAACTGGAAGAATTCAAAGGAGAAGACGAGTTTGTGAATAAACTATGGGATCTGAGGAAATCCCCAGAGCAATCTGAGAGTCTCGGACTGTATCCTATAGACAAGGAAGTTCTTGATTTTATGGAGCGAGCCTATGATATTCACATGTCTTCCATACAGAACTCTTCCATAGAGCAAGGAGGAGAATCGTGACTCTTGAACTCCTTTCTATGATAGGGGGATTAGCCTTATTAGACACGCTTAGCCCTGCAACATTGGGAGTAACCGTATATTTGCTGTTGACTGAAAAAGAGCGATTAGGTTCACGCTTAATGATTTATTTATTGACGGTCGCAGTCATTTATTTTTCAGTAGGCGTTGCTTTCATGTTAGGTCTGGATGTGTTTCTGGCTAGTTTCTCTTCCATTTTTCAAAATCGGATTGTAAGTTGGGCTATGCTGATTATTGGGGGAATTCTGTTTATAGCCAGCTTCTACTATCCAAAGAGTAAAAAGTCGGAATTGCCAAGGCCGAAGTCAAAAAGCAAGACATCCATGATTGCACTCGGTTTCACGACATCATTGATTGAGGTAGGTGCAGCATTTCCGTATTTTGCTGCGATTGGTCTTATGAATACCTCAAATTTAACTGTTTTTCAGTGGCTCCCAATTATGGTAGGTTATAATTTTATAATGGTTCTCCCGCCATTAATCTTATTTACATTGCATTTATTATTAGGGCGAGTGATGAAAAGGCCATTAGAAAGGCTTCAAATCAAGCTTTCGAAGCATTCGGGATCGGCTGTTTCGTGGGTGATGTGTATCGTGGGGGCGATTATGATTTTTTATAGTTTGGATTATCTGTAGGGAGTTTTATAAACCTATGAGGGGCGATGGCCCCTCTTTTTCATGATTACCTGATTCCATACATAAGCATGCAGTTTCCATGACCCATCTTTCTCCTGATGGTAAATAAGCCAGTTGGTTCACTTTACTCTGCAATGATAAGCTTCGTTCGTATCGACGTAAACTGCGGCGGGTAACTGGGATCGATATTCGCATCGGTAATAATGGCGTCCACGTTATCTAGTGGTGTAATGGCAATCTTAACGTCTTTTCCGAATTTGGTGCTGTCTGCCACGATATACACCTCTTTAGACAGTTCGATCATCTTCTTGCGTGTAATTGCTTCCTCCATATTGTAATCTGAGATCCCTCGTTCCATCGTAATGCCGCTGCAGCAGATAAACGCTTTTCGAATATTCAATTCGTGAAAATTGAAAATATAATCGTACGCGACTACGGAATGTTCCTCTTTGCGGATTTTTCCTCCGATAATAATCAGTTCAACATCGGTATTCATGAGCTCATTGATCACGGGAATGGAGTTGGTGACCACCGTGAGATTGTTCTTGCCTTTGATAAACTTGGCTATGTGATAGGTGGTGGAGCCACTGTCAATATAGATGCAATCCCCATCGTCGATCATCTCGCTGCATATTTTACCGATGTTTTCTTTTGCCTCAAATAAGGTAACCATTCGCTCATCCATGGAGGATTCTCCATACTTCGACTCCACGATTTTAATACCGCCATATATCTTTTCGATCTTCCCTTGCTTGGTCAATAGATTCAGATCTCGTCGTAGTGTATCCACGGAGACCGCTAATTCGGTTGCCAGCTCAGGCAGTTTAAGAACCTTTTTGATGGTAAGCAATTCTATAATCTTCTGTTGTCTTTCAAGTGGCAGCATAAGTTCACCTATTATCGATTGATATTGTTACCTATAGTGTAACGACTGCACCGTTCACATTCAATTAAATTTGACTATATATTTCAACTGAACATGAAATATGGCGCACAATATATGCAAAATATATGAAGTATATATGCATGATTTACTCAACATTTACATAAAAGTGCATTTGATTTGATCATTGATTTATATAATGGGGGTGTGACTAAGGGAGGTGAGCCGTTTGCTTAAGCTGCAACATATCAGCAAACAATTTGACGGCAAAATGGTGCTCCAAGATATCAGCTTAGAGATAGGTTCTGGCGAGATTGTATCGCTTCTCGGCCCTAGCGGGAGCGGGAAAACGACACTGCTTAATATTATTCTTGGCCTAACGAAGCTGGATCATGGCAGCATTATGTATAACGGCTTGGACATGACTCATGTATCCATGAAAAAGCGCGGCTTTAATATCGTATTTCAGGATTATGCTTTATTTCCGAATCTGAATGCTTACGAGAATATCATCTATGGGTTGCGCAATAAGAAAGGAAGCGTGAGTGAGCGGGAGGTTCAAGACTATATTGATTTTTTGGAACTGAAGCCGCATCTGAGCAAGCGAATCAGTGAATTATCAGGCGGACAGAAGCAGAGAGTGGCTTTAGCTAGAACTTTGGTTACGAAGCCGAAGATTCTGCTGCTAGACGAACCGCTCAGCGCATTGGATGGAGTCATTAAAGAATCGATCAAGCAACGGATCCAATCGATTGCCAGGGAGTTCAAGCTCACGACGATCATTGTTACCCATGACCCGGAGGAAGCATTAACCCTCTCCGATAAAATTTTGATTATCAATCAAGGCACAATCTCGCAATATGGTACGCCGAGAGAGATTATCGGGCAGCCGAGCAATGAGTTTGTAAAACAGTTTATTATCAAGCAGTTGCAGATTAAGCGGCAGAATATATTCAATCTGTTTGGTGAGCGATATGCATAAAGTAAAGCCAGAAATGCGGGTTCTGCTCATCGCCATATTCCTTTTGTTAACCGTTATTTTGTTCTTGCCGCTGCTTGTCCTATTTATTCGATCCTTCGAGACAGAGCAAGGCTTTTCGTTTGCCAATTACAGCTCGATTTGGATGAATGATGAGATGATGATAGCTGCCTTGAACAGCATGAAGGTATCGACGGTGACCGCAATTATTACAACGATATTGGCATTCATCCCAGCGTATACGATTCACTGTACACGTGCTCATCGGATCTTCAAAGGCATGCTGAAGATGACAATCGTTCTTCCCATGCTGCTTCCGACAATTACGTATGGATTTGCCATGATGTATTCACTTGGCAATCAGGGATTGCTGACCAAGCTTGCAGGACGAAATTTGTTCGATATCTATGGCTTTAATGGATTGCTGATCGGTTATGTCATTTATACACTTCCACCAGCCTTTTTAATGATTCATAACGCATTTAAATACATCGATAAAAAGTTTATTATCGTGTCTCACCTGATGGGCGACAGACCATTAAGAAGTTTTGCGAATACGATTGTTCGGCCGTTGGCAGGGGCATTGGGTGGAGCATTTGTGCTTTCCTTTATCCTAAGCTTCACGGACTTTGGGATACCGGCATCGGTGGGAGGAACCTATTCGGTGGTAGCCAGCCAGTTGTATCAAGTCATGCTGGGCTCCATTCCTGATCTGAATCAGGGGGCTGTCATCGCGGTGCTCATGCTTGTGCCGGCGATATTCGCAATATGGCTGTTGCGGTCTCTAGAGAAGCTTAACTTTCACTATGATCAACTTGGAGAAATCGAGCTGCCGACACATCGGGTGCGCGATATTAGCTTCGTGACCGTGTCTTCTGTCATCGTCTTTATGATGCTGTCGATATTCGCCATTATGTTTATTGCACCGTGGTTGAGCCGATATCCTTATGATCTTACTTTTACATGTAAACATGTCCTAAGCGTACTTCAATCGAGTGATTTAACGAAGGTATATCGGAACTCGATTTGGATTGCTGTGTTAACTTCTGTATTTGGTACGTTGATTGCTTATTGTGCTGCGCTTCTCAATGTACGGACTTCATTAAGGGCAAGATCACTCACCGATATGGCTTCCATGATCACGAATACGGTGCCTGGCATGGTGCTTGGTATCTCTTACTTGCTCTTGTTTAATGGAAGCAGCTTGAAAGGGACCGTGACGATCATCGTGCTGTGTAATATTGTGCATTTCTTTACAACACCGTATTTGATGGCGAAGAACTCGCTCTCCAAGATGAATCCTTCCTGGGAAACGACGGGAGAACTGCTCGGAGATAGCTGGTTCAAGACGGTCTATCGGGTAGTCCTGCCTAATTCGGCTGCGACGGTGATCGAGATGCTGGGATATTATTTTCTCAATGCGATGGTTACGATCAGCGGCATCATATTTCTCGTCTCCACCCAAACCGCTGTCGTTGCTAGTAAAATCAAGGAGCTTCAGCATTTTGCCAAATTCAATGAAATTTTCGTATTGTCGATGCTGATATTCTTCACCAATATGCTTGTGAAACTGCTATGTGATTATGGACAAAAGAGATTTTCGATTCATCGTTAAACAGGCTTAATGCTTATCTATGATAGGCCTAAATAATAGTAAAAGCGAGGGATTACGATGGTTGGAATGTCAAAAAGGTTCAGGATGGTGCTCTTGTCATTACTGGCAATAAGCATGTTGGTGGTATTGGCAGGCTGTGGTGCTGGTGGTGCAAAGGAATCGAAGCAAGTGATTATCTATACCAACGCAGATGAAGA
This sequence comes from Paenibacillus wuxiensis, assembly GCF_040195695.1. Classification (NCBI taxonomy): domain Bacteria; kingdom Bacillati; phylum Bacillota; class Bacilli; order Caryophanales; family Paenibacillaceae; genus Paenibacillus; species Paenibacillus wuxiensis. Next base: position 336,738 of record NZ_JBEFZI010000008.1, on the reverse strand, counting down.
AGCAGTAACAGCGATGGAGTCTTCACTGAAATCCGCAGGCTATGAAGGGCAGTATCAATTCCAATCGATGGGGACGTCAGAACTAGGCGGCAAGCTGATGGCTGAAGGGGATAAGATTGAGGCTGATCTTGTAACTATGAGCTCGTATTTCCTAGACAGTTCACAGAGCCAATATAAGATGTATAAAGACTTAGCCTTTGAGACAGGAGCTATGGATTCGTATCCGTCCTACTACACGCCGATCTTGGCAAATACAGGCTCTATCTTTGTGAATACAGAAGTATTGAAGCAAAAAGGGCTGCAGGCTCCCCAATCGATCAAAGATTTGACGAAGCCTGAATATAAGGATTTGGTGTCGATTCCAAATGTATTAGATTCCTCTACAGCTTGGCTGCTTATACAGGCTATCATCAGTGCTTATGGACCAGAGGAAGGGAAGATTGTACTCCATGATCTCATTGCCAATGCAGGCCAGCATATAGAAAAATCCGGTTCCGGACCGATTAAGAAAGTGGAAGCGGGAGAAGTAGCTGCTGGATTTGGACTTCGTCATCAGGCGGTGCGTGCACACGAAAAAGGAGCTCCGATTGATTATATTGATCCCATCGAAGGAAATTATTCGTTGACAGAGTCCATTGCAGTAATCAATAAGAACAACGAAGTGACGGATCTTGCAATGAAAATGGCTGAGGCAATTATTAAGGATGCGAGAAAAGATTTGATTACGAACTATCCTGTTGCCTTGTATAAAGGGGAATCCACAGATGTGGTCAATAAGCCAGCGAAACCGATGAAGTTCGATCAGCCATTAACCGTGGAGTTATTGAAGGAACATCAGCAGTTTTTTAAAGATGCTAAATAATTCATAACTACAGGGAGTAGGATCATGATGAATAACTACAAATTATTGACCCCAGGGCCGTTGACGACGACCCGATCCGTTAAGCAGGAAATGCTGCTAGATCGCTGCACGTGGGATGATGACTATAAATCGATTACGCAGAAAATAAGATCCCAGTTATTGACGATTGCAGGAGTAGATTCGGAACAGTATACAGTTGTATTGATGCAGGGCAGCGGAACCTTTGCCGTAGAATCGGTGATGACATCCGTGATTGCTCCAGAACATAAGGTTCTAATCATCTCCAACGGCGCTTATGGGGAACGCATGATACAGATGGCACAAGTGATAGGGCTGTCGTATGTCGAGCATAAGGTAGACTATGATAAGTATCCGGATATGACGGAACTGGGGGTCATGCTTGAAGCTGATCCAGAGATTACTCATATTGCAATGGTCCACTGCGAGACAACGACAGGGATACTGAATCCGATTGATTTGGTCTCGAAGCTGGCCAAAGCTTATGGAAAAACGTTCATTGTGGATGCGATGAGCAGCTTTGGCGGTATTGAGATCGATGTTGCTGGCCTTCATATTGATTATGTAATCAGCAGTGCGAACAAATGCATTCAAGGTGTTCCTGGCTTTGGGTTTGTTATTGCTAAGCTTGATCAATTGCAGCAATGTCAAGGTATTGCGCGCAGCTTGGCTCTTGATCTCTATGATCAATGGAAGTGTATGGACAGGGACGGGAAATGGCGTTTTACCTCACCAACTCATGTAGTTGCTGCATTCTCCAAGGCGTTGGATGAACTGCAAGAAGAAGGTGGAGTCGCAGCAAGACAAGCTCGCTATCAGCACAATAACCTGCTGCTCAGGGAGAGACTTGCGAAGGTTGGCATGACAGCTTACATTAAAGCGGACTACCAGTCGCCTATTATTACGACCTTTCTGTTCCCAAGCGAACAATTTCAGTTCGCCGAATTCTATCAATATGTGAAAGAAAGAGGCTATGTTATTTATCCAGGGAAGTTGACGAATTTGGATACGTTCCGTATTGGGAACATTGGGGAAATCTATGAGGAAGACATTGATCAGCTATGCCGTATAATTGAGCAATATATGAAGGAGCATTGCAACCATGAATAAAGTAGAAGGAATCATATTGGATTGGGCGGGTACGGCCATCGATTTCGGATGTTTCGCACCTGTGAATGTATTCATCGATATCTTCAAGCAGGCAGGTATCGAGGTGACAATGGCTGAGGCTAGAGCACCTATGGGGATGCTGAAAATCGATCATATCCGGGCGATGCTGTCGATGCCCAGAGTTTCGGCATTATGGGAAGACCAGTATGGCAAGCCATTTACAGAACAGGATGTGGAGCAGCTCTATGCGGCATTTGAGCCTGCGTTAATGTCCTCACTAGCTGAATACACAGATCCGATTCCTGGTGTAATGGAAATCGTCGAAACCTTACGAGCGCAAGGATTGAAGTTTGGCTCTACAACGGGCTATACCCGCACGATGATGGATGTGATCGTACCTATTGCGAAGGAAAAGGGGTACATTCCCGATCATCTGGTCACACCTAGTGAGACGGATTCTTATGGCAGACCATACCCTTACATGATCCATCGCAATATGGAGGAGCTCAAGCTCTCCGCATGCTGGAAAGTGGTCAAAGTGGGCGATACGGCATCGGATGTGAAAGAGGGAGTCCATGCTGGCGTGTGGTCGGTTGGTGTTGCTGTCGGCAGCTCCGAGATGGGACTCAGCCAAGAGCAATTCGAAAGCCTATCTGAGGCAGAACAAGCCGAGATGATCTCGAAGACAAAGCATAACTTTATGCAATATGGTGCAGATTTCGCGATTGATACGATGCGTGAGCTTCCGCAATTAATCGAAGCGATCAATCAGTTAATCTCGGATGGAAAGAGACCGGGGTGTTTGATATAAAGGAATATGGAATGGGTTGAGTAAGGTTTGGAATAGAACGAGCTGCCTCTTCAATAAGGGAGGCGGCTTTTTGTTGTCCAGCCTTTTCGGACATTTGCAATATACACGTACTAAAAATCGAATAAAGATGTGATAATATGGGGGAAGGAATTCTAGTAGAATATAGGGGGATTACATGTCCTGGAGCAAATTGAAGCAACAACTGGAGAGCTTTCTCTGTCCTGCGTTACATGGAAGGGTCGAATACCGTGCAACGAGCTATCGTTATTTACCTGATAAAGCAGGTATTTGTTATATTTCGGTAGATAAAAAGAATGTATTCAATATGAGTGATAAAACGAGCTTAATCAAATGGTATCAAACGGAGCAGGAAATTAAGAATGATTCAGATATCCAAATTCCGATCAGCAATGAAGAAATTGAAGCAGTTAGAAAGGATACCAAGGGCGCTCCTGAGGATCGTCTAATCGTCATTGCTAGAAGTAGAAAAATGTCCGGATATGCAAAAGAGCTTTTGTCGGCACAGTCATCATTAAGTAAATCAAATTTTAACGTTGTGGCGAATCACTTTTTAACTATTTCTATAGAGGAAAGCATAGAGAGCGACGATATCTTATTGAATATTCTGGCTTTGGTGGACAGACGAGTTGGGAAAAAGCGAATTTTAAATATGACTGAGAAGATGAAGCTAAAGCATCCCATTGTGCAGTATTTTTATGAGCTACGACGTAGTACGTTATGATAATAAATATATCGTGTCAGGGTTGTTCTCACTGAACACTCGACATATGTGGAGTGTTGTTCACTGTTAGTTTGGAACTGAATTAACGAAATTGGGATTGCCCTCTCTTCAATGAGAGGGTATTTTTTGTTTTCACATGGTAGCGGGAGTTGGATGCCATAGGACACTCGGGGGTGGTTTACAGCTAAATGATGAATTAGAAACGATACAAAAGTGAAATACCAGCATATGGTATAGTATACCTAGGTCATTGTTCTGATAATGATTGGGGGGAAATAAAAGTGCTACGGGAAGTTCTATGGAAGTCGTTGATGATTAACGGTTCTATTGTTATGTTTTGGAGGCAAAGCATATTAGAAAAGTATATTGAAAATATAAGAGAAGAAGGATTCGACGTTTATATCTTTGATTGTGAATCATGGGATAAGAACAGTTGTCTTTTGGAAATAGGCAATACTCTTTAGTTCCCAGATTACTACGGAAAAAACCCAGATGCTTTCAATGATTGCCTCTCTGATATTGTCCCTAGTGGTGAAGGCTTTGTGCTTGTTTTCAAGAACTTCGACAAATTCAATGCACGAGATAAAGACACTGCGTATCATGTGCTTGACATTATCCAAAATAATTCTTGGAAATTACTTGTCGGAAATCAAAAGAAGTTGATCGCTTTTTGCATTCTAGTGACCCTCAGTTACATATTCAATCTTTGGGAGCATTACCTGTACTTTGGAACAACGAAGAATGGCTTAATAAGAGCAGAGGGGTTTAGCCAAGAATCCAATGTGTATGATGTAGAAACTTGGAGCAGAAAAGGGGATCATTAATTGAAGGCAAGAGAACTTACAAAAACCCAATTCAAAGAGGCTTTCAAACGGGGGCTAGGTAATTCATATATCGAGTTAAAAGAGAGCAAAAATCGTGAAAAGTACAAGGATATTGTCCTATGGTCTTGTCTTCGTAACACTTGCTATGACATGCAATGTGAAGGTGGACGTGGAGTCTTTTTATATAATGCAATTTGTCTATTCGAAGATAGGAGCTTCTTTGAAGAGGCAATAATCCAAAAGTTTATGCAGCAAAAGAATCTAGATACATGGTTATTCGATCAGTTGTGCGAGCTTTTATATCTATTTTCAGTAGATGGTAGTATTAGAGCAAGGGAAACATTATATGAAAAACATAATACATTGCTCGGGTTACTTTCACATCGCACCAATCGTTTAGATAAGGATAACTTAGAATGGCTTTGTGTATGGCTAACATCACTAGATGGATTTTCTGCATTCAAGAGCATTGTAAAACAGCTTGGTGAGTATGCCTTAAGAAAAAGTGTTACCGTTGATATGGATTGGTTCTACTCAAACGCGAAAAATAAGTTTGGGGATAAACGTGTCGATAGATATTTGCAAAACAATGCGATTAAATCTGATTATGTAAAAGCCTTTCTAAACTCAGTTTCACACACTACGGTTCAAAATAGAAAAAATATTGATTCGCCCACATTAGAAGAACTGATAAAAGCATCAAGAGAAAAACGTAGCCGAGGGCTTGCACTTCGTTTTGCGAAAATTGCTTCAGAGGATGATTTGCTAAAATTAGCGAAGTACTCCATCGAAGAAACAAATCTAGAAATAAAGTTAGAATTACTCTGGGCTTTTAGAAAAGTTCGTTTCCCATTGGATGAACAATTTATTTTCGAACTTGCTGAAAGTGATAATCAATCAATACGTGATGTTGCTTTTGAGATGATGAAGCATTTACCGCCAGATAGGATTCACGACTACGCGATAAATCTTCTTGAACAAAAGAAAGAACTCGCAAATGCTCTAAGTCTCCTATGTTATTGCTATAAGTCTGAAGATGAAACTGTTCTACTCGAAGGGATTCAAAGTCTGACAGTATCATATGTGGAAGGCGAATGGCATGATGTCTTTATGGACGTTGAGGATTTATTAGATAACCGATCAGTTAAAATCAATCTCGATGTATTTATCTACATTTATAGACAAACACTGTGTTCATATTGTCGTTATACTCTGATTCACAGAATGTCCAAGAGAAAAGTTCTCCCCCAAGAGATCTTAGAAGAGTGTTTGCATGACAGCTACGAGGATACAAGAAAGTTTGCAATTCGAAAACTAAAGAAATTACGTAATTAAGCGATGTGCGGCTGGGCTTGTTTAATCAAACGATCCAATGCAGATGCACTCAGCTCATACTCACTTACAATGTTTGCTCTGCTCTTGATTTCCCATTCTCGTATAGCTGGATCATCTGTTTCTTAAGTTCATCTGAAAATGTTCGTCTTATTCTTGATATAGTAAATCCGCTTCTTGTTGTGATGTGTTCATTCTACTAGCCCTTAATTTTTCTGTTCAACTAAGTGTAGCCGATTCACTCATGAGTAAATGAACGTCTTTGTCTTGGCATAGTAGATCCGCTCCTTGTCATATTGCTCTTATTCTACTAGCCCTTATTTTTTCTGTCCAACTAAGTGTAGCCGATCCAAAACACTATTTACGATGAGAGGGAGCATGAACATGGTAAATCATAATATTAAAACTTCAAAAAAGGACATTGTGGATTATTGGTTTTCGATTGTAGATGAGTGTGAATTAAGTGTAGATGCATCTGAAGCGCATGAAAGATGTTGGAGATGTGGGTACGAAAATTCACTAGAACGTTGTCATATTGTTCCTGAAGCTTTGGGTGGTAAAGATGAGGCTTCAAATCTTATACTGCTATGTCACAGATGTCATTTAGAGAATCCGAATATTGCAGATAAGGATATCATGTGGGATTGGCTTCGAGCATATAGTACGTCATTTTATGATACATTTTGGTTGAAACAAGGGATGAAGGAATATGAATTCATATATGGGAAATCTGTAGAACAGGAATTGGAAGATAGAAGCATAATCGATGTTAGTAAGTTTAATCGAATCGTAGGAGAGCAACTTCTAAATACAACATATCATTTTGGACAGCCGTATCTAAATTCTGCAACATTGGCGGGTATATTTAGAATTTCGTTGAAAAAGTATGAAGAAACTTAATTAAATTGTTTGCGAACTGAGACATAACAAGCACTTGAAGTAAAGAATTTGCTTTTGGAGCAGATCGGGTAATAAATAGGGCGGGGTAATTGAAGGGAGGTAATTAGGTGATTCTGTTTGAGACTGGTTACCAAGACGTATATAATTATATAGTTCACCATTTTTTAAAGGTGGAAGTATTTAATGAAGAAACGGATATTGGGGATATAATTGAAGAAATTCTCCCAAAGTATTTATACAGAGAACAATATCATAAATGTGTAAAAACACTTGAAGAATTATACTACTGGACAGGAGACACATTTTATCATCAAATGAATGCGATTCATGAATTTGTTTTGTATAAATTCATTGATTATATGGCAGATTTGCAAAAGGAATTGCCGGAGTTTAATCAAATTTATTTTGATGAAAGATGTCATTTATTAATTCAAGAAGCTAGTCAAGCAGAATTTGAAGAATGTTGTGAGTTTTCCATAGAAGAACATGAGAGTCACTTTTACGATATCTTTTATTATTCAGATTCTTTGTTTACAGATACAGACTTTCTGTTTATTGATTCTGTATATAATAATCGTAAACTTGGAAAGACAATCATAGAAGAAAGATTGGGTATTAACATAGACTACTATTTTGAATTACTCCCTCTTGATATTCAAGAGCAATATAAAACAAAGCATATTACACTTACCGGTGAAGTTTCTTCAATGTTGGAATATATCACAGAAAGAATACATTACGGAAATTTATATAAATTATTTTGGGAGAACGATGTTCCAGTAAAAGAAGAACGTATACAGCTAATTTTAGAAAATATAATGGATGCTTACTTTTATAATCAAGAAGTAGAAATTACTAGAGAGGCTGCACTGGGAAATGGGAAAGTTGATTTTAAGTTATATAAAAATATTAACGAAGATGAAAAGGTTCTAGTAGAAATAAAGAGAGCAAGCAGTTCTTATTTAAAAAAAGGATATGAAAAGCAATTAACGGATTATATGCGATCTACCAAATATAAGAATGCTTTTTATTTAATTGCTTGTTTCACAGATGATGAGTACGATAAAAGTATGCGATTCATTAGAGAACATGTTTATACTGATACAATTCAATTGTACATAAATATATCCCTATTAGATTTTAGAAAACGTAAGCCTGCTTCAATTCTATGATGACCCGAAAATGAGATGAGATGTGTTATGAGAATAAAAATATCTCTTCTCACTAAATTTCCAAGTTGTTAGGCCAAGTTGAATTGGATAACGAAGATTGTTTCATGAAGAATCGCAGGTGAAGAATACTGACATGCAATCAAGGTGTGACGTCAAATCGTTCTGCTGTGTTATAATTTAGTTTCAACGTCGATACTGATGATGGGAAGGTGAAGCCCATGGATAAATTTAATGATTTAGAGAAGCTTATTAAGCTCACCGGAGATCGTGCCAAGCTGGACGCAAAAGCAAATGATACTTACATTGTATACAAAACTGTAGAAGGTCAAATTGTGAAGGAATACAACAATGGGGATATTGTTCCTGTTGTCAATTCGGATGCTTCTCATGCATGAACCAACGCCAATTATGTATATATTTGCTGGTAATAATGGCAGCGGTAAAAGTACGATTCGAAATCTGATCGTTGATCGACTAGGAATCAGTGTGAACATTGATCCGGATGCTTTGGCACGAGGGATAGATTCTTTGCATCCTGAAAGCCGAAAAGTATCTGCAGGCAAAGAGGCCATCAAATTGGCTAGAGACTGTATTCGTCATGGTAGAGACTTTTCGGTTGAAACTACATTGGCAGGTGGCAATGCTATTCGTCTCATGCGGGATGCTAAGGCCAATAAGTTTGAAATTACGATGTTTTATGTAGGTTTGGGTGATTATCATTTAAATATAGAACGAGTTGCAGCGCGAGTTAGAAATGGCGGACATCATATTCCAACTGAGGACATTATCAGAAGGCATGACACTTCAATTCAGAATTTACTTAACAACATGCACCTAATCGATCATCTAATTGTCATTGATAACAGTAGCGATAAAGGTGATATGGTGCTTCAGATTAGCCATGGCTCAATTACACATCGCTTAGATTCAATCCCAGGTTGGGTAGAACAAGTTGAAAAGAGATATTTGAAGTGATTGAGGTCATACGATATACAGGAGTGAATCATGTTCCTATTCCCAAGACGACACATGCGGAGTGTTCAGTGAGACTTGAAGGAAAAGATACAGTTCAATAAACTGTATCTAATCTAAGGGGAGAGGGGGGGGATTATAATGACTAATCTTTCTACCCTCGAACACTTCAATTTTTGGATAAACCTTAAAGACTTGAAACTTTTCGTTCAGGTCTTTTCTTGCTTCTAAAGCTTTTTGCAGTTCGAATATAATTGGGAGGTGTAATATTAGATCATGGCGATATCCAACAAGTTAACTGGGATTAGAGCTCCGATAAAATCAAATACGAAAAAAATCACTTTCTCAATCGTATATGCTTTTATTTTAGGAGCTGTTTTGGGGTTAGCAGCGAAACTTGTGGATGATCCCGGCGTAAATCCTATACTTGACCACATTGGATCGCGGCTTGGCATGTGGATATTTGTAGCAACGCTTTTATCGGTCTTTAGTGATTCGCCCAAGCAAGCGGCCTTAAAAGTATTTACGTTTTTTGTGGCTCTACTTACCGTTTATTATGTATATACAGTGTTCATACTGCATTTTTTCCCGCAAAAAGTCATTATCTTTTGGAGCATATGCGCGGTGATCTCACCTATTTGTGCATATATTATGTGGTACTCGGGTGGGAACGGATTGTTCTCCAATACGGTGTTATCCCTCCCGGCGGCGGTGTTGCTTGCAGAAGGGTATAATTTACGTAATGCGTACTTACCTATACATACACATTATTATTTAATTCCATGGATGCAGGGAATTTATTTACTCATGATAATCATTTTGTTTCTCTCTATCGCAAAAAAAGGCAAACATTTGTTTTTGACACTTTTGATAACGATTGGATTATCTCTTCTTTTCATATATTTTAATGTTCTCGGTAGGATATTTGGTGGAATGAATGGCTTTTTATAGTTTCTTCAACGCTGTGCGCAATATTGATGTCAAGGATAGCTAAATAGAAGGCTGAAAATGCCTATAAACAAAGGGTTTCCGGACATAGAGTTTCTCGGCTGTTAGGCGGGAGGTGCTAATGTTGGGAAACCCTTTTATTGTTTGCATAACCTATCAACTGTCTTGGAGGTTCAAGAATTGTAGTATCCTATCTGTTTGGTTGACAATGAGGTGGCCCGTATCAGGCAGCAGCTCGATCTTAGCTTGTGGTGCAAATTGTTTAAGTCGATTCATACTCTTGCTAGCAGGTATTAATTGATCAGAATCGCCAAAAAGCATGAAAATCGGCATCGTTAATTGTGAAAGGGACTGATTACTAAATAGCGGCATTTTTGCAGTTCGCGGTTTGAAATTTTTGAATATTAGTGATGCGAATGTTAGATCTACTTCTAATCCGGATAACGATGATGGAGAAATATTACCGGCACCCACTAATTTAAGTATTTGCAGCTGACCCCATTTTCCAAGAAGGGAGAAACAGATTGCTTTCCATAGGAAACTGGCTTTTTCATGTGCAAGCCCTCCGGGACAAAGCAAAACCAACTTGTCAACCTTCTCCGGATAAGTGGTAGCGAAGCTCAATGCCATCCAGCCGCCTAATGACATAGCTATAATGGAACAGGAGCTTAATCCAAATGCATGTATGGTTTCATTCAACCATAGCGCATATGCACCACTCTGGTAACTTGGTCGGCTTGCTGCTGATAATCCTGCTTCTCCAATAATGTCGATTGCATAAACATTGTGAGTTTGTGAAAGAGAAGCTACATCGCCATACCAAGCAAAAGAATTCGCTACGCTTCCATGCAGAAGAATTAGTGGGGGATTGTCCTTTGATCCTGACTCAATGACAAAAGTCGATCCAAAGCTCGTCTCAACTTCATATTGGTGGTTTTCCACTGGCCAGCTAGCAAGTATTTTTCGGTACTGTCCTAACACTTCTCGTTTGCCTACTTCTGATTTATATATATTCTCCATGATATATCTCCCTTTCTTCTCTTTCGAATCCTCAAAATCTTGTTTGGTTCATCACCTGTTGAGGACTTCCCACTCAGTAAGCCTAATATTGCTGATTGGATTTACATAACTACACTAAGTTATAAGTAACATAGGTTAAAAATAACCTATACGATTGTGGGTGTCAATAATTAACTTTCATCGACATTCTGATAGTTGGCATATTCCCTCGAATTTCATCAATCAAGCAATAATGAACGGTCAAAATCCACAAAGGATGTTATGTATATCAAAAATATTAAGTCCCTATATGTTTTTCATATTTTTATTGAAGAAAGCCGCATGCTAACATATACAAATGCAAATAGAGAGGGGAGCATTCAGTGTTCCCGACTCGTAATTTTCATCAATTCGATATAGGTGGTCATAAATGTTAACGAAGTCAGCGTTTCCATTACTGCTGTTGAACATGTTTCTCGCTAATCTAAGTATGGGGCTTGTCATTCCGATCGTGCCGGAGCTTCTTGAGGAGTTTTCGGCAAGCGGACAGGCGGCAGGATATTTGGTCTCTTGCTTCGGCTTGACCCAGTTTATATTCTCACCCATTGCAGGCAATTTGTCAGATCGATACGGCCGTAAACCAATGATTATCATTGGTTTGGTGTTGTTCGCACTCTCCAACCTGCTTGCAGCATTTGCAAGTGATCTAACTTTATTATTCGCATCGCGATTGATTGGTGGAATAGGCTCAGCAGCCTTAATCCCGTCCATTATTGCGTATATTGCTGACATTACAGCAGATGATCAGCGCAGCAAGTCGATGTCATGGTTGGGTGCGTCGATGACATCTGGGTTTATTATCGGACCGGGTGTCGGTGGATTGCTTGCGGAATGGGGCATCAAGATGCCATTCTATGTATCCGCATGTGTAGGAGTGCTGGCAATGCTCTGCAGTTTCTGGGGATTGCCTGAATCGGTGTCGGCGAACATTCGCCAAATGCGTAGTCAAGTGAAGGAAAAGAGGGACAATGTGTTCCGGCAAATCGCACTTTCGGTTCGGTCTCGCTATTTTGTCATGTTGCTCATTGTTTTCACGATGACCTTCGGTCTGACGCATTTTGAAGCGATTTTTCCACTCTTTGTCGTACAGGTGTACGGATTCACGACGGGTCAAATCGCTATTCTACTAACCGTATGTTCGCTCATCGGCACGATGAATCAACTGTTGCTGACTGACCGGATTACACGACGATTCGGGGAAAAACAGATTATTGTTGCCATGTTGTTGTTATCGGCGGTATCCCTTGTATTCCTATTATTCTCTGGCGATTTCTTCTATGTCATGGTAATCACGATGTTATTCTTTACGTTCAATAATATTTTGCGTCCCACGATCAATACGCTACTGTCCAGAGTGGCCGGGAATGAACAAGGGTTTGTGGCAGGAATGAATAATGCCTATACGAGTCTTGGTACGATATTTGGACCGTTGTTGGCAGGGATTTTGTTTGAAGTCCATTTCGACTTGCCCTATCTGTTTGGCGGATTCGTATTGCTCGTGAGCAGTATCTTCACGGGAAGTCGACTGAAAAATCTAAATTCTCCTCAATACGGCTGATATGCTCTCGATAAGATTTGCTTCAAAAAAGCGAAATCATTCGTTTGAAGATGACCCAAAAGATCCCGGATCGTCATGATCCGAGGGTCTTTTTTTATTTCCACATGCCATAAAAATGAACTTCACAATAGGACTTGAATCAATCCATTCAATCAATCCGTTTCTTTATGCGCATGATGCTGAAGATACCTTCCTTCTTTTTTGAACAAATCGATAAAATTCCGGGCCGTGTTGGATAAACGGTGATTCTTTAGCCATATTAGCCCCAGCGGAGAGGACATTCCAACTGTAGAAGAAATTTTATATGCATGAATCGAAAATCCTTTATGCCGATGAAGCAATGTTTCTGGAACGATCGACGAACAAAAGTCAGTGGAAACCAACTCCATCAACAGGGCTATATCGGAACATTCACCGACAACAGGGGGATGCATATCAAGCCTTGAGTATGCCTCCAAGATTAAATAGTGTACACCTAATCCCTGCGTGCTTGGCAATAAGAGCCGCTCGTTAGCCATGTCTGCAAGCGTTACTTCATGTTCAAACCGTTTCTGTTTCTGGGATGTAATCAAATAAAACGGTTCGGTATACAGGTGAAGAACTGAGAAATCGTCCAATTCAAGCGGTAAGCGTATGAATGCTAATTCGACAGCCCGATCCCGGACTAACTGACACAGATGAGCGGACTCATTTTGTTGGATTTTGTACGTTACCTTTGGATAGTGCTTTTGAAATTGATGGAGGATTTCAGGCAAATCAGGAACCGAAAACGTATTTACACCTATCGTCAATTGGCCGTTTACCCCATTTTCAACCTCACTCACTTCCATCTTAGCTTCTTGCATTAATTGATCCATTTGCAAGGCATAGGAATATAAGGTCTTGCCTGCATCCGTTACTTCCATGTGTTTCCCGTTTCTCTCCAACAATACTGCGCCGAGTTCCTCTTCCATTGCTCTCAATTGTTGGCTTAATGGCGGTTGAGAAATATGAAGTCTTCTCGCTGCGGCTGATATGCTTCTTTCCTCCACAATCGCAATAAAATAGCGAAGCTGTCTGATATCCATCGCTGCATAGACTCCTTCCTCATATATGTAAAACATATATATAACTTATTTATTATATATTTTTCGTTTGATCGCCTTCATGTTAGCATATTTCTAAAGAACGTTAAAGGAGACCGAGCGACGTCTCGTCTCTTGCTGCTTGTAATGCTTGTCTTACGGGCTGGTTTGGAAATGGATTATGCGACATGAGGTGATTATTGTGGATTTTGTCAAACGTACGATACAACTGGCTCTTACCAATGTTGAAGAAGGTGGCAGACCCTTTGCCACTGTGATTGTTAGAGATGGAGAAATCATTGCGGAGAGTCCGAATCTTGTAGCACAAACCAATGATCCGACAGCTCATGCAGAGGTGCTTGCCATCAGAGAAGCATGTAGAAAACTGCAAACCGAGCATTTGACTGATTGTGACATTTATATTCTTGCGAGTCCATGTCCAATGTGTCTGGGAGCTCTCTATTATTGCAGTCCTAAATCAGTGGTTTATATTACAACACGGGAAGATTACGCTCCTTTTTATAAAGATAATCGGAAGTATTTTGAATTGGAAACTTTCTATGATGAATACTCCAAACCGATTGAGCAACGTAGATTGCCTATGGTTCAGCATAAAGACGAAGATGCGATTAAGGTATATGAGCGCTGGAGTGAATTAAACCATTGATAAGTCGAACAGTTACAACGAAGGAGGAGACGGAAGTGGCGGACAATGCTTACTGGTTAACGAATGTGCGGTTGGAAACTGGCTATCAATATGAGAATGGCACCGTAACAGGAACAGAAACCATGCTTTTTCATGTACAGATTGTAGATGGGAAAATCAGCGAGATCGTTCCCGCAGATCAAACTTTAGAAACAAATATGCCTATACGGGATGCAAATGGATATCTCATGCTTCCTTCTTTCCGCGATATGCATATTCATCTTGATAAGACATATTACAGTGGCCCATGGAAAGCGCCAACGATTCCACGTAAAGGACTTCTGACAAGGCTGGAGGAAGAAGAGGAATTACTCCCGCGCTTGTTGCCTGTTGCCAAGGAAAGAGCGGAGAACTTGCTGGGATTGCTGACCCATGCCGGTTCGACCCGTATTCGTACCCATTGTAATGTCGATCCGTTCATAGGATTGCGGAATTTGGAAGCCACGCTTCAGGCCGTAGAAGCTTACAAAGGAAAAGCTTCGGTTGAAATTGTGGCGTTTCCCCAGCATGGATTATTACGCAGTGAGTCTGTTTCTCTCGTAAGACAAGCATTGAGAAGCGGTGCTGCTCTCGTTGGCGGCGTTGACCCTGCAACCATTGACGGCAATATCGAGAAGTCGCTGTATACGGTCATGGAGCTTGCGGTGGAAGCAGATGCGGGTATAGATCTTCATATCCATGATCCAGGCCATCTTGGCATTTTTACCTTTCAACGATTGGCCGCGTTAACAGAGGAAGCCGGGTGGCAAGGAAGAGTCAACATCAGCCATGCTCTGGCGTTGGCCGATATTTCTCTGGAAGAGGCAGGTCAAGTTGCAGACCTGTTAGCTGATCAGCGGATTACGATTACATCTTCAGTTCCGATTGGAAAAACAATTCCGATTCCACTTTTAAGCGAAAAGGGTGTGCAAATCTCCCTCGGTGATGACAGCATCACGGATCACTGGTCTCCTTTTGGCAAAGGAGATAGTCTTGAAAAAGCAGGTACATTAGCGGAACGATTCGGCTTGAAGGACGAACGTTCCCTTGGACAAACACTGGGGTATATTACAGGCGGCGTAACACCTTTAAATACAGACGGACAACGCATCTGGCCTAATATCGGAGACGCTGCCGACCTCGTCCTCGTTGATGCAAGTTGTTCAGCCGAAGCGGTTGCACGAAGAGCAAGAAGGGTCGCGGTTATCTTTCAGGGGAATCTGGCGGCCGGAGAACTTTAGAGCTTTTATCATAGAACGTAGAAAGGATGAGCTTCTTTGAATACTGCTTATTGGTTAACGAATGTCCTGTTGGAAACGGGATTTCAGGAAAATAACGGTGAGATTACGGGTACTGAAACCGAATGCTACCATCTCTTGATCCAGGAGGGTAAAGTGGCGAAGATCGTCCCAGCGGTTGAGCCCGTTCAGGATGAACTCCCTAAGGAAGATGCGAAACGGCGTCTGGTGCTGCCTTCATTCATCGAAAAACATTGTCACTTGGATAAAACATTGCTTGGTGATCGATGGCGTGCGGTAACACCTGCAAGCCATATTTTTGAACGGTTTGACATCGAGAAGCAAGTACTTCCTTCTTTGGAAACAACGACGCAAGAACGTGCGGAACAGCTGCTCGATATTTATGTGAAGTCTGGTGTAACGCATGTGCGCACACATGTCGATGTTTATCCTGAGGTTGGATTGGGGAATTTGGAACAAGTGAAGCGAGCATTGCAAACATTTGACGGGAAGTTGACCTACGAAATCGTTGCTTTTCCACAGCACGGTTTATTGCGTTCCAAGTCGAAGCAGTTGGTTCGGGAAGCCCTTCGCCAAGGAGCAAGCTTCGTAGGTGGTGTCGATCCAGCCACGGTGGATGGTGATCTAGAAGCCTCCTTGCAGGAAATGGTGGAGCTAGCCGTAGAAGGAAATGCGGGCATTGACCTGCACTTGCATGACGCCGATCATCTTGGTGTGTTTACGATCAAACGATTGGCCCAGCTAACGAAAGAAGCAGGATTGCAAGGCAAGGTTGCCGTCAGCCATGCCTTTGGGTTGGGGGATATTTCTCAAGCTCAAGCGGAAGTCATGGGAGAGCTTCTGGCGGATGCAGGGGTCTCCATTATTACTAGCGTACCGATAAACCGAAAGTTTCCGCCAGTCGGTCTATTACATCAGAAAGGTGTTACGGTTGCTGTCGGATGCGATAATATTTTTGACGTGTGGTCGCCTTTTGGAGATGGGGATATTTTGAAACGCGCTGGTCGTTTGGCGGAAATGTACGGATGGTCCGATGAGCGGGCATTAGCCCGGACGCTACAATTTATTACCGATGGCAAGACACCATTAAATGATAATGGCGAAAGAGTATGGCCCAAAGTCGGAGACGATGCAAATATGGTGCTAGTCGAAGCTTCTTGTTCGGCTGAAGCCATCGCAAGAAGTTCGAAACGTGTCGCTACGATGTTCCGGGGCAATATCGTATCCGGTTCAGTGTAATGTGAAATACGCATCGCGTGTGCGCAGTCTTCCGATGGTGAACACGCTTCGCTTGTGAGGTAGTTTGGAGTGTTCTTCACTGTTGGTACGGAAAGATAAATAAAATGTATCGATGCTCAGACCCTTCCTTTGACTGGAAGGGTTTTTCACTTTTGAGTGGAATTTTTTATGTAGAGTGAACAATCGGAATGTAAAGGGAGATAATATGGCAAATCCACTTTCAAACAAAAAGAAAATTCGTGGTTGGAAGCGTAGAATGAAGCAAATTGAACAATGGAAACAACGTCATATTGATTTAGACATAGAACAATTATGTCAAAACAAAAGAGACTATGTAAAGTTGTGGGGGATTGACCCTTTTTACCGGTTTACTAGACGCAATCCTCCGATATGGTATTCTCGTTTAATACTTGAGGCAATGATAGAAGTTTACCGATCTTGGTTCGGGCAGATGAAAAGATTAAATGAACCATTCTATCTAAAAATTTGGCTCTATAATCCGAACTTTATTAATTCACAAATTGTTGTCGCTTTTCGTGAATGTTTACATTATTACGATAATACATTCGATAAAAGCAACGATAAAAAGGCATTTCCCTTACATTTGTATGGGGACATACCTGGTCTTCAAGAATTAAACTGGGAACTTGCTATAGATTCAGATGATTATTGGCTTTCTGGCCTAGAAGAAGATATTTGTTTGGGATTTAGGAGTGGTAAGGATATTGAAGATATAAAAAACAAAGCATATAAGTGCGCAACTGTAAAAATAAGTGTCGGTGAGGATACTGTCTATAATGTTAGAGTTGGAGATGTTTGGTTAAGCGAGATTGTATAGCAAACAAAAAGATATGATGGAGCAAAGAGAGCGCGATAAGGGGGGGATTCTGTTGAATTTAACTGAATTCGTTAACTGGAAGGGAATGCTGGGAAATAAAAGAGTTAAGGTAGTAAAGCATAAAACGGGCGAAGTAGATTTGGAAAGACTCAAGCAATTAGATCTCATTGAATTTTATCAATCGCTACAGAGCAGAGAAGTATTCCGGAATTGCGATTATATTCTGTCATTTATCGGTGAAAGTGATAATTTATTTATCTTCATGGGGGCTTATCAAGTACAGGGAGTCTCACCATTTAATCAAGCAAAACATGATGTACCTGATAATTTTCCATATCCTGATTTCCTAGCACAACCTTTACATCACTACACCTTGCGTAAGGTTTCATTTTTAGCGAAATACATAGATCGTCTTGTCATTCATGATCCCAATCGGATATGGCATCGTTGGTTGAGTGCAGGAGCACCTATTCCTATCTTTGAAATTAGGCCAGAAGGTTTTGCCAAGCCTTTTCACGGCTATGATGAAATTATGCTTCGTTATCATGAAATGAAGAAAATCATAGAACATCCGCATTCCAATCGGATATGGCACGATATGTTATCCCACGTAGCAGGAGTGTATCTAATTGTAGACCTAGTCGATGGATCACAGTATGTAGGAAGTGCCTATGGCAAGGATGGCATATTGGGGCGGTGGAAGGAGTACGCTAGAAATCCTAGTGGTGGAAATGTTAGACTTATGGCGCTTTTAGCACAAAATCCATCTCGCTATCATCAGTTTCAGTATACGATCTTGCAGACCCTTCCGAAGACGTTAACGATGCAGGAAGTGATCGATGTTGAAAATAAGTATAAGCTAAAACTTGGGACACGCGCTTTTGGTTTAAATTCGAATTAGATTGATCGAGCGACAGCAATAATCCCTTATAGAAGTTCAGGCGCCGGGCTTCCCAGACCGACGCTTGAGCTTATTTTCTTCTATAGAACTTTTCCCAATCTTTTATAACTTCTGCTTTAGTCAATTGTCGTTCCCTCAGACATCGGGATCTTTCCCATTCATGAATCGCCTGCTGCTTTGTTTTATAAAAGCGGTAGTCGCAAATATCCCAGGAACAGAACAACTTTCTGTACCGTTTTCCGTTTTGAACATCATCTGTAAAACGGCGTACAGCTTTGCTTGCCTGTCGTTTGCTCCAGCGGGTACCAGGTGTTTGGTGGTCTGTCCATACGGGTGATTTTTTCATACTATTGCTCATTCGGCTCTATTTTCCCTCCTTGTGGGGCTAGAGGCCGTCTAATTTCTTCATAATTTCACCTCTTCCAAGTTCGTATTGTTCTGTATATATAAACGCTATAGATAATCATATGTTTCTAAAGGTTTGAAATTTGAAAATACATTTTGGTGTTAGTCGAAGCTTCATGTTGTGGTTTCCTAAACAAATTGCACTTTTTACGGAATATAGGCATATGCTCAGGATATAATCAGAAACCCAAAGGAGAACCGCATGTATGTTCCGTGATATGAACAATCCGTGTAATCAATGGGTCAAGAAAAATATCCTGAAACAGCAGTATAACGAATTTTGTATTGTAAGCTATAGTTTCGAAGATACAGATAGATGTCTACTTACGAGTTCCACGAGTGAAGGGCCCTTTTATCTGAAGAACTCCATGATTCGAAAAGATGTTCGAGAAGACCAATATGGGGTTGACCTCTTACTTCGATTAAGAGTGGTTGATGTTAAGGGATGCAGACCCATCTGTGGATTGGCCGTTGATATTTGGAATAGTAACGCCTGTGGTGTTTATTCAGGATTTTCAGGGTACGAAAATAGTAGCTTCGCTCCAGGACAAACTGCCACACCGACAGACCATAAAACATTTCTACGTGGGCGCCAGTTTACAGACGTGAATGGCATGGTTGAGTTTCTGACCATAATTCCTGCTTGGTATCATCTTAGAACGCCTCATATTCACATCAAAATAATTGATGGTTTAAAAGAAATATTAACAACGCAATTATTTTTCCCTCAAGAGCTTACCTATGAAATTGAATCCTTGCCACCATACAATTCAAGACAGCTCAGTCCCTACATCAACGAAAATGATTTCGTTCTTACGCTGTCTCATGGGGTTCAAGGAGGGTGGCCTAAGTTTACGAAATGGGGAGAGAGATATTATATGGGGACGTTAACCATCGGAGTAGACTACGGTAACACGTTGATGCCATCGCCAAAATCCAATTAAGAACGATAGCCTGCCTTTTGGCGGGCTTTTGACGTTTTTAAACACAGCTGTCCCTCTACTTTTGGTAGGATTTAACTCGATAAATGTCGAAGTATGGTGAGAAGATGGGCAGGACGGTAAGGTTCGATTGAGAACCCCATACAAAGCTATTGGCAATATTCTTAATGTGAAGGAGTGGAAGAATGCGTACCAATAAATATTGGAAGTATTTTGATCGAGCGATGAAAGAGTACAAAAAACGTGTAATCTCAGATGAAGAAGTGAAAGAATTACGAGATGCTCGACTGAATGAAATGAAGGACTTAATTGACAAAAACGAACGAAACCGTTTAGCCGATCGCTTAAAAATGGGAATAGGCGTTCACCTTGAAATGAATGCAAAACATAGAATACTAAACGGGGAATCATCAGCATGGATTTTATTAGAGCAGCAACTTTTTTGGTTGATACAAATGATCAAAAGCAATCCAAGTAGAGGAAGTGTATCTGACAGACAAATAGGTGGGCTTATCGGGCTTTCCTTATTGTGGGGCTATGAAGATATTGCAGAGTTAACCTACAAATATGCAACGAATATGTTCACGAAAGATCGAGATTTTTATGCGGAAAATAAGACCCATCATGTTTTTATGACCTGCCTATATCACAAATGGAAAACGGGAGAAATGCCTGAATTGTTTGATATTTTACCGGAAGATCATGTCTATCAAAAGTTAATGCGCAGTTGGAACGATACAAATCATTTTGGAGAGCACCTATATGAATTATGTGATTTTCACATTTATAGTCTAAGCGACACGCCACATAAATTAAGTGAAATATTATCGTTTGACTGTATTCCTTACGATTATTATTGCATTCAATTCATAAGAGAAAAAGAGGGACTAGCTACCCCTAATATAGAACATCCGTTGCTTCAAACGCCTCTGGCTGCAATTCCAAAGGATAAACCAGGGTACAAACTTGATGAGGATGAGATTTTGCAATTCGTCATTCAAAATGAAAAAGTACCTGATTCGCAGCGCATCATACGTTAAACCTTCAACTGTTAGGTAGAAAAGGAGTGAGTGATATGAATGCAATGTTGTTGCTTGTGCAAAGGCTTGCATGTGATGTGGAAGAACAAATTTTCTCAGAGGTTTCATTAGCTTTAGAAAATCCAGAGGCCTATTTCGAGAAGTTCAAAGATCGTCTGGATGAAAGAGGGATCGATAGCCCGATTAATCAATTGGCATGGATTTCGTTGGTCGACGCACTTCTTGAACATGATTTGGCATTTGAAATCGATTGGAAAGAATCAGGTTTATACCTATGTGATATTGTTGATGAATTGCTTGATAGAAAGGAAATGGCGTGCATAAGCTGGGAAGATTTTGAGGATGGAGAACTTGATGAACTGCCAACATCTCAGTGTTTAAATGAAATTTCCAAAAGGCTAAGGGAAAAGGGTATCTCGTTGGCATGTTTGGATATCGAAAGTGACTGTTACGTTCTAATCACGGTTCCATCAACTGACATTAATGAAATTAAGGAGTTGGCACAAAAAGCAGGTTACAGAATTCAAGATTCTTTTGAAGTAGAGGATGAAGACGTAACTAAGATGAATGGCTTTTGTTCCTGAAAAAGAAAGGAATCATTTCTGAGTAGGAGGAGCGCTGCATGGATTTTTCAATAGTCTCAGATACTGCAGGTGCGAGAGTTGGCGATTTAGCAAGTGAATTAAGTAGTGCATTGGAATCTAACATAAACTCAAAATATGGTCATGTTGATGTCTCGATCGGGATAGCCTTTAGATGCTTGCCTGAGTCCTATGGAAGAAGGTCATTTATTAGATACACGAAAAAAGATAACTATCTGACAATCGATATTGCAGTCAAGGTAGAAGAATATGAAAAAATGTATAAAGTAGAGCAACGATATCATTTGGGAAATCTATTTTTAGAGTTCCTAAACACTGCGCTAAAGAAACACAACTTTGAAGGACTTGATAAAGAGATGTTCATAGATGACATTAAAATGTGGGCAAGAGAAATCCCATTGAAAATGGATAATGGTTCAACAAAATTGAACAATTGGTTTAAAGAAGAGATTGATTGGTCTGTAGATCTTGATAAATAAAGATAGTTTGATGCTGGCTTAATAGAGAAGAAATGAGGAGTTTACGATGAGTAAAGGATTTGAATCAAGTCCAGAGTTTAAAGCCATGATAAAAAGATCAGCTAGAGATCGATATATTTATTCCGTAAAACGTATTGCAGACTGGGAAGAGGCGTGGTCTTTGAAATTAAAGGATGGGTTTGTTACAACCTCAGATAAAGAGGGAAATCTGTCTATGCCGATTTGGCCATTTAAAGAATATGCTATGAAATGCATAGAAGATGAATGGGAGAACTGTCAAGCACAAAAAATACGTTTAGATATACTCTTAGATGAGATATTGCCTAACCTGTCAGAAGAGGGAACGCATATAGTTGTATTCAAAGTTCCGGAAGATCCAGACGTTGTGAGAGTATCTGCGGATGATTTTAAAAATAATTTGTTGTATGAATGTTCTCAATATGAATAATATATTTACCCGACTTCTAATGCTACAAGTTAAGTAAGAAAGGAAGTGAAAGAATGCGCACTAATAAATATTGGAAGTACTTTGATCGTGCAATGAAAGAGTACAAAAAACGAGAAATCTCAGACGAAGAAGTGAAAGAATTACGAGATAATAGAATGAATGAAATGAAGGACTTAATTGACAAAAACGAACGAAATCGTTTAGCGGATCGCTTAAAAATGGGAATAGGTGTTCACCTTGAAATGAATGCAAAACATAGAATACTAAATGGGGAACCATCAGCATGGATTTTATTAGAGCAGCAACTTTTTTGGCTGATTCAATTGATCAAAAGCAATCCTAGTAGAGGAAGTGTATCGGACAGTCAAATAGGAGGGCTTATCGGGCTATCCTTATTGTGGGGTTATGAAGATATTGCAGAGCTAACCTACAAATATGCAACGAATATGTTCACGAAAGATCGAGATTTTTATGCCGAGAATAATACGCATCATGTCTTTATGACATGCCTATATCACAAATGGAAAACGGGAGACATGCCTGAATTGTTTGATATTTTACTAGAAGATCATGTCTACCACAAATTAATGAGCAGTTGGAACGATACAAATCATTTTGGAGAGCATCTGTATGAATTATGTGATTTTCACATCTATAGTCTAAGCGACACGCCAGATAAATCATGTGAAATTTTATCGTTTGACTGTATTCCTTACGATTATTATTGCATTCGATTCATTAGAGAAAAAGAGGGACTAGCTACCCCTAATATAGAGCATCCGTTGCTTCAAACACCTCTGACCGAAATTCCAAAGGATAAACCAGGGTACAAAATTGATGAGGATGAGATATTGCAATTCGTAATTCAAAATGAAAAAGTGCCTGATTCGCAGCGAATGATACGTTAAAGGCATTTCATTGTGAAATTCAAAGAATCAAATTTCTTCAGAAGTTTAATCTGAGACTGTGTTCATGCAGCACGGTCGTCTTTGAGAAGGATGTGAGCGAACAAGATGAACTGGGAGCGATATTTGCTGGACGAGAAATCTCCTGTCTCCTATTATGCTCATTTGGGCGTTATGGAGGGGACGCGGAGAGTAGAGAACTTTGATCTTGCTACATTGGAAGAAGATACACGGATTGTTGACTTATTTACGCCTCTGAAAAAATATAAGAAGCAATATGTGAATTATGATTCGCTGGTCGGTAATCAAATGGTAGAAGGGATTTACCTTACTGATCTAGATGAAGAACGATTACGAATATTTTCTACATTGCCGAATTTAAAGTACTTGCAAATTTCCTCTGGAAAAATGGGGGACCTCCCCAATTTGTCATGTTTACATAGCTTAGAAGTGTTGATTCTGGCAAATTTGCCTCAAGTAAAAGATTTGAATTTTCTGATAGGGTTACAGAACCTGAAAACCTTATATATCTATGGTATGAATCACTTGTACGATTTAACGGCTCTTGCCACTTTATCGAATATAAAGGAATTAAGTCTTAATCATGGACGAATGAGTGGGACGGGAAAGCCAGTTAAAAGCTTTGAGCCTGTTGGAGAATTAATGGAATTGGAGTATTTATCATTGATGCTGGCATTAGAGAATAAGAGCCGAGATATTACGCCTATTCTAAAATTGAAAAATATAAGGAAACTTCATCTATTGCCGCGACACACAAAGGGAATGAAGGAAACCATTACAGCCAGTTTTCCAAATTTGCTGAACAAACAAGACTTCGAATAGGAAAAGAACAGAAGTGAAGAACTGATGTACATGGAGCGATACATATACAACATGCAAGTAAATTTGAGATTAAAGGAGTAATTATGAAGATAATAGAGATTATTCAGAAAATTGAACAGGATAGTAATTGCAGACTTGTGAAGCGGACTACAGATTTCACAAATGAATTCGCTCTTCCAGAAGATTTGAATTATTTCTTTAGCCATTATGATTCCTTGCAAATGTTCTCAGATAAGCCCTATGGGATAAAAATAGTTTCTTCAAATGAGTTTATTCCAACTAGTAAGAGGCTTTACCCAGTGGATGATGTTATTTGGGAGGAACTCGAAGGAGATATTAGTAATGAGTGGTATCTTATTGCTGAATCTGAACAAATAAACCAGTACATTAGCATTGACTTAAGCGATTCTCATTTAGGCTATTGCTATGATAGTTTTTTGGAAACCCATGCAACACCAGGGGATAGTCAGATTATTGCTAAAAGCTTTACGGAGCTGTTAGAGCATTTATACGCTAGTAAAGGTGAAAATTGGTTTTGGTTGGCTGACAATTTCGAGTCGTATGGGGATGCTTATGATGGCAGGTAACTGTAAAAAACATCAACAATAAAGTCTGCACAAAAACGAGCCTTTAGCATCGCTTCTAAGGCTCGTTTTGCGTTTCGGCTTCCATTTTACGGGAGGGATGGATTCAGTTCATATAAAGCAAAAATAAAATGGAGGAATAATTTAATATTGTTTATAAAATAAGAGGAAATATCCTTCCTTGAATGTGAGTTGTCTGTTATGATCAAGAGGAATACCCTATAACGATTGTTGGAGGTGATGCTTGTAGAAAACTCGGCATAAAAATAGATTTATAGATGAGATTAGTTGTACATAAGATGGAGTGCTTGGGAAGCTGTTTTTTCATGAACCCATGGGGAGGTTTGAAAATGAGATTAAAGAATACGCTGTCTTTCATCTTATGTTTTGCTCTCATTTTTTCAGGGACGACGTTGACTGTGTTGGCCAATGAAGCTATCACGGCGAAAGCTGCAAATGGCAATACCATCAGCATTACAGCAGTGAATCGAGCCATCGGAGCTTCAGATGAAATGATTCTATTTACCCGAGAAAATAGTAGTAAGCTTACAGATTCGAACCCTTATGCGGCTGCTGCAGTCGTGGACTACCATGAAGGCACTTACAGTGTTACGGACGTCACTTATCGTGAAGGTGCTGTACAAATACCGACGAATGGTTTTGTACTGTTTGGTCACGGATCGAGTGAACAGTGGATTAAAGACAATATGAGTCCGGGAGACCCGGTTGAGATTGTTGGCTACACGTTGCCTGCACCGGTAGTCGGAGGTCCGAAGCTCATCACAGAGCAGGGCACCATACCAATCGACGCTGTTGATCAGGATCAACCGGCGAACACCATTGCCGTCTATACACGTCATTTTGGTGAGATGACAAGACCATTCTCTGAAGATACCGTTCAATATATCATCACCAATGATGTGTCGGTCGTGAAAAGCACATATGGTGTTCATGGTCAGAGCGGCACCTACATTCCTGCGAACGGTTATGTCATTTCGGCTTCTGGCAACGCTGCGTCATCTTTGAATTTGGAGGTGGGACAGTCCGTACAAGCGATTAACGTAGATATTCCTATTCTGCCTAGCAAGTATTTGAAAGTGAATGGTATTGCGGTAGGCATTGATAAAATAAATGGGCCGCGTGGAGCGGGAGAAGTGGTGTTGTACCAGCCTACTTATGGCGCAACCACCAATCAGAATGCTTGGGGAATGGAGCTTACAGTCGTTGGCAATAAGGTAGCCAACGTTGTGGCAATTGTATACGATCCCAACACAGGGGCTTACCTTGATAACAACTCCTCCATTCCAGCGGATGGATATGTACTGTCGATTCAATCGACAAGTCCATTCTATAACCAACTAGCGGGTCAAGTTCGTATCGGCGCAGAGGTTGAGCTCGTGACGGATAGTTTAATTTACCAAGCGGCTAGAACTTCGTTTGATGCATTTAATCCGAAAGTAAAAGAAGATAATCCCGGAGGCTGGGACAATGTTGGCAATGTGCCTTATCCAGGATTTCGTGGATCGAATCAGTTGATCGTCTATGATCGTAATTATGGCACGGAGACTGGCACGAACCCATGGGGCAATGAAGTGATTGTTAATGCGGACGGATATGTGACGAACAATGGCGGGAACAACAGTAAAATTCCTGAAGGCGGCTATGTATTATCCGGTCATGGGGTTAAAAACACATGGTTAAAGAACAATGCACTGGTCGGAGCCAAATTGAGTCTGGATTTTGTTAAAAAAGAAGTGTTGGTTATTTTTACGCCGGAATCTTACTTAGATAAAGCCTCGATAAGTATCGATAGCGCAGAGAAGGCGCTCCAGTTATCTAAGAATCAATTTATGGATGTGCCTTATGCCGATATTGAACAGAAGATTGTAGAAGCGAAGGGCGTTTATGAGTTGGTCAAACAGCGCTTAAATGAAAGCGGTACCAACGGGTTGATGGATCTACTGAATGACTTGGATCAGAAAGTTACGGAAGCAAGTTACATGAATTTTGAATCTCCGAAAGTACAGACTCGAGGTCTCTGGATGAGGCCGAAGGAAAAGAACGTGGAGCAGGTTCGAGATCATGTGAAGAAAATCAAAGAGACCGGTATTAATGCCATCTATCTAGAAACGTGGTGGAATGGATATACCACTTGGCCAACGTCTTTGCCAGATACCGAATTAAATCCTTTGTATGAAGGCTTCGATGTACTTGGAGCATTTATTGAGGAAGGCAAAAAACAGGGGATTGAAATTCATGCCTGGGTGGAGAATTTCTTTGTCGGCGGGCCGGTTGTGGTGAATCATCCCGATTGGCTTATGAAAAGCAGAAAAGGTATTGATTATGAAGAAGGCAGTCACAATGCCAAGTGGTATTGGCTTAATCCAGCACTCCCGCAAGCTAGAGATTTCGTTGCTTCTGTATACGATGAACTCGTCACGAAATATGACATAGCTTCGCTGCATTTGGATTATGCGAGGTATCCAGGATCCGGAGATTACACGAATGATTTTGGTTACGACATGTATACCCGCGATTTGTTCAGCGAGAAATACGGCGTTGATCCGCTTGACCTTCATCCAGGAGATCGTTACTGGGATGAGTGGCTGCAATTCCGTGCGGACATGATCAATACCTGGGTCGTTCGGGTAGTTAACGAGGCGCATCAGATCAAACCAAACCTACAAATTACAACTGCGGTATGGCCAAACTATGAGGAAGCGCCGAAATCGCACGCACAAGAAGCGAAATACTGGTTGGATCATAATTTGATCGATCACTTGTTCCATATGTCTTATGCACCAGGTTCGGAATTAACGGTAACGGACTTGAGAAACTCGATGGCATTAGCGGGAGACAATGCATTCGTCTCATCGGGTCTAGACACATTCCAAGGCAATCCTACATCGGCTGTTGTGGATCAAATTACCGAAGCGACAAAGAATGATGGAGCTGGAGCCGCATTATTTGAATACGAAGGACTATTTAATTATAAGTATGACAAGGTGCTGAAGATTGGGTTGTATCGTAATAAGGCAATTTTGCCTCAATATGATACGACCAAGCCTCTAGCGACCGTGATGGAAGAAATGATCCGTAAAATCAATGAGATTTACGTTCCTTTCCAAGGGATGAGCCATAAGGATGGCAAGAAACTAATACAGAAACTTGAATCCGCTGTAAAAGATCTACACGTGAATCCCACTATGACAGATGAGACTGCAAGTGACGTGAAACAGAAGATCGACAGCATAAGCAAACTTCTAGCAAGCAGCTCGATTCATAAAGAAGTAAAGAATCGAATGAAGCGTGATTTGGACTATGGAAGCAGAATGATAGACATCTATTTCTCCAAAACAGCGAAAACGCAATTAAGTAAATTGACGGTGAGCTCGGGGAAGAAGGTAATGAAGGTAACACCTTCCTTCACACCATCGACGTATGATTACAAGGTAAAGGTCGGGCATTCAGTTACGGAGCTAAATATTACGGCGAGTACAAGGAATCAGAATTCAGTTATTTCCGTGGGTGGCAAGCATATTGAAAATGATGCGGTCATTCCCGTACCACTTCAAGTGGGTTCGAATCTGGTTACGTTACAAGTGATGTCCGAAGATGGACGAATGAAAAACTACACGGTGACGATTCAGCGCGCTGGTAATGATAGAGGGAACTACGAAGAATAACGACAGAGTCGAAACTGCAATATTTAGGCTTCATCAATTTCTAATGAATTCACGGGGTGTCGCAGATCGATTTTGGCACCCCGAATTTTTTAGTTTTTGTAAAACCGAGTGCTATATCAGCACATGAAGAATATAATCTCCAATTATTCTAAAAATAGTGGAGAAATTGTTTAATGCGTGCTACAATGAACATGCAAGAAGGGAAAAGGTGGCAGGAACGACTCTTATTCCGAAACAACTCATGGATTGGAGCAATTACAGATATAGCGTAGAATAATAAGGCTTTTTTGTAAGCGCTACCGTTTTCGGACTTATAGTCATTTCTTCTCCTAGCTTTGAGAGAGAGTTTATAAAGAAGAGAGGGTGTTGTGGCATGAGTTTCAAAGGTAGAAAGTTGATTTCATTACTATTGGCATCAATGATGATGGTGGGGTTATTGGCGGCTTGTGGTTCGGATTCATCGAGCAACAAGGGGGCTGCTTCAAGTGGAAACAACAATAGCGAGAAGCCCGCGGAACAAGTCACGGTAGAATTCTGGACAATCTCATTGCAGCCGACCTTCAATGATTACTTCAACAAATTGATTGCGGATTATGAAGCGAAGAATCCGAATGTCAAGATAGATTGGAAGGACTACCCTTACGATGCTGTACTGAACAAGCTCATGACGAATATTGCTGGCGGTAATGCGCCAGATGTGGTGAACCTTAATACGGAGCTGGCCAATCAGATGGGAACCAAGGATGCATTGGTTGACTTCAACCAAGAGCTGACAGCGGACCAGAAGGCAGCATATTTCCAAGGAATCTACTCCTCAACAGAAATGAACGGCAAAGCGTTCGCACTCCCTTGGTACACTGGATTGCCTGTCCTATTCATGAATAAGGATCTGGTGGTGAAAGCTGGACTGAATCCGGACAATCCGCCGAAGACGAAACAGGAATTGAACGAATGGGGTCGCAAGATCAAAGAGAAAACCGGCGCCTACGGCTACATATTCACGATGGAAGCACGGACTCTGTTAGAAGAGAACCTGCCGTTCCTGACTGAGGATTATAAGAAGGCAGCTTTTAATACACCGGAAGTGGAAGCGTATGTCAATGAGAATGTACAACTGTTAAAAGACGGCGTCATTCCAAAAGACATTATCAACTACGATAAACAAGTGCAATACTTCGCGAGTGAGCAAGTAGCCATGTCTTTATCCAGCTCGCCATTTATTAACAAGATCAAGACAGCCGCGCCGGATGTATACAACAAAATGCTTGCCGTTCCAAGTCCGGTTGGCAAAGCGGGCATCCGCTATTCCAACACGATGAACATCGTCGTGCCTTCGGCAACATCTCATAAGAAAGAAGCGGTTGACTTCGCTGTATTCGTCACGAATGCGGCCAATCAGGTGGAATTCTCCAAGATCGCTAATACATTGCCTTCCACGGTAGAGAGTGCCAAAGATCCATTCTTCTCGGAGAATGACGGAACTCTAGAAGGGGTGGCTAAGACCGTATCTGCAGTCAGCCTTGATAAAGCTGAGGATTTCTACATCGGCGTTGAGAGTGCTAAAGACGTTAATCAGACCATCACCAAAGCATTGCAGGAAATTTATTTGAACGGTGCTGACGTGAAGAAGACATTGACTACGGCAGAGAGCGATGTTAACAAAATCTTGGGCAACTAAATACTTCAAATTGGGCAGGCTTGTCCTGCCCGATTCTCTTATATATAGAACTATCTTTAATAAAGGTGGTGGAGGAGTACTATCATGAAAAAGAAAAAGACATCCTTCTTTGCTAGATTCGGCAAGTCAGAAGCGGCAGTGGCTTGGCTCTTCATGACACCGGGTTTGATTCTACTGGCCCTATTTGTCTTCTGGCCGATTATTTATAGCGTACCGCTGGCGCTGACGAATTACTCCGTCATAGGCAAGACCGAGTTTGTTGGCTTGGATAACTTCGTTAAGGCGTTGCAGGATAAGAGCTTCATCACGTCACTGCTCAACTCATTGCTATACGTCATTGTTGTACCATTTATTCAGATTATATCTATACTTATGGCGATTCTAGTCAACAGCAATGTCAAAGGCATTAAATTATTTCGTACGGCTTATTACATCCCCGTAGTTACTTCTATGGTCGCGGTAGCGCTTATTTGGGGCTGGCTGCTCAACCAGAATGGGGTCATAAACTATGTGCTGTCCAATGTAGGGTTAATGAAAGAGAAAATTACCTGGCTGTCCGACAAAGATACAGCACTGTGGACACTGATGTTCATTACGATGTGGAAGGGCCTTGGCTACTATATGATGATTTATTTGGCCGGATTGCAATCCGTTCCGAAGGATCTGACAGAGGCTGCGATGATTGATGGCGCGAGCCGGGCGCAGACGATTCGTAAAATTACAATTCCGCTGTTGAGGCCGTATGTCTTTTTCTGCACGCTTATTTCACTAATGGCGGCAATCCGTGTGTTCGATGAAGTGTTCATCCTGACGATGGGTGGACCAGGGGATGCTACCTTAACATCGAGCTTGTATATTTATCAGCAGGGTTTCCAGCAATTTAATTTCGGCTACTCTTCGGCACTTGGCTTAATTGTCAGCGTCATGATTGGTGCGCTTAGTATCGTCATCTTCAGATTCAACCGGAAGGGTGGTGTCAATCCATATTAATGGATGCATGATATGAGAAAAAAACCACTTCGATTAGTGAAATTATTATTGTTGTATGGAGCCTTGATTCTGTTTGCCATTTTTATGATGGGACCATTCCTATGGATATTAAGTGTGTCGCTCATGCCTGGCAAGAATGTGTTCAGCTCTCCGCCGGCGATCTTCCCGACATTTATCGACTTTGATAATTACGTCCAAGTGTGGAATTACATGGACTTTCCAAGATACCTAATGAATACCGTTATCATTGCGCTGATGGGCGTTGTAATGAACATCTTCTTTTCTTGTCTTACAGCCTATCCGCTTGCCGTATTCCGTTTCAAAGGCCGGGATCTAATCTTTACACTACTGATAGCGACGATGATTATTCCCGCTGCAGCCGGCATGGTAGTTAACTATTTGACGGTAAAAGCACTAGGCTTGATGGGCGGGTTTCTTGCAGTCGTGCTTCCTTCAGCGGTTACCGTGTTCAACGTATTCCTAATGAGACAGGCGTTTATGGGCATGCCGCATGAGCTGCGCGATTCCGGCAAAGTGGACGGTGCCAGCGAATTTCGTATTTGGCTGCAATTGGCGCTGCCAATTGTGAAGCCGGCGATCGCCGTTATTGGTCTATTGGAGTTCATGGGGATGTGGAATAGCTTCCTCTGGCCGATGATTGTACTTAATGATACGAAGCAGTATCCAATCGCGTCCGCGCTCAGCTTTTTAAATGGCCAATTTTCCTATAATTTTGGCTGGATTGCCGCCGGAACCGTTATTTCGGTTATACCGATTATCATCGTGTTCCTGTGCACCCAGAAATATTACATGGAAGGTGTATCCGGAGCAGTTAAAGGATAGGAGGACACGACTCACATGAGAAAAATTATATATATTCCGCTGGACGAGCGTCCGTGCAATTACGAATTTCCGGCACTTCTTGCCGCGGGAACGGATTATTATGTCGTTCGTCCGGATTTGAGCATGATGGGGCTGAAGAAGCGCCCTGGAGACATCGAACAGCTATGGGCCTGGCTATTCGAGCAGGCGCGCGATGCAGACGGAGCGATTGTGGCCTTGGACACATTGCTATACGGAGGAATCATCCCCTCGCGGCTGCATGAGATGACGGAGGAACAATGCGGGGAGCAATTGGAGAAGCTCCGTCAATTGAAGCGGATCAACCCGGCTTTGCATGTATTTGCTTATCAGCTCATTATGCGCTGCCCGCGCTATTCCAGCAGTGATGAAGAACCGGATTATTACGAGAATTGGGGCAGGGAGATTTTCCGGCGCGGATATATCCGCCACCGGTTGGAGCTGGGCATCGCGACAGAAGAAGAGCAACATGAATTGCAGCAGATTGAGGGCGTTTTGCCTGAATCCATGTGGCAGGACTACACAGAGCGCCGTGCTGTTAATTTAACAGCGAATAAGAGAGCAATCGAACTGGTGCAGGACGGGGCCGTCGATTTCATGATCATCCCACAGGATGACTCGGCTCCTTATGGCCTGACTGCGGTGGATCAGCAGCACGTTCGCGAGCATGTCAAGAAGTGTCAGCAGCAGCTGTCCGTCTATATGTATCCCGGGGCCGACGAAGTGGGGTGTACACTACTTGCCCGCATGATCAATCATTTTGAGCGTCGCAAGCCACGGGTGCATGTTCATTTTGCCAGTGTGCAAGGGCCGTTAGTGATACCTCTGTATGAAGACCGCGTACTCTATGAATCGGTCAAATATCAGATTATGGCGGCCGGAGGACTAATGTCGCCTTCCCTGGCAGAAGCCGATATGGCCCTATGCATCAATTCACCCGGCGAGAGCATGATGGAGTCGAATGATCAAGGGCAGCCATCTTTAGGGTATCAGGTATACCGGAATCTAGTTGAACTGGTAGAGATGGCTGATGATATTGTTCATCGTCTCGGCAAGCCTTGTGTTATCGCCGATGTAGCCTATGCCAACGGAGCAGATCTTGAACTGCTGCAGCTGCTTCGCGATAAGAAGCTATTGTTCGAATTGGCCGGTTATGCAGGCTGGAATACAAGTGGCAACACGCTCGGAACTTGCATTGCTCAAGGTATGATCTATGCCGTGAATGGCAATACGCCGCAGCATCGCGATTTCCTGTCACTGCGCTATGTCGAGGATGGGGGCTATTGTGCCTTCGTACGCAGGGATGTAAGCGATCGAGTGCTGCCTGGTACGGGATACAATTATTTCTCGATCGACGGACAGCGGGGACAAATCGCCGAGCAGGTCAGAGCTGGATTGACTCGGTTCATCGAGCAGCACTTGTATAGTCCAGAGAATAATTATGAGATTGTGATCGACGATTGCTATATGCCTTGGAGTCGGATGTTTGAGGTCGGATTGAAGACCCATGTCCGTGATACGAAGCAAGGACAATAAAGTACGCAAATAACAGAAAAGGCGCATGAACAGCTCAGGTGGATGCTGGAAGCGCCGGAGAAGGAGCCAGCGAGAGATGCATAACGAGCGAATGACAGACGTCGCCGTCCTAGGCGGCGGGTTGGGCGGATGCATGGCCGCATTGGCTGCAGCCAAAATGGGCGTGCGTGTAATCATGACAGAGGAGACGGATTGGCTCGGCGGTCAGCTGACAAGTCAGGCGGTTCCGCCGGATGAACATCGGTGGATCGAGGAATTCGGCTGCACAGAGACGTATCGCGAGTTTCGAGACCGGGTGCGTGCTTATTATCGAGAGAACTATCCAATGTCAGAGGAAGCGAAGAATAATGAACTGTTTAATCCCGGCAACGGTTGGGTAAGCCGCTTATGCCATGAGCCGAAGGTGGCGCTGCGCGTCATCGAGGATATGTTGGCCCCGTATGTGAACAGCGGCCGTATCACGGTATTGTATCATTTCAGACCAACTGCAGCCTCAGTGAACGAGGATCAGATAGAGAGTGTAACCGTTACACATATAAGCTCAGGTGAAGAAGTTGTACTAAGGGGATCATATTTCCTCGATGCTACGGAATGTGGAGACATACTGCCGTTAGCGGGGGTTGAATATGTAATAGGTGCGGAGTCCAGGCATGAGACAGGGGAGCCGCATGCGCTGGAAGAGGCAAATCCGCTCGATGTGCAGTCGATCACCCATGTGTTTGCCCTCGATTATGTAGAGGGTGGCGATTTCACGATTGAGACGCCTGAGCAATATGATTTCTGGCGCAAGTTCGTACCGAAGCATACGAATATTCCGCTATTAAGCTGGTATGCGAACGATACGGATGACGCGGAGAAAATGAAGGAGTTCGCCCTATTTCCAGGTGAACGCAAGGACGCTTCTGGACGGGAGCTACTGTCGCTGTGGACGTATCGTCGTGTCATCGACCCGGCTTTATTTGAGCCTGGGCTATATGAGAGTGATATCACCTTGATCAATTGGCCGCAGAACGATTATTTTCTGGGTTCAATTATTGACGTTCCTGAAGCAGAACGGGAGGAGCATCTGGCGAGTGCTAGACAGTTAAGCCTCTCACTGATCTACTGGCTCCAGACCGAGACGCCTCGTCCGGATGGAGGGCGAGGGTATCCAGGCATCCGGCTGCGTACGGATGTACTGGGTACAGAGGACGGAATGGCGAAGTACCCGTATATTCGCGAGTCGCGCCGGATTCAAGCGATGTATACCATTACGGAGCAGGATGTTAGTAAGGAAATCCGCGGGGAACAAGGAATTCGCCGTTACGATGATAGCGTCGGTGTAGGCAGCTATCATCTGGATGTTCATCTGACGACCGTCACGAACCGGACGTTCTATATTCCGAACTATCCGTATGAGATTCCGCTTGGTGCGTTACTGCCGATCCGGGTCAAGAATTTGCTTCCCGCATGTAAAAATATCGGCACCACTCAGATCACGAACGGATGCTACCGCCTCCACCCGACAGAATGGAACATTGGGGAATCGGTCGGTTATTTAGCGGCCTATGCGCTGCAGAATCAAGTGACGCCGCATGAGGTTCACGCCAATTCGGAGCATCTTCAGGCCTATCAAGCGCTGATTCAAAGACAAGGGATCCAAATCCACTGGCCGGACGATCTGGTTCTATAACAACGATAGAGTAGAAAAACTCAGCAGACAGCCACTCTATTGATAATAAGGGGTGGCTGTTACTGATTCTAAGGAAATGAAAGAGTACATATTATGAGCTACCTATTACTCAATGAACAGTTTATTTATGGAGGTGGGCACTATGGTAGATTCAATGATTCAAACTTTAAAAGGCGGACTTATTGTTTCCTGTCAAGCTCTTGAGGAAGAACCATTCTACGGAAGTGATTATATGGCCCGCTTTGCTCTAGCGGCTGAAATGGGCAAGGCGGTAGGGATCAGGGCGAATACGCCTCAAGATATTAGAGCGATAAAAAAGGTGACGAATTTGCCGATTATCGGCTTATGGAAGAAGGAGTATACCGGTTCTGACGTTTACATAACTCCTACCTTAACAGAGGTTGAAGGTATAATCGCTGCTGGAGCCGATATTGTCGCTATGGATGCTACAATGCGCAATAGGCCGGGCAATGTTTGTCTTGCGGATTTGGTTAAAGAAATAAGGGAGAAGCACCAAGTACTATTAATGGCAGATGTATCTTCTGTAGCAGAAGGAGTAGAGTCAGATAGACTGGGTTTTGATCTTATTTCTACTACGCTATCTGGTTATACAGCCTACAGCCCGCAGAGCGAGGAACCAGATATTCAATTAGTTGCTGATTTAAATCAAAAGGTTAGCGTTCCCGTATTAGCTGAAGGGAGAATTCAAAGTCCTGAACAGACTGTTGCGTGTCTTCGGGCCGGAGCTTACGCCGTTGTAATTGGCGGAGCCATTACCAGGCCGCAATTGATTACTAAGAAATATACGGATGCTATACATCAATATCATAACGTTCCTGAAATGTAGTCTCTATTATTTTGTTGCAGCAGCCTTTAAGCGAGGAGGTTCTATGGATGGGACATACTGGGGAGGTAGCTATAGGTCTAGATATCGGTGGAACAAACATAAAGTCGGGGATTGTAAATGCGGAGGGAGTGGTCATTCACCATTTGAATTGTCCGACGAAGGCAAATGAAGGTGGGGAAGCACTGATAAATCGAATTGCCGAAATTACGAAGGAATTAGAAAGGTATTCAAGCAGTCAAGGATGGAAGGTAAAAGGTGTCGGCATAGGGACTGCTGGTCAAGTGAATAGTCGGACAGGCGTTGTAATGGGGGCCACAGCTAATTTGCCGGGATGGGCCGGAATGGAGCTTGGAAATCGGCTGCATTCCATGATAGGTTTGTCTGTATTGATCGATAACGATGCGAATGCCATGGCATTCGGCGAGGCGTGGGTAGGGTCTGGCAGACAATGGAGCGACTTCATCTGTGTTACCTTGGGAACGGGAGTGGGCGGTTGCCTGATTATTAATCATAGGCCGTATCAAGGACGGGATGGGTTTGCGGGAGAAATCGGCCATCATGTTATTGAGTACAGTGGTTATCCATGCAATTGCGGAAGAAGAGGCTGTTGGGAACAGTATGCTTCTGTTACAGGATTGATGAGAATGGCAGAAGAAGCTGGGACAGAGCTAGAAGGGATTAGTACCGCGGAAAGTCTATTCGCATCTGCGCAGGAAGGAAACGAAGCATCTATTCACGTGCTGAGCAGATATACTCAGTATATTGCTGCTGGTCTGGCTAATATGGTCCATACATGTAATCCAGAGGGGATTGTCATTGGAGGGGCCATTACTCGGCAAGGCGATTTTTTACTTAATCCGGTTCGTGAAAGTCTGTTGCGCCAGCTGCTTCCTGTTTATAGAGAGAGGATTCGGGAAATTGAGGTAGTCTCGGCTTCTTTAGGAGATAATGGAGGTGTAGTAGGGGCTGTAGCGGGTTATTTTATTTAAGATTAAATTTACATTGTAATGTAGCTTGTTATAGCATACTAATTTGCCTTTTGAAGGAATTTGTGTATATCCTAGATAGTAGGTTAGTCTACAGGTTCATTATTTGTTAGGCAACCTGAAAGGAGAATGGATTTGTCTAACGAGCAGGGGATGGGAAAGACGTTGTTATCCATAAGAAGTCATTTTAATGGATTAACCAAAACAGAACAAAAAGTTGCAAATTTTATTCTGGAAAACGCTCAGGATATCATTTATCATTCGGTGACTGAACTTGCAGAGAGAGCGGACGTCGGTGAGACGACGGTGATTCGTCTCTGCCGGAAACTGAAATTCCAGGGCTTTCAGGATTTTAAATTATCACTGGCACAAGATATGGTTAAGCCTTCCGATCGCTTATATAATGAAGTTACGGAAGAGGATGATGCAGCGACTTTAAACCGTAAGGTTATATCTATGCATATTGAGACGCTGGAACAAACCTCGGAACTTATTAGTTCAGATCAGTTGGAGAAGACCATTGATCTATTGACTGCAGCTAATCATATTCACTTTTTTGGAGTCGGATCTTCAGGATTGACGGCGTTACAGGCCGCGCATAGCTTCACCAGGATTGGCAAGCAGAGCTTCGCTAAGACAGATACACACTTTCAGGCCATGACAGCTGCATTAATGCATCCAGGAGATGTAGCTGTTGGGATATCCATTTCGGGAAGCACCAAAGATACGCTGGAGAACTTAAGCCTAGCCAAGAAAGCGGGCGCCAAAATAGTCGTTATGACCAGTAATGCGCGTTCCCCTATAACCAAACTGGCAGATATCGAACTGTTAATGGTTGCTAGAGAAAATCCATTACAAGGAAGCTCACTTGCTGCAAAGATATCTCAGCTAGCTGTTATTGATATTTTGAATGTCGGGGTTTCTTTAAAAATTAAGGATGAAGCTATGAAATACCGCGAGATAACGGCAAAATCAATCTCAGAGAAACTGTATTAATGATTACATCATTAATTTCAATTATATTAGTCGATAAAATGAGAAAGCTCTCCATCGTATGGTGAGCTTTTTGTCATTCTATGGCCAAATATTAGGCATTGAAGGCAACGTTGGTGTATCCGGTCCTTAGTGGCACGGTTGCGTATCAGCTCTGCACGGCGCCGGCAATTGCATCTGCTATGACATGCTGCTAAACTCCCTTTCTGGTAGGATTTAACTCGATTAATGTCGAAGTATGGTGAGAAGCAGCGCTGCAGACAATGAACCCGGCCAAGAGACGAGAGAATCTTATCATTAAAGGAGGATGTATGAAGATGAATAGAGAGCCCATATTACCAATTAGACAAATAGGGGAAGACAATTGGATTGAAAACCTGACATGCTTTCTTGAGGATCAGGATGTAGAAGTGATTTCATTAGAAACTGAAAATTTTCAAAAGACAGAGCAATATCTAGATTGGATAATTCCCTCACAAACGAAAGATTATTTCTTACATTTCGGTGGTATAGAAAGCTCTGATTTCATGTACAACCTTAAGAAAATGGATGAGTGGGAAGCATTGACAAATTCTATATGGGAATTTGTATCATTGTATTTTCAACAAGATGAAACAGATAAATATATTGTTTTTGCTGAAAGTCCTAGCAATGATCCTATTTGCTTTAAAAGGGATACTGGGGAGATTTATTTATTTTCTCATGATCCGATTAAAAGGGCTAAAGTATATAAAGATTTCAATGACTATTTATTAAATGAGATAATTGAAATTCAAAAATTGTATGCAGAAGTTACTTTTGATAGTTCTAAGGAAGAAATAGAGTATAAAAGAAACTTGTTGGATGGCGAGGGTATTGATTTTGATTTCCGCTATTTAAAACTTTAAGCATGACAAAGAATTCAACCCATAGGGTTGCCTATTAGCAGCCCTATGGACGGTTGGCCATGATCTTTGATTATATACAGGCTTAGGACGTGAGAGGGCGATTACATGAAAAAAATAGAGAACAAAGCGATAGAAAAAGAATACGATTTGCTGCTCAGAATTTTTGAAAAATATTATGACTCATACGAAGAAATGCTTAACAGAGCTAAAAATGTAGAACAAGATACCGTTATTTGGAGTGATTCATTTTTAGAATTTTTTCCATATCAAAATGCACTAAATCAATTAAAGAAGCCCAAAATCTATAAAACTGAGCCTGAATCTAATGAAGGAGTTATCGTAAATAAGTTAAAAGATGGTGAACTGTACTATTCTTATAATAAAGAAAATAAGGGGTGGGGCAGTGTTTTTGTAATAAAAGAAGATGGAATGAAACTATATCTAAGGTTTCTAAATAACGATAATGATGAAATCGTTTTGGAGCAAGTATATTGTGTAGTTTTGAAAGAGACTGTGATAGAAAAAGTATTATTCTATTTAAAAGACGTCGACTTGGACGGAGACGAGGAATTGAACGAAGAAACACTTTTGGTGGATGAGTATTTGTATAATAGCAATCAAGCAGTTGATACAATTATTAGAAATGGTTTCTATCATGAAAATAAAAATAGTATACCAACTACAACATTTCGATTTGAGTATGTTGATGAAGGTATATTGATATATTCAAAACAAATGAAACAAAATCAGGTGGATGTCGAACAGTTAAGGTGGAAGAACAAAAAAATCAAGTAGAACAGTAATATAGACGAGAACAAATACAAAGGAGTTTCTATGGAAAAGAAAATAGAAGATTATATTTATGAACTAGAACAATTAATAGAACGAGCTGATAAGGAAAACGATAAATACTTATTCCAAGACCCAGCATGTGAAATCATGGAAGAAATTGAAGAGTTAGATAATGCATTTGAATTTGTAGAGCCCATATTTTTATTAATTGAAAGAAGTCCAGATATTGATTTTGGCGGTCCAGGGCCATTCGGGAGTTTTTTAGAAACGTTTTATCATAATGGTTATGAAGACATACTAGTAAAATCATTACAACGTAAACCTAAAGAGTATACCATTCACTTATTAGAACGTCTTTGTAATGATGAAAGTAATCCAAAAAAAAAAGAATATTATACTTTGTTAGATTCATTAGAACATTGAGTGCCATAAGTTTGTGTTATATATGCTGGAGGTAAGTGTCATGGAAAATAGGCTTCATTATTTTGATAATTATTTGGATGATGAAGATGTGTATTCTGCTTTAGAAAAATATTGGATTGATATGTTTTTTATGTTGTTGCATAAAGCAAATGTGGATGGAAGAGACTGGATTTGTCCTTATTATAACACCA
Organism: Paenibacillus wuxiensis; assembly: GCF_040195695.1. Taxonomy (NCBI): domain Bacteria; kingdom Bacillati; phylum Bacillota; class Bacilli; order Caryophanales; family Paenibacillaceae; genus Paenibacillus; species Paenibacillus wuxiensis. The sequence continues at coordinate 296,655 of NZ_JBEFZI010000008.1, read as the reverse complement.
CCTTTAGTAATGGGAAAAAAATGATGGATGGAAATCCTATATTTTCGGCGAAATCAAAAGAAAAAAATAAAATAATAAGAATTATTCAAGAAAGCTCTAAGAATGGGGCTTTATTTTCTTATTGGTTAAATAGTTCAATGGACAATAGGAGCCAGAATGAATTGGTGATAGTTTGTACATTAAATAATAATAACTTAGAAAAGATAAAAGAAATAATCATTAGTTGGATTAAAGGAAATTTGAGAAGCTGCTTGACTTAAATAATGATAAACCTTGATTAAACAGAAGGTGATTAAACATGTTATTGGATGAGCTACAGGAATATTGTGAAATAAGTGATCTTAAAGGCATTCAAGATTGGTATTGCTATTCTAACAAAACGCCTGCTTTTATTTTTACACATTACTTAAACTTTTCATTGTTAGAAGGGCAGATCATAAAAGTCTCAATAAGAGGTGAATTAGAAGTAAAAGCGCTGGATGAGTTTTTAATGTCCATTAAAAAATTCATAACTGCCGATTGTACCGATAGAATAGTTAAGATAACTAATATTGCTTACAAGGAAACTAATTTTGATGCAATGCTATGTATACCTTCATCGTATCATACTAGTTTTGCAACTTATAGCGATAGACTCCATCAAAAAACCATAGATGTATTTCCAATATATAATTGTGAATTTAGTGGGGATGAGTCTCCTGATACAGTTAAATTTTTGCGACAAGATATTGTTTCAACTGTAAATTGGAACCGAGAAAAATCTCCAAAAATTAAGCTTCGTTATAAAAATAATAAAACCAAAAGCGGCACGATTGGGCGAAAATTATATTTAGATAAATGGAATAACCTTTCACATGAACTAAATAGTTTACAAGACTGTACAGATTCTTCTTTTATTGAAGTTGAAAATTACAAGAATGAATATATTCACATTTCAATATTAAGTATAAATGTATTGGTTATTCGAAATAAGAAAGAGATATTGCTACAAGGCGAGCTTGAGGAGATAAAAGAATATGTCACCAATTTTATTTTCAATTAGAAGTAAAGTTAAATAGGAGAAAATTGAAAGAAATGATCCATGTAGAAAGAAGTGAATGTCATGATAAAGAAAAGAAAATTTGATGAAATAATGGATAGTTTAGAACATCGAAATGGAAGTCCAAAGATCAGTGAGTTTACAAGGAAGGATTGTTTATTTTTATATGAGAAACTTGCCGATAATAGTATCGAGGCAGATCATGTTTTTTTATCTTATGAAAAGCAAAACAATATAATAAAGAGTATCACGCAGATTTTAGTGAACTTAAAGAAAGCCATTGGATATTCGCCGAAACGGGCAGAGGCGATTTTTGGATAATCGATCTTGATGATATTCAATCACCCCCAACAGTATTTTTTTATGATCATGATCTTGAAGATTATAGTCCAGAAAATATGCAGAATATTTCAATACATATATTAGAGTGGTTTGAATTAGCAGATTTAATTTCTCAACTTCATAACGAAAATTTTTATGATGAAGATTTTAGATTGAAGGAGCATTGGAAACAAAAAGCCATTGAAGAAATTGAAAAGGTTAAAAAGGGGCTATCGAAAAAATTACCTTTTCAATTATTCTGAATAGCTCGATTTCGAAAAGAGGAGGAATCAGGAAATTGAAGTTCTATCGCTATGTGTTAAGTATCCCACCTTTGGATTGGGAGTGTTGCTTTCTTAGCATTGAAGAGTATAAGCAGAACTTTGTGAACAAGTATAATCAGAATATAGCGTATTACATGCAAGTTATTGGGGATTGTCAACAGCATCTTGTAGATATCGACACCCTCGCTGCTATGACTTATAAAGATCTATGTGCAAGCGTTCATTCTGCTGAGCTTCGTTGTCCAGCTATGATTTTCTCTATACCGAGTGGTGATCAGCGAGGTTCAGCTTTGTTCTGTATCATGTATAAGCTTGAAGACGACGGGGATACGTTTATTTATTCTCCTGTTCCACTTGTTCATTTAGAGCAAGATCTAGCAGGTGAAGTAGAGCTTTAATGGTTTGAATTCAAAGGTGGCCTGGATGCTACTCAACTGTCGCAAGGGCCATCAATAATACGATATAGACATGTCTCAAATAAAGAAGCTTGCCTTTGGGCAGGCTTTTTGACGTTTTAAACACAGTTCATTTTAATGGTAGGATTTAACTCGAAATATGTCGAAGTATGGTGGAAGGATGAACAGGACGTAATTATATAGGAATGTGAATAGCAGGGGATTAACATGAGAGATTTAAAAATTCTTAAAGAACGACAAGGATGGTGTTGTAAAGATGTCAGTTGAAATTATTTTAAAAGATGCTAAAAATGAATCCGTTGTTCCTCGGCTTGGCGGATATAGCTTCTTGCCTGAAAATATGGATTGGCCATTAAACCCAGATGGAGATAAATTAACGCTCATATTAAGCTTGCCAACAGATTTCCTTAATAAAACGCTAGATGTAAACTTGCCAAAAGAACATGTACTATCCGTGTTTACAACGTATAACAAAGATGATTACTTTTTAGATGTAATCACTTTTCATGGTGATAACGAAGAGTTACAAAACATTAGAAAAGGATACACGAGAGTTTTATTACACGAAGCAGGTAATATTCGAAATGAATCAGAGTTCCTCATACCAGCACAAGAGTTCATTTTAGGGGATGAATTGAATTTAGATTTAGAAGAAGAAGAAGAAGTAGATGGAGAGGATTTGGATGATAGAGAGATTTACTGTGGTTCGTTGATTGGCCATACCCCCTCTCTATTACAAATAGAAGACTTGGGTCTGGCTGATTATCAATTTTGCCTACAAATTTATGGCGGCGATTTCCCTGAAGGGTTTCATGATATATTTTGCGTCACTGACTCGACCGGATATTTGTTTGTAAATAAAGATGTGGATCAGAATAATGCAGGTGTATTTTTTACACAATGTACTTAGAAGAATAACTTTTAAAGGCGGGTGTAATAATGATGAACTATGCATTTAATGATAGTATTGGCTATTTTGAGATAGATCCACTTTTCCTTGAGGAAGGAGTACAGATTGCTGAGAAGGAAAATTACCATTCCATTCGCATCCGTAATTTGAATCCCGAAGTAGATTTGAAATGTCACTTAGATTTTGCATCTTTCAACAACAAAACATTTATCAATAGATTACTGATTAGCAGTAATTTTAAATTATCCAAGTATCAAAATGTTGAAGCTTTATCTACATTAACTAATCTTACAGAAATCACATTAGCTCAGCCAATAAATCTTGATTTGAGCTATTTTAAAAAATTGGAGGAGGTTGTTGTTAAAAAAGATCACTATCTAAACTTAGATAAACTAGTAAATGTAAAAAGCTTATACGCAATTAAATATATGAAACCAGATTGTAAAGAGTTTTGTTCACTAAAATCATTAGAGTTTTTACGTATTGATTACTCAACTAAGCTAATTTCGTTGACTGGGATGGAGGATTTAGACTCCTTGAAATGGTGTTGGTTCCAGTATCTAAATCATCTAGAGGATGCACATGCTCTTAGTGAACTAAAAGGACTTGAAAGACTACAAATCGAAAAATGCAAACAACTTACTGATCTAACATTTTTGACAGGCAATCGTACGATAAAAGAATTACAGGTCTCAGATGTTGATTCTCTTGAGTTTGTGAAATCTATGAATAATTTGCATAAAATAAACTTTTGGAATTGTAAAAATGGAGATTTATCGCCATTGTTAGAATGTCCATCACTAAGAGAGGTTTCATTTCACCCTGAGAAGAGACATTACTCTCACAAAAAAGATGAAATAAATAGTCTGTTGCAAGAAAGGAACTCCATTTAGTTGTCCTTGGTAATCGAGGATATGTGCTTGAAGATTTGAAACCATGTAAGTGTCCGAAACATATATGAAGAAGACGTTTTAAGTTCTTTCTTTACATATGTTTTTTTGTTAGAAAAGATAATCATGCAAAAGTGAAATGTTCTTGAGGTGAGTAAAGTGAAGGGTTGATAATCATGACAAAAAATGTTTGGAAAGCTAATCAAGTGATTAGTATAGAGACGAGTTTGAAGGACGAAGGTAGGAAGAATAATATTTATGTTTTAGCACAAATGATTAGTAAAGCCCAACTGCTGATTTTTGATTTATACAGTGACGATAATAATTGGGGAGCTGTTGATTTAAACGAAGTTCCAATTTTATTTAGTACGTCCGTAACAAGACAGTTTATTAAAAATAGTAATATTTATAACCAAAGCATGAAACCCCTTACAAATTACAAGCTTCCTAATTATAAAATAGATTCTTTAGGTATGGGAAGTAGACAGGTGACGGTATGGAAAGGAACAACAGATGAGCGGAAAGTATTGATACTGGGTCAAGGTGGAGGCAGGTTAATAGAAGAAGACATGTCTGCAGGTAGCTATAAAACGAAAATAATTATGCCTTCAATTCCTGTTACAGATAACGAGACCATAGATAAATATGAGCTAACCAATGTCCGGGTTTATCCAGAATTTAATGAACGATTGTATCTTTGTTATAAGTTTGGGAAAAACGTAGATCCTTTAAAAGATCTGATTTTTGATAAACCAATTCCTTTAGCATATAAAGACTATATTGATATTATTTCTTCATAAAACAATCTTGATAAGAGGTTCAATAATGGACTGAGAGGTATACATATGAAAAAATTCTTAAAGATTTTCTCTATTGCTATTCTTGTTATTGTAATCGTGTCTATAGGGGCTTTGCTATTATTTGGACGTAACAACCATAGTAATTTATCTGGAAGCGTTTCTGATAAAATCGATCAATATTTGACCAATGAAAAATTTCAGGGAACCGTCCTAATTGCAAAGGAAGGTGAAATTTTATTTACAAAAGGTTATGGCTTGGCAGCCACTGATTTACCTAATAGCCCAAGCACGCTCTATCAGATTGCTTCATTATCTAAAACATTCACTGCAGTAGCAGTCATGCAGCTAGTAGAAAAGGAACTTCTACACTTAGACAATCCTATTTCGCAATACTTCCCAGACTTTCCGAATGGAGAGTCCATAACAATAAGTCATCTACTAAGTCATAGCTCGGGAATTCCAGACTATCTAAAGCCGAATTTCAAATTTGACTACAGCAAAGAATGGAATCCAAATGATATTGTAAAAACCGTTAGCAGTTCTGAATTAGAGTTTACCCCAGGTACAAGCTTTAGTTACAGTAATACTGGTTATGTGATGTTAGGACTTATCGTTGAAAAAGTTAGCGGACAGTCATATGCAAATTACATAGAAGAGCATATTCTTAAGCCAAGCAACATGTTGAATTCTATGTTTACGGTTTCGGCTGGTACACCAAAAGCGGAAGGACAAGTAAAGGGGGAAATCGGACCCGTAATGCATAATTCTGCAGCGTTTGCAGCCGGGGATATCATTTCTACAGTTGAAGATTTAGAACGGTTTGACAGAGCCCTGCGTAATCATGCATTGATAAGCAAAGAATCATCAGACCTGATGAGTATGACCCATGCCAAAAAGTTTCCGTCTCAATATGGATATGGATGGTATACGCAAGATGTCATGGGGAGAAAAGCAGTTGGGCATCCAGGTGGATATCCAAGTGGTTTCCGTCATTATGTTACACGGCTGATTGACGAGGAATTAACAGTGATCGTTCTTAGCAATGAGATGACGATGAATTCCAAAAAAATCAACCGTAATCTTACATCCATCGTTCTTCAGCAGCCGATTTGGATATGGGAGGAGAAACTTTAAACAAGGAGAATGATTAAAATGAATAAAGAGCTTCTTAATAAGATAGAGAATTTTTTAAATAGAGAAGAAAATTGCAGTCTTATTGGTAAACCTGCGAGTATACAAGAGATAAAAAATGCAGAAAAGATGTTACATGTAAAATTTAATGATCAATATGTACAGTTTATTAAATTATTTGGTGGGGCTTATGGTGGATTAACAATCCGTGCTTTTAACAATGGAGATTTAATTGGAAAGTCAACAGTAGTGGATCTTACTTTGAAATTTAGAAGGATATTTGAAGGAGAAATATATGATTTTAATGGCATAGAATTTGAAGGCGAAAGTGTAGAGTTTTTACTGAAAAATTCTTATGTTATTTCAGATGATGGTTCTGGGAATCCAATCCTAATGAACGAACGTGGAGAAATATTTATTTTTCTGCATGACTCAGGAGAAGTGGAGTTATTATATTATTCGTTGGAAGAATTATTAATCGAAACTTACTCAAAAATATCATAAAAGAATCCAAAGTAGGATGTGGAACTTACATGAACAACCATTCTAAAGGAAACAATAATCAATTTCTGAATCCTGATATTTGTTTTGAGGAATCTTGGAAGACGATATCAGTATCCCAAATAAATGAAGTTGTATCTGATGAGTTTCCAGGTAAAAAAGATTTTATCGCGTTTTACCTTGCTAATAATGGCGGGGTTTTTACTAAAGGAGCATATATTTATCCTGATCATTTTTATGATATAACAAACAAGGATTATTTATCGATAGAGATTGGGAGCTTCTTTCATATCCCGTTAATTGAAGACGAAGAGGATTCTTATTACACGATGTCTATGGAAAGAGCAAAAGATAGAAGGGCAGATTATTCTGAGGATTTTGAAAATTTCACTCTATTTCATATCCCTTTTGCCGACAATCATGCGGATAATGATTTTTGGATTGATATCCAAACTGGGGAAATTAAATATATGGATTACGAAGAGAGTTACGACCCTGATGATGCAATCGTTGTAGCACCTTCCTTCTTGGAATTTTGCAAGCACATTCAGGCACAACGTAGGGAATAGATGATGTTATCATTCCACATAGTATGTTTCACAAATTGATTCAGATTAATATGACAGAGAATGATTAGCGGCAATAGCAAAGAGGGGCGGTGAGCCCCTCTTTCATGTATCTACACTTCACTCTCTTCCATCTCTCTAATCGACTCGGCGACCTTGGCCATCATGGAGCATTCGATCCGTTTGCGGAACACGTCACAGCTAAACTCGTAGCTTCCGTTGATGGAGCCCGTCGCATGCAAGGCATTGGCAGGACACCCGCCGCTGCAGTAGAGCTTAGCCCAGCAATTCTGGCACTCCGGCTTCGTGTAGCAGTTGCTCTCTTTGAATTGGCACTGCAGCTCAGGACGCGTGACGCCATCCCAGATGTTGCCCATGCTGTACGCTTCATCCCCGACGAACTGGTGGCAAGGGAATAGTTCGCCCCATGGCGTAATGGCAAGATATTCTGTGCCTGATCCACAGCCCGTGATTCTCTTCTGGATACAAGGCCCTTCTGAAAGATCTAGCATGTAATGATAGAATGTAAATCCTTTGTCTTGTTCGCTGCGCTTTATCATTTCCTTGGCGAGAATTTCGTACTGATTATAAATCTCCGGGAGATCCTTCTCGGTAAGCGCATAGGGTTCCCGTGGATCACAGATGACGGGTTCCATCGAGATTTTGTCAAAACCAAGATCTGCGATATGGAAGATGTCATTGGTGAAATCGACATTGTTCCGCGTATACGTTCCCCGTACATAGTATTCCTGATCTCCGCGCTTTTGGATGAATTCTTGGAACTTCGGTACGATAGAATCATAGCTGCCCTTGCCGGTAACGGTGGTGCGCAGCCGATCATGAACCTCTTTTCTTCCATCCAGACTTAAGACGACATTGTACATTTCCTGATTTAAAAACTCAGTAACTTCATCGTTGAGCAGCATGCCGTTGGTTGTGAAGGTGAAGCGGAATTTTTTCTTCCATTCCTTCTCTTTGCTTCGTGCGTACTTTACAATCTCTTTGACAACTTTCCAAGCCATAAGCGGCTCCCCGCCGAAGAAGTCGATATCGAGGTTTCGGTGATGGCCAGAATTTTCGAGCAGATAATCAATAGCTCTTTGTCCAACCTCTACGCTCATAATTGCTCGATCACCATTGTATTTCCCTTGACTGGCGAAGCAATACTCGCACGACAAATTGCAAGTATGTGCGACATTGAGACAGAGCGCCTTTACATACGTTTTACGTGTTTTTAAATGAATAGACAGCTCCTCATACGCATCCTCGGTAAAAAGCTGCTCATTCTTAATAAGTTCCTCGACCTCTAAGATCGTTTCTCGAATAATTTTTTCTGAATATTGTTTTTCCTTCATTAATGATAGGATTTGTTCGGGTGTTTCCTGTTCATACAGCGCAATGATCTCATACGCCAGGTCATCAACAACATGCACAGAGCCACTATAGGTGTCGATCACGATGTTGTATCCGTTCAGTTGGTATTGATGAATCATACTGCGAATCAAGCTCCTTTTTGTCTACAAATTGCAGGTGGTTTCCGTAGAAACAACTTCGCCGTCCTTGGAAGGACGGCGGTGAGTTTCATTGCCTATTTGTTATTTGTTCATGTCATTCTCACAACGTTGATTGGCTACGCCGCAGGAAGTCTTGCAAGCAGACTGGCAAGATGTCTGGCATGCGCCGCATCCGCCGTGTTTTGCAGTGTCCATCAGTTTGCGTGTGCTTAGTGTTACGATTCTTTTCATCATGAATAACTCCTCTACCATTTCGTGAATGCGAATAAACTTGCTACGTTGAACTATGGTAGCAACAACTTTGGAGGTTCAACAATCAAAAAGGTCACACCATTGATTGGTGTGCATATAATTATGCTTCGATTAACCCTATCTATTAGCCAATCAGAAAATAAATGAACATTTTTGCCAACAACATGGAAGGGGATTCACATATACTTGTAGAATATTGTATGTCAAATAATTGGAAATTTTGATAGAGGACTACGAATACCTATATTCGGTGCCGGGAGGTGGATGGTCGACTTACGAGACTCGAAATTATTTGCTCTATAGTAATTTCATATCAATTACTTATTCATTTTATAGATGCAGTCGAGAGGATCATGGTGTGGTTTTACATGGGTGGTTGGTCGTAGATGTGATCATGAATAACAATTCCGAAGCTGAATGAGACAGAGGTGTACGATGAAGAAATCCATACTTTTTATTTTATTTAGTGTATTTTTTTTGATAGCTTTACCGAATCATAGTGATGCGGCAGCTAAGCAAACCAAAATTATTTTGGATGGTGAAGAGTGCGTTCTTCCTGAGAATGCTGACGTCGTAAATCTTAACAATAATGTGATGATTCCCATTCGTGTAGTTGCGGAAAACCTAAAGTTTAAAGTGGACTGGCATCAAAAAACGCAAAATGTGAAAATACAGCAAAACGCCAAGGTGATCTCATTAGCAGTTGGTAAGAAAGAAGCATTAGTCGATAATGAGCAAAAAACGCTGAATCTCGCCCCTCAAAATATAAAAAACACAGTGGTTGTCCCTATACGATTCGTTAGTGAAGAGATGGGGTTAAAAGTAGGCTGGAATAACGTAGACAAAATCGTCACGTTGGATCGAGTCAACCCGGATCCCTCTCCTCCTGCAACAGGTGAAGAGTCTGAATCGGAGTTACATCATGTGAATGACATTCAATTTGCAAACAATCAACTGGTTGTTTCTTTAGATCAGGAGGTTACTCCAGTAATTACTCAATTGACGAGCCCAGATCGGATCGTTGTTGATCTGCCCCATACTGCATTTGGAGGGTCTTTGGCTGAATCCCTCGGTTCTAAATCGGTAGGTAAATTAGATTTAAGTGGGGTACCCAATGTTACGGAAGTAAGATATTCGTTATTTAATCAAGACCCGGCTCAGATTCGAATTGTCATTGAGTTAAATCAAATAAGCAATGTACAGTATACTTCCGAATGGATCGAAGGCCAATTAATTGTTGATCTGAATATGAATGGTGATCTCATTACTACCAATCCCGATGCTGTGCTTCCTCATTCAGGTGCCAAACTCGTAGTTATCGATCCAGGTCACGGCGGTAGCGATCCGGGGACATCGGGTTATTCGAATCAAGTTGAGAAGGACTTTACGTTAGCGTTGTCCTTGAAAGTACAAGCACTGCTCTTAGAGGAACCTGAAATCAAAGTTGTCATGACTCGTGAAACCGATGTATATCCTACTCGTACAGAACGTGTTCAATTGGCCAATACAGGTAAGGCGGATGTATTTGTATCGATACACGGCAACAGCGTGAAGGATTCACCCAAAACGACAGGTACAGAGACGTTCTACTATCAACGAAGCAGCAGTAAAAGTCTGGCTGAAGTGATTCATAGGCATTTGATTGAGGCTATCGGGCTAAAGGATCGCGGTGTGAAAAATGGCGACTTGCAAGTCATTCGAGAAACAACAATGCCGGCAGTCCTGTTAGAGATTGGATTCCTAAGTAACCCTGAAGAAGAAGCAGCACTGTTATCAGATTCTTTTCAAGATAAAGCTGCTCAAGCTATTGTTGATGGAATCAAAGAATATTTGGGGAAGTAAATCGGTGAGGATGTGCTGGTATGAAGCAACGTATGTCGATTACGATTTTGATATTGGTTATCGCAATAGTAGCGACAGCCTGTGGAGGCAAGCCTGCTACAAAATCAGGGGCGGCTTCAACGTCGAACGAGGGGATTTATTCGCCCGCAACTGGAACGGATAAGGCAGTAGATAAAGCTGAAAATCAAACGGAGGAGATTGTCGTTTACTTCGTGGATTCTCAAGTAACGGAGTTAAAGCAGAGTAAGATGGAAATTCATTATTCGGATAGTCTGGACAAATATAAGAAAGTATTTAAAGCTCTGCAAAGCAACAATCCTGCTGATCTTCTATCCTTATGGAATAAAATCGAGTTAAACGCAATGAAATTCCACGAGGGCGTTTTAACAATTGATGTGCATATTCCAGGCGAGGCGAGATTAGGAGCTGGCGGTGAACTATTGGCTTTGGATGCGCTCAAGGAAACTCTATTTCAATTTAAGGAGATCGAGAACATCGAACTTCTTAGTGATGGAAAAGCTCTAGATAGCTTCATGGGGCATGCTGAATTGGAACATCCCATTTCTCGTAATAAGGCTGAGTAAGAAGTATGCGCCTCTATATGGGCAGCTGCATAGGATATACGGTGGTAATGAAAAACAGTACGAGGAGAATGAATATGTATCCGTGCAATTACCAACCGTGGCATTATCCTTCTCATTATCCCCAGGACAGCATGAACCGGTGCTATAGTTGGAATCCGTATGATTATAGCTGGAACAATCATCAGTGGCCTTTTTCAAGGAGCAATATGGTGTTGAAGGATTACGGAGGCCAGCCGTTCGTCGTTGATATTGAGCAGGCAGCTGAGCAAAACAAGACGTATCGTACGGCTCTGTGGACGGGAGAGCACTTGCAAGTGACGCTGATGAGTATTCCAGCCGGAGGTGATATTGGCTTGGAAATGCATCCGACAACCGATCAGTTCATACGGATTGAAGAAGGGCAAGGGCTTGTGAGGATGGGGGAGAGTAAGGAAAAATTGGACTTCGAGCAGCACGTCGATGGTAATTATGCCATTATGATCCCGGCAGGAACATGGCACAATGTCGTCAACAACGGGTATGGACCGCTTAAGCTCTACTCGATCTATGGCCCGCCCAAGCATCCGTTTGGAACCGTTCATCCAACGAAGGCGAGTGCCATGGCCGCAGAAGGCAGCCATAGCTGAAATATCTCGTTATGGAGCCGAAATGATGAGACTAGTTGTTATCACGCTCCACCAAGCGATAAGCGAGGTGGAGCGTTTTTGCATTTATGATCCAGTTCACAAAATAAACGTTATGGGCGTAACTGATACGCCTTCGGTTCTTTTGATATAGTTAGGCTGTAAGCCAACGTGGTCATTACCACTTCCGAAGTGCAGGGACTTCCTCTGTTTCCTCGCACATCTGTTCTAGCTTCTGTAAATTGAGGATATATATAAATTTCTGACGAATGTCGATCAGTCCTTCGCTCTGAAAGTCACTAAGGGTTTTGGAGATGGATTCACGTGTGATCCCCACCATATTGCCGAGCAGGGCATGATTGATTTTCATATCAATCTTGTAAGCGGTTCCATCTTCTTGACCAAAATTATAGTATAAGTCCATAATTTGATTGGCGACTTTCGTTCGCACATCACAGAATGTCATATAACGGATCATGCGATTCAAGACGCGCACCCGTTGAAACATAATCCCGTATGCTTTGTGGAGAACAGAAGGATATTCCTTAATGATTTGCAAAAAATCTGGTTTACTGATCTGCCAGGCAATAAGCGGTTCCAGCGCTTCGATGGTGCAGATTCGATGGTTATCGCCAGAAATGGCTTCGGCTTCGCCGAATATTTCACCCGCGAGTTGAATGCTAAGCACAACTTCCTTCCCATCTTGAATCCGGTATATTTTGACTTTGCCGGTTCGAAGAATGAAGATCTCATCGCTATGGTCATTTTCAAACATGAAGACATGATTTTTTTTATAATGACGTTCTTTAAGCATTGGTGCGATACGTGCAGCTAAATCACCAGGTGGAATCTCAGAGAAAAGTGGGATTTGAGCAATGTCTATCATACGTCCAGATCCTTTCATAGTGAGATCAGCACTATTGTAACATGGTTTGACCGTAAGTAATAATCAGGAATATTTGGATGGAGGAAGAGGAGAATTGAGGGTGCGAGCGAAGGAACTGTTCCAAATTCGGGACAACGAGACCAATATACGTACGGAAATGCTGGCGGGTCTGACTTCATTTATTACGATTGCCTATATTATTGCGGTTAACGGGGCTATCTTAAGCATTGCGGGCATGCCGTATGAAGCCGCAACAATAGCGACCGTACTGTCTTCCATAGTCGGATGCATGCTAATGGCATTCTGGGCGAAATCACCGCTCATTCTGGCGCCAGGCATGGGGGATAACGCATTTTTTGTGTTTACGTTGGTGGCCTCCTTCGGCCTGACGTGGCAGCAGGCACTGGCAGCGAGTTGTATCGCAGGTGTTCTGTTCTTTGGCATTTCGATGACGAGAAGCGCCTTCTATTTGTCGCAGACGATACCCGAATCGATGATACGAGCCATGACGGCAGGCATCGGATTGTTCATTGGATTTCTAGGATTGAAAAATGGCGGGGTGATCATACCCAGTGAGAGTACGTTCGTGCAATTGGCGAGCTTCAGCGATCCGTATGCGTTAACGACTCTATTGACGCTTGCTCTCGTAGTACCGCTGTTTTTGCGCGGGGTGAAGGGGAGCTTCTTGATTGGAATCATTGCAGGAACACTGATTGGGGGAGTTCTTGGGATTGTCGATTTCTCGAAAATGGATAGCTTCACGTTCTCCATGGCGGGGTATGAGCAGCTGCTGTTTGCTTTTGATTTTAGCCTGTTGAGCAGCTTTCATTTCTGGATTTCCGTATTTTCCTTATTGATGGTTATTCTCTTTGCGAATATGGGGGCGCAGTTAGGCATGCTGCCGGACCATTCGAAGTTCAAGCGTTCATTTCAAGCCAACGCGTTATCTATCATTACGGCATCCATGCTCGGATGCAGCCCGACGACTACGGTTGCTGAATCCGCAACAGGTATTGCGTCTGGGGGGAGATCTGGATTAACGCCATTTATCGCAGGTTTGCTGTTTATTCCGGCATTGTTTGTTGTTCCGATTTTGAAATTGATCCCGTATGCTGCGATTGCACCTGTGCTTATCATCGTAGGCTGTTTGATGATGCAAGGGGTCAGACATATTCAGTGGGATGACTTGACGGAGGCTTTTCCAGCATTTCTGATGATGCTCGTGATGCCGTTATCATTCAGTATCGTGAATGGGATCGCATGTGGCTTTATTGCTTATCCGATGGTCAAAATCGTCACGGGACGGCGCTCTGAAGTCACGGCAGCCATGTATGGGATTGCGGTATTGTTCTTGATCTACTTTATCGTGAGGCAGTAAAAGATTTTTGTGTAAAATTTTGTCTAAATATGGTAAACTAGGCGGAGAGGATGGTTGGAGAGGGGGACGTGCCGTGAGACTGATTGCCATCACCCGAATATGACGCATCGCGTAGGCTTATGCCTGATGCGCCCATATTCGGGTTTGTTACGGTTACGGTGAAGCAGCATTATCCTTGGCGGATCGCTGTCTCCAAAGCGACTTCAATCATATCGTTGAACGTCAATTGCCGCTCTTCGGATGTCGTCGCTTCACCTGTTAGGATATGGTCGCTTACTGTGAACATAGCAAGTCCGTTGATTTGATGCTTCGCCGCCAGCGTGTACAATGCTGCAGTCTCCATTTCAACAGCCAACACGCCGTAAGCGCCAAGCTTCAGCATCGTTTCCTTGTCATTGTCCTCTGTATAGAAGATATCAGAGCATAAGATGTTCCCAACACGCAGATTTAGTTTCTTCTCCATGCCGATATCGTACGCAGTCTTGATGAGATCGAAGTTCCCAATCGGCGCGAATGCATAACCTGGGAACCGGTTCGTATTAAGCGAAGAATCCGTACATACCGCTTGGGCAATAAGCACGTCGCGCAGCTTCACATCATGTTGAATCGCGCCGCATGTTCCGATGCGAATGATCGTCTTCACATCATAATCTTGAATCAATTCTGTTGCGTAAATCGCGAATGAAGGAACACCCATCCCAGAACCTTGTACAGAAACAGGCTTCCCTTTGTATGTCCCTGTGAATCCAAGCATCCCGCGGACTTGGTTGTGGCATTTCGCGTTTTCCAAGAATGTCTCAGCAATATACTTCGCGCGCAGCGGATCTCCAGGCATTAAGGCAACTGGTGCGATTTCACCTTTTTTAGCTTCTATATGTACACTCATTGGAACGTACCTCCTTTTTCATTTTCAAGCGCATAAATCATGAAAACGCTTTACTCCAATACCCTATCATACGTGTACACATCAATTCAGTAATGCAAGCTATCGCTTTTCTGTGAAGTAGATTACAAAAAAACAGTGCAGCGTTTAACTGAACTTCTTCTACGCTCCATCTATAATCGAGTTGTCTCCAGCTTTTGTGTACCACCTGCGCTGGTCAGGCGAATGAGAGCATACACGATCGCATATGCCGCGCAGCGTGGGGAGATCAACAATTTTGATCGTTTTCTGTTCAATCGAGATGATCTCTTCATCTTGGAAATCCTTTAATACTTTGGAGACGGATTCGCGGGTTACGCCGAGCATATTAGCAATGACATGATGCGTTAATTTATAGCCAATTATGTAAGCGGATTCACCTTCAGCTTTCCGTCCTAGGTTGCAATACAGGTCATAGATGAGGTTCGCCGTCTTCAGACGAGTGTCAAGGAAGGAGATGTACTGGGCTTTGCGATTGAGAATCCGGATGCTCTCTACGAGCAGCCAGTAACAGCGTCGCAGCACGCTGGGATACTCGTCCAGAATGGTCTGGAAATCTTGCTTCTTCAAATACCAGGTGTGCACGGTTTCCATAGCAGCGATGGAGGCAATGCGGTAATCATCATAATGGATGGCTTCGATCTCGCCGACGACATGGCCAGGGAAGGCAACGCCATATATGATTTCTTTGTCTTCGAACAAGCTATATATTTTTATGGATCCGGAGCGAATAAGGAACACATCGCCATTATGATCGCTCTCGTAGATAATAACTTGATTCTTGCGGAATTGCCGTTTGCTGAGCATAGGCATAATACGCTCTACTGCTTCATCTGATAGTTCTTCAAAGATTGAAATGCTTCTTATGTCTGTAATCATCATAGATGCCCTCACTTTCCAATATATGTGGCATGTTAGAAAATCACCGAAGCTAGTCCATAAAAGATAGATTAATAGAGCCGTGTTGAGTGTTGAAACGAAGCTTTTTACTGTTCATTATGACCGTGATGCGGCTGAAATTCAAGGCAAGTGAAGCCCATTACCGTTAATGAAATAGATTTTCACAAATAATATGTCGGAGGGTCTAGAGATGAAGAAAAAGATGAATCTTTTACTTGTATTCGTATTGATGGTTTCCATGGTGTTATCCGCATGTGGCGCGAAGAATGAATCCAAGAGCGGAGCTGGCACAGCTGGAGAAACTGGCGGCAAAAAGCTCAAAATCGGTATGGTTACTGACTTGGGTAGCGTCAATGACAAATCCTTCAACCAGAATGCATGGGAAGGATTGCAGAAGTTGAAGGCTGACTTTGGATACGATGTCAAATACGCGGAACCCAAACAAGATTCTGAAGTCATCCCAAATTTGAATCAATTCGTCAAAGGCGGGTATGACCTCACATGGGCGACAGCTTATACATTGGATGGCGCCATAACGCAAATTGCCAAAGAAAACCCGGATGCGAAGCTTGGCATCATTGATTCCTCCATTGTTGTGCCAAACGTTGCAGCTGTTTCCTTCAAAGAACAAGAAGGGGCCTACTTAGTAGGGGTAATCGCTGGCTTGATGACCAAATCGAATAAAATTGGCTTCGTCGGCGGCATGGAAATCCCTCCAATCCAACGCTTTGCAGCCGGTTTCCGTGAAGGGATCAAAGCCGTAAATCCGAATGCACAATTATCCGTGAACTATACAGGGCAATTTACACGCGTTGATATGGGGAAATCCGCTGCGGCGACGATGTACAATGACGGCGCAGATATTATTTTCCATGCTTCAGGATTGACAGGCAACGGCGTATTTAACGAGGCGAAAGAGCGTGTCTCCCAAGGGCAAAAAGTATGGGTTATCGGGGTAGATAAAGACCAGTCTTTGACGTTCGGCGATGAAGTAACCTTAACGTCCATGATCAAGAAAGTTGATGTCGCTGTCTATGAAATCTCGAAGCAACTAGCAGAAGGCAACTTCCCAGGCGGTAAAGTGACGAACATGGGTCTCAAAGATAACGGTGTTGACATTGCACCAACATCCACTAAGAACGTTCCGGCAGATGTATTGGCGAAAGTAGAAGAATACCGCAAAAAAATTATTGACGGTGAAATTGTCGTACCAGAAATTTAGAGCAAAGAACCGATTGGAACCGAAAAGCTCCCCTCGCCTAATCAGCGGGGGGTTGTTTCTGGAGGAGGAAGGAGCCAAGTCTAATGGTGCATACAGAGACGGTATTGGAGTTAAAAGGAATCACAAAGCGATTTGGTGACGTCGTCGCGAATGAAGACATCTGCTTTGCCTTGAAGAAGGGCGAAATTCATGCCTTGCTTGGTGAGAACGGTGCGGGCAAGTCGACATTGATGAATATCGTATTCGGATTGTATCAGCCAACAGAAGGCTCTATTTGGGTCAACGGACAAGAAGTGATTATGGATACCCCGAACCGGGCGATTGAGCTGGGGATTGGGATGGTGCATCAACATTTCAAGCTTGTACAGCCTTTTACGGTCACTGAAAATATCATTCTCGGCATGGAACCGAAATCCGGTCTGAGAACTGATTTGAAGAGTGCTTCAGCTAAAATTCGGCAATTATCGGAGCAGTATGGCCTAAATGTGGATCCTGCTGCCAAGATTGAGCATATTTCAGTAGGAATGCAGCAGCGGGTAGAAATCTTGAAGACGCTGTACCGCGGCGCAGATATCGTCATCTTGGACGAGCCGACGGCGGTGCTGACACCTCAAGAGATTACGGATCTGCTTGCCATTATGAAGCGGCTTGCGAGTGAAGGCAAGTCCATTATTATCATCACGCACAAGCTGAAGGAAATTATGGAGGTTGCGGATACGTGCACCATTATTCGCCGGGGGCGCGTGATCGACTCGGTTATGGTCAAGGATTCCAGTCCTCAAGAATTGGCTGAGAAGATGGTGGGCCGCGAAGTGCGGTTCAAGACGGAGAAGGCTCCAGCCAATCCGATGCAGCCTATTCTGAACGTAAACAACTTACACGTTCGCAGGGATAATGGACAATTTGCGGTAGACGGCCTCTCCTTCCAGGTTCATGCGGGTGAAATCGTCGGCATCGCGGGGGTTGATGGGAACGGACAAACCGAGTTAATCGAAGCATTAACAGGCATGCGGCGTGTAGATTCGGGCGAGATTCAGTTGGACGGCGTCAATGTCGTGAACAAGACTCCGCGTGAGGTTGGCCGAGCTGGAATGTCGCATATTCCGCAGGATCGCCATAAGCATGGTCTGGTGTTGGACTTTACCGTGCCGGAGAATGCAATCTTGCAGACCTATGATAAGCCTGAATTGACGAAGGGCGGACTTATGGATCACAAAGCTGCGTTAACGCTCGCCGAGAAATACGTGAGATCATTCGATATCCGTATTCCCGGATATGAGGTACCGGTACGTGCAATGTCCGGAGGCAACCAGCAGAAATTAATTATCGCGCGGGAAATTGATCGGCATCCCAAGCTGTTGATCGCCGCGCAACCGACACGCGGCCTCGATGTTGGAGCGATTGAGTTTGTCCATAAGGCGCTCATTGCGGAACGCGATAATGGCAAAGGCATACTTCTCGTATCCTTCGAATTGGAAGAAATCATGAACGTAGCTGATCGAATTATCATGCTCTTCAATGGTCAAATCGTAGGAGAAGCTCGTCCGGAAGAAACCAATGATCAAGAGCTAGGATTGATGATGGCAGGCAGACGACAAGGAGGCGAATCGAATTGAATCGTGTGAACAAGCTTCTGCGTCAAGAATCGATCTGGATACCGGTCATTTCCATTGTGATCGGGATTGTCATCGGCGCGATTGTGATGCTGATTGGCGGATATGATCCATTGCTTGCCTATTCTTCGTTGATAGATAAGATTTTCGGTAGTGTCTATGACATCGGTGAAACGCTGCGTTCTATCGTCCCACTGATTCTATCAGGTCTCGCGGTTGCGATCGCATTCCGCGGCGGGATGTTCAATATCGGGGTGGAAGGGCAGATCGTGATGGGCTCTCTCGGGGCCTTGATGGTCGGAAATATGCTGGAATTGCCGCCATTCATTCATGGGATCGTAGCGATACTCGTCGGAACCTTGTTCGGCGGAATATGGGGGGCACTGGTCGCCATATTCAAAGTCAAACGCGGGTTGAATGAAGTTATCTCGTGCATCATGCTGAACTGGATTGCCCTATATATTAGTCATATTGCAATCAAATCGTACATGGCTGAAGCAGGCACATCCCGTTCACAAATGATCCATGAATCTGCGGACATCCAGATTCCGTGGTTATCGGATCTGCTCAGCGGGGCTCGTATTCACTGGGGATTCTTCATCGTCATCTTCATCCTTATCGGTTATTACTATTATATGAACCGCACCAAGAAGGGCTATGAGATTCGTGCAGTAGGATATAATAGGCATGCTGCGGAATACGCAGGGATGAATGTATCCAAGATTGCGATTCGTACGTTCTTTATCTCCGGCGCGCTTGGCGGCTTGATTGGCACGTTCGAAGTGCTCGGTGTATTTAAGTATATGGCGATTACGCCTAATACATCTGGCATTGGGTTCGATGGAATCGCGGTAGCCCTGCTCGGCATGAACACGGCAGTTGGGGTAACCTTGTCCGCAGCTCTATTTGGCGGCTTGTATTATGGTGCGCAAGGAATGAGCTTCGGTGCTGATGTGCCTCCTGAAGTGATTAAGATGGTAATCAGCATCATTATCTTCTTCGCGGCAGCTCCAGGAGCCATCCGCATGTTCATCAAGATGTTCAAACGCAAATCGAAGCGGGAGGAGGGGTAAACCATGGATATTCTAGCCAATCTATTGAATGGAACATTCGTGTTTGCCACGGCATTGATCTTTGCCGCACTCGGCGGGGTGATCGTCGAACGTACCGGTGTTATTAACCTGGGACTTGAAGGGTTTATGATATCGGGAGCCTTCGCTGCTGCGGTTACGACGCATTATGCGGAGAGTGCGGGGCTTGGCGGTGCTTCGCCTTGGTTAGGTCTCCTCGGTGCCATGATTTTCACGCTGATCTTCTCCGGCATTCATGCACTTGCTTCGATAAAATTTAAAGCAAATCAGGTAATCAGCGGGATTGTCGTCAACTTGCTGGCGGCGAGCTCGACGTTCTTCATGGTCAAGCTCTTGTTCGATGGAGCAGCGGAGACGCCGATCATTGAGGTGTTTTTTAAATGGTCCATCCCATTGTTGAGTGACATTCCGTTCTTCGGAAAAGCATTCTTTACGGCATATCCAACGACCTATATCGCTTATATTTGTGTATTCGTGGTATGGTTCGTCATGTATAAGACACCGCTTGGCTTGCGGATGCGCGCGGTTGGGGAACACCCTGGGGCTGCTGATACGGCAGGTGTGAAGGTCAATCGTCTTCGTACGTTATCCATTCTGGTTGGGGGATCCATCGCTGCCCTAGGAGGCGCAACGGTCGCCTTAACGGCGAACAGCAGCTTCGCGCAGAGCACGATTTCCGGTCAAGGCTTTATTGCCCTTGCCGCGGTCATCTTCGGGAAGTGGAACCCAATAGGGGCGTTTGGCGCAGCTATTTTCTTCGGATTTGCCCAAGCGCTCAAGGATCAGGTTGTCATCTATGATTGGGCGAAGACGATACCGACCGAAGTGTTCTACATGCTTCCTTACCTGTTGACCTTGCTGGTGCTGCTCTTCGCAGTTGGGCGTACGAGCGGACCAACCGCACTCGGAGAGCCGTACGATCCGGGGAAAAGATAGAGCTTATTTCGATTTCGTCCATGTGAAGAAAGTATAATAAAATAGATAGCATCCCCTCAGAGGTAATTGGAGCAACCAATACCTTCTGGAGGGGATTTTTTAATTAGAAAGTCTATATTCGAATCATCTGTTAAACTACACACAGTTCCCTAAGCTCCTCTAAGTGAACAGGTCAAAATTCCGCGTTTCTGTTCATCCTTGGCAGGTATAATGGAGGGAGCGTGCTGCCCTAACAAACGGAACATGAAGACTGGTCAGGATAAAGGCAATGTTGATGGTGTTAGTTAGTTAGTTAGTTTATATTTGGTTGAAATTTCCTGACGTCTTTGCTACAGTATTGGTATCTAACAGGAACGGAGGGTTATGTGTGATAGATTGTTCCCGATAAGCCAACCATGCAAATTGCATTCATTGGTTCTTTGTTTCTCTGCCTGTCAGCAGAGCAATCGGGATAAGTCTGTCCATATGCCGTCTAGTTCATGTCTTGGCGAGTGTCGTGAGGATTTGCCTGCGTTTTTTTTATCGAGGGCTTCTTTGGCGCTGTTCAAACATGGACTTATACAGGGATATTCCTACCCGATTATAGTTGGCACAGGCAGAGCATTTGTCTGTGTTTTTTTATTTTGGTTTAGGGGGGATTTCCTATGACAACACAGGAACTGTTCAATCCTGAAGATCGGAAGAATAAGAAGAGACGTGTGTGGCTGATTACGGGCGCCAGCAAGGGGCTGGGCTATGCATTTGCCAATGCTGCGCTAGAAGCAGGAGATCAGGTTGCAGCCGTCGCCAGAACCGTCGGGAAGTTAGAATCACTGAAAGAGCAATACCAAGATGCACTGCTATTTTTACGGCTTGATATCCGGGAGCGGGAATCTGTATTTGCAACCGTAAAGGCGGCGGTAGAGCATTTCGGGCGTCTTGATATTGTCGTGAACAACGCGGGCACGATGACGTTAGGCATGGTCGAGGAACTGAGCGAAGCCGATGCAAGAGATCTCATGGAAACGAATTTTTTCGGGGCGCTATGAGTTTCTCAGGCGGTATTCCCTTACTTGCGTGAGCAGCGGTCAGGGCATTTGATTCAAATTTCCAGCATAGGGGGAGTAATCTCAGGTCCAATGACAGGCATGTATAGTGCAAGCAAATTTGCACTAGAGGGCCTAAGCGAAGCGTTGGCGCAGGAAGCAGCCCACTTTGGGGTGAAGTTGACGCTCGTGGAGCCGGGCGGGTATTGGACGGATTTATACAGCACGATGCGCTATAGCCAGCCATTAGAGGCTTACCATTCTCTTCGAGAAGAGCTAGCCCAACAGTATGCGGAAAGTTCGATAGATAGCGATCCTACATTGGCTGCCGAAGCGCTTATGAAGTTGGTGGATAGCGAGAATCCGCCTTTGCGGCTTATTTTGGGAAGCGCGATTTTTGATATCGCCAGAAACACTTATAAGGAGCGTATTACGACTTGGGAAGCGTGGGAATCAGTGAGCAGAGCGGCAGAACAGGGGATATCCGTCCCGCCGAAGGATGGAGCCACCGAGGTGTAAGTAGTAGCGTACGCGATGCTTATCGTCAACAAAAAGTAGGAAGCCGTTTCTCGGTATGTACTGGGAAACGGCTGTCATTTATCCGAACTATGGCGCTTATTTAATGGAGGATTTACTTGATAGAGGTAACAAACAGCACTCTGCTTCCGCCTCTTCCGTCATAGTTCGTATGTACGGGCACCCCATCTATCTCGCCGTCTCCTTCTTCGATTCGGAAGCCCATCCGCGTATGAAATGCGATCGAAGTCGTATTAACGGGTGAAGTCAAACAGCGGACGGTGTCGCAATCGTATTGCCGTACGGTATCGAAGAACGTTTCGTACAGCCTTTTCGCGATCCCGGACTTTCGATGATTCGGGTGAACACCGATAAAATGGATATAGGCCTCGTTCGGGTAGGTTTGCGACACGAACCCAATTAAGAAGGCGATCATTTCCCCGTCTTGTTCTGCAATAAAGCTCGTTTGTTGAAAATGGACAAAAAACAATTTTGGCAGCATATCAGACATATTTCTGCCACCCCACCAATCATTAAGAACAGAAAGCACGCTCGTATAATCGGACGTTCTCACTGCACGAATGTTCATACTCAGCACCTCACTTATGCGAATAATAGATAAATTTTACCATGAATTAAGAAAGGGAGCTGTATATATTCTGTGGTCGCAAGATTGCATCGCATAAAAGAACGGGTTTATAGATGTCGTAATACTTTTACCATGTTCATTGCATTGGAATTAAGCGAAGATAGAGGCAGAAGAACGTATCGGGAAAGGGGAACAGTACGATGATTATTTCTTTTGACCAAGCGGCACCATGGAAGGGGAGACCTTCCATTTATTCATACATACGAGATCAAGGGGAGTCAGTAAATGGCTCTTTGCCGGATGACGACGAATTCTGGGCTGACAGCAAGTTACGATGGGCATCAGGTGCTTTGGACGGAGTGCTCAGTCACCATGCAGCTGGTAGTGAGCGGGAGGAAGAGGTAGACGAAATCGTCGAATTGCTGGTGAAGCAATCTAGAGAGATGAAGCATGCTACGCGAAAGGCACTGTATATGAAGCTCGCTACGGCTCAAATAAGCAGCATGATTGACGATATATTGGAGCAGGTACGTACTCATCCAGATATACGACCAGAGCCCGTATTCCATGAAGCGGTATGGCTCGCTGAGCATGGGGCACATCGCAATGTCGTAAAGTTCGGTATTGCGCTGCTCGGTCTTTTCCAAAATGAACACGTGAAGGAGCTGCTTCTAACGCTCGGTAGGCATGATGAGTTCACGCTGTATACGGCAGTCGCGATTCGGAATGGAATGGACGACAGCAACGAGGTGCTGTGGGAATTAGCCAAGCATGTTCATGGTTGGGGGAAAATTCATCTCGTTGAGAGGCTGGAGCCGGCGACGCAGGAAATTCGAGATTGGCTGCTGCGCTATGGATGCCAGAACAATATTATGGATGAATATTTGGCATGCATATGTGCGAGAAATGGAGGCTTGCAGGGGGCGCTATCCGTCGAGCAGGTTGACCACGAATTGTATGAAGGTGCGACGGATATTATTGAAGCTTTGTTAAATGGAGGCCCCGCAGAGGATATCGATGATTATGAGTATGCTCCACAAGTGTTATCGGATTATGTAAGATTGGCGCGAGAAATGTGTTCCACGGTCAAGCATCTATCGGTTATGTTCCGTCTGCACGACTTCTTAGCCCAAGATGAGGAGAGATGGAACGAGCGAATGTCTGCAGGATGGACGGAGCAGCTTAGAACCGATACGATAGAAGCAGTTCAAGTGATCATTGCCCAGTCGAAATGGAAGGGGAACGTGCTGGATGCAATTGAATCGAGCGAATCGGTGAATCGCTATTACGGCATAGCATGCGCAGGGAAGCTAGGGATAGATATTTGGGAAAACCTTTATCATCAGCTGGCGGAGGATCCACTGCAGGATTCCCTTTACTTGCAGCTCATGAAATCGGAAGACCCGAGCAGAATTCAGAAGCTGGTTCAGTTCGCAGAGGAACACCTGCCGCTGCAGCATATCGCTACAGGTCCGGGGGATGAGATGGGGCTTGGGAAAGAGTATATTGCGCATCAATGCTTAAATAGCATCTTGCAGAGCTTGGAGCGATTCGCTGGTATTGGAGAGAGGCTCATTAAGGCGGGTCTAAGCAGTCCTGTCGTTCGCAATCGGAATATGGCGCTGCGGGCATTGGAGGGCTGGGACGCTGCTTCATGGGGTGAGCAGCTCATCGGGGCGGTCATTCATTCGTTAGAAGTAGAGACGGAAGAATCGGTAAGAGAACGAATTTGTGCGCTGCGAGAAGCAAAAGGCGTTTGAATGTAAGAATAGAA
Source organism: Paenibacillus wuxiensis (assembly GCF_040195695.1). Lineage (NCBI taxonomy): Bacteria > Bacillati > Bacillota > Bacilli > Caryophanales > Paenibacillaceae > Paenibacillus > Paenibacillus wuxiensis. The sequence goes on along the minus strand of NZ_JBEFZI010000008.1, from coordinate 272,130 downwards.
ATCATATTTTACCTGGAGTTGAAGGAATATATGGCATATCAACATATAGATGGCGTACGTGTGTGGGGCAACCCGGAGGAGAGCGCCGTTGCGCAAGCGAAAATGTGCGCTAAGACGGGTAATGTGGTTCAAGCCCTGCTGATGGCGGATCATCATAAAGGATACAGTCAGCCGATTGGCGGGGTCGTAGTCTATGACGGGCAAATCTCGCCTTCAGGTGTCGGGTATGACATTGCCTGCGGGAACAAAGCAGTCCGTACTCATTTGACAGCAGAAGAAATCAAGCCTAGATTGCCTAAAATCATGGACAAAATCGCCCGCAAAATCTCCTTCGGGATGGGGAGAGTCAATAATGAGAAAGTGGATCACGATCTCTTCGATGATCCGGACTGGAACGTCTATCAAGCGATTGGCAAGCAGGAGCATGACAAGCTGAAAGCATTGGCTCGCAATCAGCTTGGTACCGTCGGAAGCGGCAATCATTTTGTAGACTTGTTCGAGGAAGTAGGGACGGGACGCCTATGGGTTGCGAATCATTTCGGGAGCAGAGGATTCGGGCATAAGTCGGCGAGCGGATTCATGAATCTGGCTGTCGGACGGGAGTTCCTTGCCAGTGCTCCAGGAGAGAAGATGGATCAGCCTCCTATCCTGCTTGATCTGAGCAGCGAGGTTGGAGATATGTATTACCGTGCCATGAAGCTGGCTGGGCGATATGCCTATGCAGGACGGGATTACGTAATCGAGCAAGTGCTGGCGATTCTGGGTACGGATGCTGATCTTGAGGTGCACAATCACCATAACTATGCTTGGAAAGAAACACATAACGGCAAGGAAGTCATGGTTGTCCGTAAAGGGGCGACTCCTTCCGCACCGGGGCAGGTCGGCTTTATCGGCGGCAGTATGGGCGACATATCGGTAATTGTGAAAGGCAAGGATAGCATAGAAAATAGGGATGCTTATTACAGCACCGTTCATGGCGCGGGACGGATCATGAGCCGGACGCAAGCTGCAGGCAAAATGAACTGGAAAACCCGCATTCGTAGCGGAGGCAAGATTACGACAGAGCAAATGATGGAGGCCGTGCGCACATTCGGCGTAGAGCTGCGCGGAGCGGGCACGGACGAGAGTCCGTTTGTGTATCGGAAGCTGCGGGAAGTATTGGATGCACATGCAGAAACGATCGAAGTGATGCACACATTAAAGCCGATCGGCGTGTGTATGGCCGGAGCAGATGAGTTCGATCCGTATAAGGATTAGTTAGCGTGTAGTAGCATACATTTGAAAAGTAAAATGAAAGAAGAACGCTCTGATACGGGAATAGAGCGTTCTTTTTTTGTTGTTCGCAAAAATCCAATACTTTACAATTTAATTAAATTCTATGATAATCAAGAAATATATCATATTTTATGGAGGTGCTTCATGAATCAAGTCTATATAACAAGTATAGGTAAATTCCTTCCTGGCTCTCCGGTTAGTAATGATGAAATTGAAGATTATCTAGGCAAAATTGGTGGTAAGACCTCAAAGACCAAGCGGATCATCCTTGAAAAGAATCAGATAAAATATCGCTACTACGCAATGAATAAAGAACAACAGAGCTTATATACGAACGCAGAAATGGCTGCTCTAGCAATACGAGATGCACTAGAACGAAATGAAAACATAGCAGAACAGGATATTGGCTTCCTAGCAACGGGATCGACGAGAGCCGATTTGCTTCTTCCTGGTTTTGCGAGTATGGTACATGCCGAAGCGGGCTTGCCAGTAATGGAGATATCCTCGCATTCGGGTTTGTGTGCTAGCGGTATGCAGGCACTTAAATATGCGTACTTACAAATTAAATCTGGCGAACAAGAAGCAGCAGCCGCCTGTGCCAGTGAGTTTCTGAGCCGTGAATTTAAGCATACGAAGTTTGAAGCGCAGTCTGTACATAGCAATGGGCGTGTGCCGTTCGACACGGACTTTTTGCGATTTATGCTGTCGGATGGTGCAGGCGCGGCTATATTGCAAGACAAGCCCTCCGCGAAGGGGTTATCGCTGCGCATCGAATGGATTGATAATAAGTCCTATGCAAATGAGTATGACGTGTGCATGTATTCGGGTATGGATAAGGACAGTGGAATATCTTCCTGGCTTGATTATGCATCCATTCATGAAGCGGCGGATCAAGGGGCGCTAAATCTGAAGCAAGACGTCAGACTGGTTAATGAAATCACGACGGTAGGTGTTCGTCGATTTTTGGAGCTGGTGCAGGAAGGCCGGATTGAACCTGAGACCATCGATTGGATGGTTTGCCACTACTCTTCGCATTTTTTCAGAGATGAGATATTCCGGTTGTTGGAGCAGGGCGGGGTATCAATACCAGCAGAGAAATGGTTTACGAATTTATATACAAAGGGAAACACGGCTTCCGCTTCGATATACATTATGCTGGAGGAGCTCATGAATGAGGGACATCTAATGGAAGGGCAGCAAGTGCTGTGCATCGTTCCCGAAAGCGGTAGATTCCAAACCTCGATTATGATGCTGACAGTAGTTGGGCCTTCGGTCGAAGAATAGAATTGGATAGATGGCATTTCTAGATAAATGGATCATCAAGTAGGCAGGCAGAGAGTGGGGAGCCACTCTCTCTTTTTGTAATTTCAGAAGTACGACAAGGGGGAGCGCTCCCCTCATAGAGGTTGGACACCCGTCAACTTCAGGATAAATACAAGGAGAATAACCACGCAAATGCCGAGAGGAATCGAAGCAAATGTCGCCCCAACGATTGCTATCCCTCCGCCTCGCGCAGAATGTCTCGCTCTGATTCCTAATGAAAATCCAATTATATTCAAGATAAAGGATGTGATCATGACGGGCTTCAGTTCGGACGAGAATATGGAGTTATACTTGATCACCTCGTTCAAATGTTTCAATATGTATAGAAAAGACAGGATACCAAGTAGGCTGAACATAAGGGAAGCAACTGCTTGACCCTGTCTATTTACGGGAGCCTTGGAAGGTGAGACAGGTTTAGCAGCAGGTTTGCTGGTCGATGTCTTAGGAAGTTCTGTCACTTTTGTCGGCTTCCCTGATTGTGGGTTGCTCGAAGCAGGGCGAATCGTTCTGGGCTGCTCACGAGTTCTACGATTTCTGTCAGTCGCTGCTGTTCTGCTGGGTGATTTCACTGTGGTTCTGTTAATAGGTTTTACTGGCGTTCTAGATGGACGCTGCTGCACAATTTGTTCTCCTTTCGTAGGAGGATTAGGTTTTAGGAATCAGACAATACTATATATGTAATCGGCAGAATGGAGTCAGAAACTTTGTTGATTTTATTTCCCTATACTTTCTATTATGATAGATCAAGTACGAATGTCCTCTCTTCGCGGTGAGGACATTTCTTTGCAATAAAGCGAGGGATGTACGGGACCGGGAGAGGAAGTATCGTTGTTAGATAGGAATAAGTGACAATTCTCCCTATTAATACTTTAGAATCGAATAATTTTTTCTTTTAACTATATATTTTTAAAAGAAAATTTAGTATTATTTATAACGGAATCCGAATAATACGATAAAAATCATTTTTGTTTGTTCGGTTTTGCGACACTTTGTACGGATATAACATAGAATACATTTACTTCACATGAAGTGTTGATGTATGGAATGGAGACAAGATGAAGAAAAAGATTTATTTTAACCACGATGGCGGCGTTGATGATTTGATTTCTTTGTTTTTGTTATTGCAAATGGATAACGTTGAGTTGACAGGTGTATCCGTTATTCCAGCGGATTGCTACTTAGAACCAGCGATGTTTGCAAGCCGTAAAATCATTGATCGCTTCGGAACAGGCGGGCTAGATGTAGCCGCGTCTAATTCTCGTGGGAAAAATCCTTTCCCGAAAGACTGGCGCATGCATGCATTCTACGTGGATGCTCTGCCGCTCTTGAATGAATCTGGCAAGGTCGTAACTCCGGTTGCGGACAAGCCGGCACATGAACACATTATTGATACGCTGCGAGCAACGGAAGGCAAGACGACCTTATTATTCACAGGTCCGCTGACTGATCTTGCTCGCGCATTAGATATGGATCCAACAATTGAAGAGAAGGTAGAACGCCTTGTATGGATGGGCGGTACATTCCGCGAAGCGGGTAATGTGCATGAGCCTGAGCATGATGGAACAGCAGAATGGAACGTATTCTGGGATCCGGATGCTGCTGCTCGCGTGTGGGAGAGCGGAATCGAGATTGATCTCGTAGCGCTGGAAAGCACGAACCAAGTACCGCTTACATTGGATGTTCGTGAACGCTGGGCTGCAGAGCGCAAGCATATCGGGGTGGATTTCCTCGGTCAATGCTACGCAATGGTGCCGCCGCTCGTTCATTTCTCTACGAACTCGACGTACTATCTGTGGGATGTATTAACGACTGCCTTCGTTGGCAAGAACGATCTTGTGAAGGTACAGACGGTGAATAGCAAGGTAATTACCGAAGGTGCTAGCCAAGGCCGTACGGTAGAAACGGCAGACGGTCGTCCGGTACAGGTCGTATACGATGTAGACCGCGATGCATTCTTCGATTACATGACAGACCTAGCGAAAAAAGCAACAGAGAAGAGGGAGTCATAATGTCAGAGAAGAAACGCGTCATTATTGATACCGACACAGCAGGAGACGATACAATCGCGATCTTAACGGCCCTTCACTATTTCCAAGTCGAAGGCATTATGATTACAGGCGGTAATGTGCAGTTCGATCAACAGGTGGAAAATGCACTGTATACGGTTCAGGTTGCAGGACATAGCGGCAAGGTTCCGGTGTACAAAGGATATGAAGGTCCAATTATGGGACTGGGACACAAAGAGCATCGTACTGTTGAGGATGTTCACGGCAAGGACGGGATGGGCGATTCCTTTTTCGAAAAGGCGATTCAATCCCCTGCAACTGGACATGCGGTTGATTTCTTAATTGATACGGTGCATAACAATCCTGGAGAAATCCATCTGCTGGCGATTGCACCGCTGACGAATATTGCGATGGCGATCAAGAAGGACCCGACGATTATACCGTTAATCCCGCATCTGTATATTATGGGCGGCACGAACAATGCGCTCGGCAACATTACACCGACGGCAGAGTACAACTTCTATGTTGACCCAGAAGCGGCTAAGATCGTGCTTCACTCAGGCATTCCAATCACGATGGTTGGCTGGGAAATGTGCACGCAATATTCCATCATGGACGACAACGATCATGCGGAGATCGAGCAGCTCGGCACAAAGGGTGCGAAATTCTTCAAGGACGTGAACAAGGTCGTCATGCGCTTCAACAAGACCGTTCACCGTCTGAATGGTACAACGCATCCAGATACATTGCTGGCCGCAGTTGCGGCAGATGAGTCGATTATGACGAACTCTCATCTTTATCATGTTGATGTAGAGACGGTGGGCGAGCTGACAAGAGGCTACAGCCTAGTCGACATCAATAATCGCTTGGAGCGCACGCGCAATGTTCGTGTATGTGAAGCGATCGATCGCGATGCGTTTAAGGGAATGCTAGTTGATGTATTAAAATCCATAAACTAACATAGAATATTCGAATTCATACAAGTGAAAATGAAGAGGTCTATCCGACCCTTTCGCTATAACAATCTTGGTCATAGACTCGATGAAGAAAGGATCTGTTTATGCAATACATTTGGGGGCTTCTAGGCATTTTAGGTATTTTCGTTATCGCACTGGCGTTATCTAAAAATCGCAAGTCGATTAATCCGAGAACGGTCATTGGCGCGTTCGCGATTCAGTTCGTTTTTGCATTGATCGTATTGAAGTGGGAGTTTGGCAAGAAGATGTTGAACTACCTGTCTTCGGTCGTTCAGGCAATCATTGATTCCACGAATGCGGGTATTCAGTTCTTGTTCGGCGGAATACTCGGGGCAGAGAAGGCGGGCTTTACGTTCGCACTGCAGGTGCTGCCGATCATTATTTTCTTCTGTTCCTTAATCGCAGTTCTGTATTACCTCGGCATTATGCAGTGGGCAACGAAAATCATTGGCGGATTTCTGTCTAAAGTGCTCAAGACGAGCGAAACGGAATCCATGTCAGCGGCAGCGAATATTTTCCTCGGTCCAACCGAAGCGCCGCTTGTCGTTAAGCCTTATATCGAGAAAATGACCAAGTCGGAGTTGTTCGCGATTATGGTCGGCGGTCTGGCGTGCGTCTCCGGTTCCGTTCTAGGCGGATACGCAATGCTTGGCGTTCCGATTGAATACTTGCTTGCGGCGGCATTCATGGGTGCACCGGGCGGCTTGTTGATGGCCAAGATCATGATGCCAGAAACCGAGCATCATCTTCGAGTAGAACGCGTTAACATGGTTAAAGATACCGAGTCCCGAAATGTGATTGATGCGGCTGCTCGCGGTGCCGCGGACGGTCTTAAGATCGCTGCCGGCGTAGGAGCTATGCTGCTGGCGTTTATCTCGCTCATTTTCCTAGTGAACACGATCATCGGCTGGTGTGGCGGCGTGTTCGGAATTGAGGCACTGACGCTGGAGCAAATTCTAGGCTACCTATTCGCGCCGATTGCCTTCCTGATCGGTGTTCCATGGAGCGAAGCGCTGCAGGCGGGTTCTTTCATCGGGCAAAAGTTCGTGCTAAACGAATTTGTCGCGTACACTTCGTTTGCGCCTGAGATTGCAAGTCTGTCTCCGAAGAGCGTAGTCATCATCAGCTTCGCGCTGTGCGGCTTCGCCAATTTGGCAGCTATCGCGCTCCTCATTGGCGGCTTGGGCGGAATAGCTCCTTCCCGCAGACAAGATCTCGCTGAGCTGGGCTTCCGTTCGGTCATTGCAGCAACATTAGCGAACCTGATGAGTGCAGCAATTGCGGGTATGCTCGTGTAGCGTGAGAGTGCGGGGCTACTAGCCAAATAACAATAACATATCGTTAGGATAAGAGGCGGTCGCTTCTCTGGATTGACACAGGGAACGGCCGCCCTTTTCATATAAAAAGTGTGGCAGGAAGCATGTCTAACACTTGAAATTTTCAGAAAAAAGTATAAAATGATTAAAAGTTGATGTAGAGAAACATTTTTGGGAGTGGAAAAAAGGTGGGCTGATTATGGAATCCGGAAAAGGAAGATTCTTTCATAAAACACAAAATGGTTCTAGCTTAGAGGAAATAAATAATACGGTTCCGATACCGCAAAATGCAGGTTTCTGGAGAAAACTTCTGGCTTACTCCGGACCAGGCGCATTAGTTGCAGTTGGATATATGGACCCTGGAAACTGGGTTACTTCGATTGCAGGTGGATCGCAGTTTGGTTATTTGCTGCTGTCGGTTATTCTCATTTCCAGTCTCATTGCAATGCTGCTGCAGAGTATGTCTGCGAAATTAGGGATTGTAACCGGAATGGACTTGGCGCAAGTAACCCGGTTGAAAACGGGCAAAAAATGGGGCTTCGTCCTATGGATGATTACTGAATTGGCCATTATGGCTACAGATATAGCTGAGGTTATCGGCAGTGCGGTGGCGCTGAATTTATTGTTCAATATCCCTTTGCTCGTTGGTGTATTTATTACCGTACTTGATGTATTTTTACTATTGATATTAGCGCGGTTTGGTTTTCGGAAAATTGAAGCCATCGTCGTTACCTTGATTGCAACGATACTTGTTGTTTTTCTGTATGAAGTCATTATTGCTCAGCCGAATGTGGCTCAAATGCTTGGAGGGTTCATTCCAAGAACGGAGATCGTATTTAATGATGGGGCATTGTTTATCGCGCTAGGCATCGTCGGTGCCACGGTAATGCCACACAACTTATACTTGCATTCGTCGATTGTGCAGGCACGCCAATATGATCGTGGAGATCGGAAATCGCTCAAAGAAGCGGTCAAATTTGCGACGATCGACTCCAATATACAGCTAACTGTTGCGTTTGTAGTGAACTGCTTATTGCTTATTCTAGGTGCATCCTTGTTCTTCGGTTACAGTGGTTCCTTGGATACATTGGGGCAGTTATACCGTGCACTGAATGACAGCTCGATTGTCGGTGCGATTGCCAGCCCTGTACTGAGCGTATTGTTTGCCGTCGCCCTGCTGGCGTCAGGCCAAAATTCAACGATTACGGGGACGTTATCTGGGCAGATCGTCATGGAAGGCTTCATCCATATGAAAATGCCGCTATGGGCTAGACGGATGATCACTCGTCTTGTGGCCATTATACCGGTCGTTGTATGTATTCTCGTGTTCGGGAGTACGGAATCTGTTGTCGAGAAATTATTGATTTATTCGCAAGTATTTTTAAGTGTCGCATTGCCGTTTTCCATCATTCCTTTGACCCTCTTTACGAGCGATGAGAAACTGATGGGCGAATTTAAAAATAAATTATGGGTCGTTATTCTTGCCTGGGTCACTTCCGTAGTATTAACGATTCTCAATATCTGGCTTATTATTACGACATTCCAATAATATTGCATAACATGAATGCTGCAAGCCTAAGAACCCGAGTGGTGGACACGATAAAGCGTGCCCCTCTCGGGTTCTTTGCGTTTAGGTTGCATAGAGGAGAAAAAAAGAAATAGTAGAAAGGACGAATGAGTCAGTCTCTACCTCATGTCCTTTTGAAAAGGATACGCCTAGCAAGTATCGAATATATGACGTAATAACAATATACACATAGAGAAATTTGAGGGAGGAGAAACGATGTACAAATCATTAGGGCAATTTGAAATCACCTCCGGGAAACTGGTTGTATCCGATCCATGCTATGACTTGAATGAGAATACGATCATTATGGGTGTGCTGGACAACGTGCTGAATGGAGCATGGAGCGCATATGTAAGCAAGACGGAGGTACAAGATTGGGGAGAAGCTTGTGCCAAGCTCATTGCTTGTCATAGCTCGGTTGCCGATAAGCTGGAGACCCTTGAATGGGTGAAAGGGAACTTCATTGTAGGTGTAGATAGCGGACAGGCTGGAATCTTTGACGTGAGCAAGTATCGAATTCCGGATGCCGAAGCAGATAGTATAGAACCCAATGTTACGGACAGCGAATGGTATTACGCTTGCTGCGATATTACAGAGAGCGGTGAAGAGGCCGGTGTGCTGGATGGTGGTGTTGTTTCTCGTACCGGATTTGGCGATGGAGCGTATGCGGCGTATTATGCTGTCAATGGGCAAAGTCAGATCATAGGAATTAAGATTATTTTCATTAAAGACGCAGATTCATGAGAAACAACGGCAGCAACTACTTGAACGGGTTATCGTGAAATGTCTGCTGTTAATGGGTAAGGGTAGCTAACAAAGAGCAAGCATAATGATATTCCGAAGGAGATGGAACGTCATTATGCTTGTTTTTTTCATATCTTTATCTTACGAATCTTCCAGCTATAATTTATATAACTTTAATTTGTGGAAGATTGAGGGGCTTTTTCATTCGCCAGATCATACGCAGCTCTTGACGCTTCGACACTTGCATAATGAGCCCTTGCCCATTGCCTCAGCTCTTTCATTGGCTGAAGCAAGGATTCGCCTAGGGGCGTTAGCGAGTATTCAACGGCTGGAGGCACGGTTGGTGTAATATGTCGTTGAACCAGTCCATCCCGTTCCAGCTTCCGTACTGTCTGCGTCAGCATTTTTTTGGAGATCCCCTCGATTCTCCTTCCCATTTCCCCATATCGGATGCTTCCGTTCTCCAATGCATAAATGACGAGTGAAGTCCATTTGTTCGAAATGATTTCAAGTACTCTGCTATAGCCGCAACCTGCCAACGAGATGTCAGGGTGCTTTGTTGTGGGTGAAGATGTCAAATGATCTCCCTCCTATGCACCTTGAAGTATCCTGGACACCAAAAAGTGCCTACTTTTGTAATTTTAGTTTATAAAATATATTATTGTATGTCTATATCAACGGAATAGGCGTCATTCTTAGTCATAAAGTAATAGGGACTTCGAATGAAACACATGTAGGTGAAAACTTAGCTGTTTAATGGGAGGAAATGAAGATGACAAATGTGATCAAGGCTCGTCCAAAGCTGTATGTGATGGATAATGGCCGCATGAGCATGGATAAGAACTGGTTGCTCGCCATGCATAATCCGGCTACGGTTCTGAATCCGAATGCGGCGACCGAATTTGTGGAATTTCCTGTCTATACGGTGTTAATTGATCATCCAGAAGGCAAGATTTTATTCGATACGGCTTGCAATCCGAACGGAATGGGTAAGGAGGGCCGGTGGGCTGAATCGATACAAATGCTCTTTCCGTGGAAAGCCAGTGAGGAATGTTATCTGCATAATCGACTGGAACAGTTGAACGTATCTCCTCAGGATATCAAGTATGTCGTGGCTTCTCATTTGCATTTGGATCATGCAGGATGCCTGGAATTGTTTACGAACGCGACCATTATCGTTCACGAGGACGAACTGAACGGAGCTCTGCAAACGTATGCCCGCAACGAAAAAGAAGGGGGCTACATATGGGCCGACATCGATGCCTGGATCAAGAATAACCTACAGTGGAAAACGATCAAGCGGGCAGAGGATCAATTGGAGCTAGTCGAAGGCATTACGCTGCTGAACTTCGGAAGCGGGCATGCTTGGGGCATGTTGGGCTTACAGATCGACATGCCGGAAACGGGAGGGATCATCCTCGCTTCCGATACCATTTATACGGCGGAGAGCTATGGTCCACCGGTGAGACCGCCAGGCAATCTGTATGACTCGGTTGGATACCGGAATACGGTCGAGCGAATCCGTACACTAGCCGAGCGAACGAAATCCCAAGTATGGTTCGGACACGATGCCAATCAATTCAAGGGACTTCGCAAATCTACTGAAGGATTCTACGAATAAGAAGGTATTCCATTCAAATGACAACTGACATCATCCCTTCTTGAACGATAGTAAAAAGGGAGTTCATCTTGTGATGAACTCCTCACTCTATACCGATTTAAAAAGAAAGCATTGTCCCTCGCTCATCGAAGACGGAATCTGGATTCCAAGCGACTTCCCAATAGTTGTTCTCCGGATCTGCGAAGTAAGCAATTCTTCCTCCCCAGAAGGCATCGCTCGGTTCGCGGAGAATGCGTGCGCCTGCAAGTCTAATTTGCTCAATGGTGAAATCGACATGTTCAGGGGCATCGACATTGATAGCGAACGTGACTCCACGGAACACATTTGTCTCCTTAGGCACTTCAACCCCTGCATCTTCCGCCAGCTTCTCAATTGGATACAGCGAGAGAATGACCCCTGCCGTCTTGAATATGGAATATTCATCCGAACTTATGTCCGTTTCTGCCCATCCTAACCGCTGATAGAAGGCTCTCAGGGAAGGCAAATGATATGCGCCAATTGTGAGAAGACTTACTCGTTGCGGTACCATATGTACGCCTCCTAGCAAGGTAATAGATTCCTCATTGTATCCCAATCACAAATTCAACTTCAATCCTAGGACCTTAGGTGATATGCACCATACAGAAATGGGTCTTGTTGCCAATTACTCTGCACTTTATAATCTCCTTGTATGTCAGAACTATCAAAGAGAAAAGCCGAGGTAATATATCATATGAAGAGATTGCTTTTGTACATGACAGTTATATGTATAGGTATGAGTGTTGGATTCAATATCCCTAACGTCTATGCTTCTTCACTTCGAGTCGAGGTGGATGGGAAGGAAGTAGCCTTCCCTGACGAACTCCCTTATGTGGACGCTGCCACCAACCTTACGATGGTCCCTGCCAAATTCGTATCCGAGAAGCTTGGCGCAACCGTGAAGTGGAACAGGCCGCAGAACCAGATCTTATTTACCTATAAAAATGATACGATCGCGCTGGGGCTTGGAGAAAATCATGCCATTGTAAACGGGGAAACCGTAACATTCGGTGGGGGTGCTTTGGTCAAAAATGGACGCACCATGGTTCCGCTGCGCTTCATTAGCGAGGCCTTTCATGCTCAAGTGGAATGGCAGCCGAAGCAGAATCAGGTCAGCATCATGACGGCTGTCAGCAATGTGCCGAAGGGGACATGGATATGGGACAGCCAAGTGATCGTAAAGGATTCAGACAAGGCGATAAGCTTTGCTAAAGAGCGCAATGTGACTACCATCTACCTTCAAATTAATACCGATATGGCCCCGGCGATCTATGGAAGCTTTGTTCGCAGCGCCAAGGAACAGGGGATTCAAGTAGAGGCACTAGAGGGACGACCCGAATGGGCTTATAAGAAAAACCAGGATAAAATAAAAAAATTCATTGCTTGGGTCAACGCCTACAATGCGTCCGTCGAAGCGGAGGCAAGGTTTGCGGGACTACATTTCGATATTGAACCTTACCGCTTAAGCGAATGGAAGAAAGACAATAAGGTGCTATTGGAAGGCTGGATGGACAACTTGCGACTGATCGAGAAGGAAACCAAGGAGAACGATCTTAAAATTACGATGGACGTTCCATATTGGCTGAATACGATCAAAGTGCCGGGGACGGATTACAGCATGAGCGCATGGCTTTTGGAAAAATTCGATTGCCTGGTGATCATGAATTATCGCAATCATGCGGTAGGTAAAAACGGGATTGTGGAAAATGCGCAGGCGATGCTGAGAGAAGCCTCCACGCTTAAAAAGCAAATTGTCATTGCCGTGGAGACAGTAAAAAGTTCGGAGGGTCCACGGACATCATTCTACTCCATGAGCAGCGAAACGATGGAAAAGGAGCTGCAAGCCGCCCATAACCAATTAACACGCTATATGAGCTATGCTGGATTTGCTGTTCATGATTTTAAAAGTTGGCAGGCTATGAAATAAGAACTAGCTTTGACAGGGTTATTATTACGTATCACTTCCATATATTTCAATGGCAAGAGAACTTTGATTCTAATGCTTAGCTTTGATATAGTTAGCTCTTAGGTCGCAAATTAAGGATTAAAACCACCCAGGTACAGGGAACTCTATATACAAACAATCATGGAGTGATTATATGAGCAAAGCTAAGGGTAAAGGCGGAACAGGTAGAGGAACGGACAAAAAGGGCTGGACTAGATGGCAAGCTAGTGAACGGAGAGCCAAAAACAAACCAAAACCTTACAAAAGCAAAGGTACTAAAAAAGCGAATGGGCCACAGTCGGATGGCGCAAAGAGCACCAGCAAATAATAACGGATAAGAGTGTAAAATTCGAAAAGTTCGGGGATCCCACGGACATCATTCTATTCAATGATCAGTGAAGCCATGGAGATGGTGAAATGGAGCTGTAGGCCGCCCCTAATAAATTGACACGCTATGCAAACGATGTCGCTTTACTGTTTATGATTTCAACAGATGGGCTACGGTGGATTATTGAATTATGGGGTATCGTTGTGTTAGTTGTGAGGATATCATAATTATGATAATATTTCGATAATGAGGAGGTGGCTTTATGCCGCACATTAGACCTGTTTCCGATTTACGAAATCATTTCGCTGAAATATCTAAGATCGTCCACGAGAGCAGTGAGCCTGTTTTCCTTACCAAAAACGGGTATGGTGACATGGTTGTAATGAGCATCGAGCAGTATGAACATTTACAACAAGACAATATGGTTTTTCAAAAATTAAAAGAGGCTGAGCTCGAAGCGGCTAATTCCAACGTACGATATAGCCACGCAGAAGTGATGAATGAACTAAGGAAGAAAATAAGCGAATAATCTAACTTCTAACGTATAACCGGAGATCATGATGCTCCGGTTTTTTTAATTCATGTAGTCATAGATAAGGGGGTTGATGACGTGGAACCCAGAATTAAAATACGTTACTTGAGACGAGCCCAATTAAATTTAATAGATATAGTAACCCGAAAAATTAAATGATGAGCATCGGATGTTGATAGTTGATCAATATCTTATTTTTATGTCATTCTTAACGATATTGTTGAAATCCGTAGAGTCCTATATGGAAAGCGTGATTATCAAAAACTATTTACGAATACATAGGATAGGCATCACACATTACTTATGTATATTCAAATCTATGTGGCAGTGAAGATAGGGAAGAATAACTTCAGTGAACATATGTGTAGTGGAAATATCACCTCCCACAAGATAATTGTAATATTCTCCAATTCATAACCGTAGTAGCTATTAAATAAAAAACAAAAAAACACCTCCTTTGCCTGGAATGGCTAATGCCAAAGAATCCGCGTCGGCTAGAAGAGGTGTTTATTGCATAATGGATGAAAACATGGAACAAGATTATCACTCTTGCAATCGTAATACTAAGCATTCTTGTCCGCAAAATATTCTTGGTACTGGCTCGGCGTGACGTGGGCGTACTTTTTGAAAATGCTGATGAAGTACTTGTAGTCGCTGAAGCCGATATCGTGAGCAATGTTGTAAACTTTGTTGTCGCCTGATTTCAGCAGGTCGATCGACTTTTGGATGCGATAGCGGTTCAGGAACTCGTTGAACGTATAGCTCGTCTCAGCTTTGAATTTCTGATTCAAGTAGTAAGCACTCAAGTCGAGCTGCTCCACGAGATCGTGGATGCTGATTTTTTTCGCATAATTCTCCTGCACGTACGCGATCATTTGCGATACATACTTCGAAGTCTTCGTTTCTTTCTCCATAAATTTGCTGTTCAGTATCTCTTCGGTTTCTTGCGGATGATTCGAAATGACCTCATATTTGCGCTGCAAATCGACCTTCGTCTTGGCCGATTCTAGGGCGGCGATCAATTGATCATCCTCCAGCGGCTTCACGAGGAACTCGGTTACCCCCAATTGCAGTGCCTGCTTGGCAAGATGGAACTCATTATAGCCGGAAATAATAATGCTGCTGAACGTATGCTGCTGCAAACCCTCGCGAATCATGGAGATGCCGTCCATAATGGGCATGTTGATATCCGTGATGACGATATCCGGCTTCAGCTCGCAAATTTTCTCATAACCGTCCTGTCCGTTCAGCGCTTCTTCCATCACGATGCAGTCATATTGAAGCCAATCAATGCTGAAACGTATGCCTCTGCGTATCATATCTTCGTCTTCAACTAGCAGAACCTTGAACATCCTCTTCACTCCATTCATAAGGAATTGTTAGTGTTATACAAGTGCCAGTCCCTTGTTTGCTGTCGATGTGAATGCCGGATTCCTCGCCGTAGAGCAGCACTAAGCGGCGGTGAACATTGTAGAGCCCGATATGCTGTGTCGTATTGTTTTGGCTGTGCAGGATTCGGTTCACCTTCAGCAGTGTCTCCGCGTCCATGCCTTGTCCGTTGTCGCATACCTCCAGCATCAGCTTCCCGTCAGAAGGGTAGATGCGGATTTCGATAAGCACATTGCTTTGATTTTGGTAACCATACTTGATAGCGTTTTCAATGATTGGCTGCAGCAGCAGCTTAGGTACGTATACATGATTGGTTTCCTCTTCGACGGTAATGCGGTATTCCAACCGCTCATTGAACCGGATTTGCTGCAGCTTCAAATAATCCCGTACATAATTCATGTCGTCTTTCAGTTGGACGCTCCGATCATTGCCGATGCTGTATCGCAGCAGTCTCGACAGCAGCATAACGATTTGCTGCGCTTGATTGGCGTCTATCTTAATGGCGTATCGCAGCGTCTCCAATACGTTGAAAATGAAATGCGGATGGAACTGCGATTGCAGCTGCTTGACCTCGATAATCGTGCGCAGCTCGGACAGCTCTTTATTTTTCATCATCAATTCCTTCAACCGGTCCAGCATCACATTGTACTCATCGCCGAGTATCTCGAACTCATCATTCGTGTGAATATCGACATAGCCGTTGAAATTCCCTTCGCGAAGTTGGGCCAAGGCTAGAATTAATTTATCGACCGATTCGGAATTGCGGGCAGACATTTTGTTCGATAGGAAATGAATGATAACCCACAGCAGCAGGCTGGCAGCGAGAATAAAGATAGACACCGTGTAGTAGGTGTATTGCTCTGACTTGTAGGAATTGAGCGTGACCACTTGAATCGGTGTGCCTGGTATGCGCTTGGTATACATGTAGTACGTACCGTCGTTCAACAGAACATGCCCTTGCTTGTCCAGCTTAGGACTGAATTTGTTCAATACGCCCTTGGTGACATTGCTGGTAGTGGCAATGATCGTGTTATGCTCGTCCGTGATCATCGCAATCTCATTGTTTTGTTCGAAAATGAGCTTCTGCATGTCAGATTCGTAGAGCTGGTAGATGATATAGCCAATCGTCTGCTTGCCCTTGACGATCGCTTTGCCGAACGTGTAGCTTGTGTCGCGATCATGGGAATAGCGGAAGCTGTTCATTTCAGTCAGCGTGTTGCCGGATTTCTGTTCAATCCGGTTGATGAGATTGCCGAAGGCGAAGCTGTTGTAGAGTGCATCCGGCGAATCGGAGCTGGCTCGGAAGATGCCGTCCGTGTCGACGATATGGAAGATGCTCTTCACCTTTTGCCGATTATTGAAGTCATAGAATTCGGAATACACCTTGTCGCTGCCTAAGCGTGTAGTCACATATTTCGTCACGGCAGGTGAGATAGCCATCCGGTTGATTTCCTCGTGATACTGTTGAAACACCTCCGCCATAGATTTACTGATCGACTCGGCGGCCTCCGTCGTTTTTTGGGTCAAATTCATCCTTCCATTAATGATCGTAAAGATGAAAAACAGCACGATCAAAATCAAAAATGGAATCACCGCATACAGCTGAAATAAGTGACGGGTTGACTCCTTGAAGGTGCGTATCTTCTTCTGTTCCATGTCTCCCTCCAGTGTCGGTAAGCCCTTTCATTCCATATTATACTGGTTCGCTGTTGAAAGAAGATCATCCAAATACAACCAAGCCGGCCCTCCAGATGAGGTACCGACTTGGTGTGGATGAAGCATTCAAATATGTTGTTCAAGAAGTTTGGTTTTCAGTACCGAGTTACTTCCTGTGTAACTTCGTGATCAAAGTTGGACTTTTTGAACGTTCTCTTATAGGGAGACTTCTTTTTGTCCGGACAACTTCAGGAAGACGAGCAGCGATATGACTGTGATGACGGTTAGGATTGTAGATAGTGCTGCTGCCACGCCATAGTTGCCGCGAATAACTTCGGTATAAATAGCAACCGTAACGGTCTTCGTCTTGCCTGTATACAAGATGATCGAGGTACTTAATTCAGTAATGATTGTGATCCAGCTTAGAATTGCACCAGAGACAACGCCCGCGAGCATCATCGGCAGTGTAATCTTGAAGAATGTCTTCATCTGAGAAGCGCCCAAGCTGATTGCGGCTTCCTCAATACCGCCGTTAATTTGATGCAAAATGGCTGCACTGGAACGAATCGTATAAGGCAAACGCCGGATGACGAACGAGATAATCATAATGAATGCTGTTCCGCTTAGTGCCAGCGGCTTATCGTTGAACGTAATCAACAAGGCGATACCTAAGATAGAACCAGGAACGATGTAAGGAAACATCGTGAAAATATCGATTGTGTTCGTTAATGCATTCTTTCTGCGAACGGTTACGTAAGCAATCAGAATCGCAAGCAGGATAATGATGACGAGCGACACGATAGCCAGGATGAACGTGTTCGTAATGACACCGCCGATGCTACTGAAAGCATTTTGATAGCTTTGTAGTGAGAAGCCATCAACGAAGACGCGGCCGTTCGATTTCAGGAATGAAGTATAGATGACGTACAATTGCGGCAATAGCGCGATTAACGTATACAGATAGATGACAGCATGCGCCGCGATGTTGCCGATGCCTTTCTTCTTCTTCGCTTCAAGTGGATGCAAAGCACTCATTGTGATGGACTTGCGGTTGGCGATGAACTTCTGCATCAGGAAGACTGCCGTTGCGAACAATACAACGATGACACTGATTGCGGCAGCAAAGCCGTCGTCGCCACCGACTTCACTGATGAACTCGGTAAAGATCAGGACAGGAACGGTCTTGTAGCCTTCACCGATCAGCATCGGCGTACCGAAGTCGGCCAGCGCGCGCATGAATACGAGCAGCCCGCCTGCGAGCAGGGTCGGTGTGATGAGCGGGAGCAGTACCTTTCGCATCTTGTTGATGCCCTTATAGCCCATGCTCTCTGCTGCTTCCATAAGCGATTGGTCCACATTTTTGAGTGCCCCGGATACGTACATGAAGATAAGAGGCACCATTTGCAGGGTCAAGACAACTAATATACCGGTAAAGCCATATATGTCAGGCATTTGGAAGCCAAATGTATTGCTGACGAATTTGGTAATGACGCCGTTTCTTCCGAGCAGGAGAATCCAAGAGTAAGCTCCGATGAACGGGGCCGACATGGACGAGAGCAGAATCAAAATCCGAATCGTTGAGTCCCCTTTAATCTTAACGGTAGCCATTATATAGGCTAGTGGTGTTGCAATGAGCGCCGCAAGGGCGGTTACGCTGACGGTAACTTTAATACTGTTGAATAGTGCATTGGTGTAATACGGCTTGCTGAAAAACTTCACGAAGTAGGCGAGTGAGAAATCGCCTGTTGTACCGTTGAAAAAGCTTTTGAACAGCATCGTAAATAAAGGCAAGGCTAGGAACAAAAGATAGAAACCAAATATCAGGAACGAAATGTTAGTCCAGACGTCAAATCGTTTGCGCGTCCCCCTCATAGTTGACCGCCCCTTGTATAGTTCAATTCACCTGCAGCATCGTATACATTGATTTTTTCCTTTTTCACCTTCAAATGAACGACTTGCCCAGGATCAAGAATCTGTGTTGTCTTCGATTCCTGTGTAATTTCCACACGCTGACCGGATTCCAGATCGACGAAGTAATGCGTGTTCTGTCCCAAAAAGACGCTGTGCACGATGGTTGCCTTCATTCCCGTCTGATCCTCAGTAATGACGAATTCCTCTGGGCGAACCGAGATTTTGACATTCAATTCATTTTGCTTCGCTGAAGCCGGAAGCTGAATGTTAGGAAGCTCCTCAGCATAGCCGGAACCGAAGTTCACCTTATAGCTGTCGCCCTGACGCGTTAAGCTGCCTTCGATAATGTTCGTGCGGCCGATAAAGGTAGCAACGAATACGTTGGCTGGGCGTTGGTAGATTTCTTGCGGTGTGCCCAAATGCTGAATGACGCCTGACTTCATAACGGCGATGCGATCGGATACAGCCATAGCCTCTTCCTGATCGTGTGTTACATACACCGTTGTAATGCCGACTTCGCGTTGAATTTCCTTAATCGCGTTCCGCATATCGACACGGAGCTTCGCATCAAGGTTGGACAACGGTTCGTCCATGAGCAGTACATCTGGGTGGATGACGATTGCACGGGCAAGCGCGACGCGCTGCTGTTGGCCACCGGACAGGTTCTTCGGCATGCGATCTTTATATTGCTCAATTTGCACGACCTTGAGGATATCTTCTACTTTGTCGTTGATTTCGGCCTTGGACAGCTTACGGTTCTCTAGACCGAACGCAATATTTCCCTTAACGGTAAGGTGAGGGAAGATGGCATAGCTCTGGAACACCATACCGATATTCCGCTTGCCTGGCTCAACCTGATTAATAACGCGCTCGTTGAAGTTGATTGTTCCGCCTTCAATGCTGTTGAAGCCAGCAATCATGCGCAGAAGTGTCGTTTTGCCGCACCCGGAAGGACCGAGAAGAGTGAAGAATTCACCTTTCTTGATTTCCAAGGACAACTCTGGGATGACGGTCGTATCGCCATATTTCTTGACTAGGTCTTTTATTTTTATTGTTACGCTCATTGTTGTCACCTAACCTTTTTATAGGTAGTCAAAAAGTCCGATAATCAAAAGTGGTGCTGAGAACCGGACTTTTTGACACGCATATTTTGATTCTGAAAACCGATTATTTGCTTGTGAATACAGAGATGTAACGCTCTACGATTTCGGATTTATGTGCACTTACGTAGTCTGTATCTTCGTCAATCATGTTGATCTTGTCGAGTGGCGTCATGTAGTCGCCGAGCTGTGTATCTTTGCGAAGCGGACGGTTCGTCAATTGCGTGCCGAATGCATCTTGCGCTTCCTTGGACAGGATGAAGTCGATGAACTTCTTCGCATTTTCCATATGAGGTGCGTCTTTAATAATGGCGGATGCTGCATCCAAGAATACTGCTCCTTCCTTCGGATACACGACTTCTACCGGTGCACCGTTTCTGACATATGTGCTAGAAGGATCTTCGTATGTTAATCCAACGATGTACTCGCCGTCTGCGACACTCTTATGAACCGCACCAGAGCCGCTTGCAATTTTGCCGTCGAGGTTCTCGATCAGCTTGCTGACATAATCCCAGCCCTTTTGATTTTCATAGTCGCCGCCCATAGCTTTCAGCATGTTCGTAAGCTGAGCGAAGGCGGAGCTGGAGCTTGCCGGGTCAGCGGATGCAATTTTGCCTTTCAGCTTCGGATTAAGCAAATCTTCATAACCCTCAATTTTGATATCGCCGATCAGGTTCTTGTTCACGAGCAGCACGCTGCCGTCTGATACAAACGGAGTTGCGAAGCCTGTCTTATTGCGATGGCCTTCAATCAAGTTTGCATCTTCTGGAGATACGTAAGGCTCATACAGGTCAGCATGCTCGCGGTAGCCCGCCATGGAGCCGCCGAACATAACGTCCGCGTAAGGATTTTTCTTTTCAGACTGTAAACGCTTAACAATTTCCCCTGTACCAGCTGTTACGAGCTCAACCGTAATGCCTGTTTTCTTTTCAAACATTGGGATGATCGTCTTGATGATTTCTTCGCTGTTCGGACTGTAAATGACCAATTTATTGGATGAACCCGAATCCGATTCACTGCCGCCACAACCGCTTAACACTCCGACAAACATCATGCAAGCCGCTAGCATCAAAGAAAGCCTTTTCATTTGTTTATTCCCCCTTGAGCAATGTTCATTGCGTTGTGTGTCTATTGTAGCAAGTATGGTACCGCTTACAAATCCTACAATCCGCAAACATTGTCTAAAATTCGCAAGTGAATTTTTTGGGATATGTTTTTAAAATAAGGAGATTGTCTTTACATGTGTGATTCGAAAAATATGATTGACAACATTATGCAATTACCATAATATGAAAGTAACAGATCCGGTCCGCGCCTCTCCGTTGGAAGCGTAAAGTGGGCCGGACATTATTTTTATCTGGGTGAAAATTTAATGGACACTTCTGTTATAGAGTTGAAGCCCCCTACTACATATGAAGAACAACTTGACTTACTACGTTCACGCGGACTTATTGTCCCCGATGAAACCAAAGCCATCGCTGTTTTAAGACGTATAAACTACTATAGATTTTCCGCATACGCCTTAACCCTTAAAGAAAATGATAAATTCTTCCCAAGTATAACTTTTGATACAATATATAGACACTATGAGTTTGATGCTCGTCTTAGGCAACATGTAATGAAAATGGTTGAGTATGTAGAAATATCATTTCGAACACATATTGCATATACGATTGCTCATAAGTACGGCTCAGAGGGGCATAAATCAGAGTCAATATTCTGGGATCCTGATTGGTACAGAGAACTTAATAACGAACTTGATCGATGCATTTCAAAATCCAAGGATCCTTTTGTGTTGCATCATATATCAAAATATTCTGGAAAGTTCCCTATTTGGGTTGCGGTAGAGGTATTGACCTTCAGTTGGCTTTCAAAACTATATAAGAATCTCAAAAGCAAAGACAAAAAGGAAATCTCAAGGTATTATAATGTTCATTTCGATGAAATAACAAACTGGTTGCATACCCTTACAATAGTGAGAAATCGTTGTGCCCACTATAGTAGGCTATTTAATCAGAAACTACCGGTTAATGTGAAGTTCAGAAAAAGGGATAAAGGATTTGAGATTAGAGATAATCAACTATATGCGATAATCTTCAACATGAAATATTTAATAAAAGAAGATCAAACATGGAACTCATGGGTTGCAGAATTAGAATCTATTATAGAAAATTATGATGAAGTCGATATTCGGTTATTGGGATTTCCTGAGCAATGGAAAAGTTACTTGTATGATAGGTTAGGAAGCAAGCATGAATAAATAGTTGTTACAATTTAGGGTTTATTGCAAGTTGAAAAACTTGTGATAGCCCTTTTTTTGTTCCTTAAGGATGTTTGTGTAAAAAATGGAGTAGTAGTAAAACGTGATTAGATAAAAGTAAGAAAAATAGTTATGGTAACTTATTTTAATAGCTAAATGTAGGTCAGAACCAAAGGTTAGCTACTTTTTGCGTCTATTTTCGAATTTATCTCGCAATTGGGGGAACAGTAATAAGATTTGCTTCCTCCACTCGTAATAAGTTTTTTTGGATATTCCGAGCTGTTCAATGATATTAGTAATACTTTTATCAGTTGTATAAATTGCGACGATAAGATCAATAATCTTGTTACGGTTTTTTCTTCTATAGAAGAGTGGTTGTCTATTTTTAGTGAAAGTTGTTGTGCAATCTATGCAAAAAAAACGTGGTACGGGATTTTTGGTATGGGCTTTTATATTACTAGAAGAACAATTGGGGCAATCGGGGTGAGCAGATTGAGACTTTCTAGAACTAGACTTTAATGTTCTTTTTATGGATTCAAGTTTGAGGCACAATATCTTTTGAAGTTCTTTCAAACCTTTTTCGTCTAGCTCTACACAATTATTCAAAGCTATTTGTACATTCTCTAATGGACTCACCCAAATTTATCCTCCTTGCAAGTGTTTTTGATAATGTATCATCTTTTTAACTTAGTAGCAACTATTACCTACCAATGGATATTACAGAGATCTATCAGGGCTAGGCAAATAGATTTGGATCTTGTAATATGGAAATAATTTCTTTTGTTTGATTTGAACCGAGAGGAGTCGCAACTAAATGGAGATTTTTCTTGGCAGTTCGAGTTCTGCCGAATCGTTAAACGATCTGAGGAAAATAGCAATACTCATCGAATCTGAAGGGAAAACTCCATATGCGTGGAACAAGGCAGGGGTATTTCCACTGGGAAACTATATGCTGGATAGTTTGATAGAAATCAGCAAGAGAGTAGAGGCAGCGATATTGATTTTTAACGAAGATGATCCGATTTGGTATAGGAATGACTGGGTATTACAGCCTAGAGCTAATGTGCTAATCGAGTACGGTATTTTTGTAGCAGCTTTGGGAAAAGAGAGAACCATCATTTGCAGAAGAGGAAATTCACATGTTGCGTCAGACCTCCAAGGGTTGATTTATTGTGATTTAGATAAAGAGTATCGAGCCGAAAACGAAATCTTAGAGTGGTTAAGATTTATAAATAAGCGAAAATAAAGTAAGGTATTACGCAAATTTTTCTAACAGGAGGCAATCTTGAATAAAATCCCGGACTTACAATTGTTACGTGGAGTACCTGAATTAAAGTATGTTAATGCGGATAATGTAGTTCGATATCGCTCTATCATGCGCTACCTTTATCAACAATATCAAAAGTTAAACTATTGGCTGAAAGCTGATGAAATTTACGCAGGCGTCATGTCTTGGAATGCGAACAAAAACTATACTCTTGAACAATGTCAGGTTGATTTGGAACAACTAGTAGAGTGGGGGAATTTATCATCACGACATTACGGAGAAAGAGCGACTTCGGTTGAAGAATATTTACGTAAGAAGCATCAATATTTATTAACCCCCTATTCTATAGAGATTGAACGTTTACTTGAGAGTTTAGAATCGGTTCGGGGATATGGGGGCTCTCTGGAACCAACTTTGTTTGATACGATTGCAGATACATTATTCAACATTAGAAGAAAAGCAGGTACTTATGAACCAGGAGAAGCACTTGAGTTATGGAATCTGGTACATGACTCATTTCAAAAATTGCATGAAGCATCAGTGGATTATATAGCGAGTCTTCAGACGGGAACGGCAGAGGAGCTAATGGTCACGGATGCTTTTTTACTATATAAAGATGCGATTACTCACTATTTGAAAGATTTTGTACATGCCCTTCAGCGACGTTCTTACAAAATCGAGGGAAATCTTATTCAAATAACTGATCATGTTAGAGATGTTTTTCTATACGCAGTAGTAGAAGATGAATGGAACATTCCGAAGATTGAGGAAACAATGACACAAGAGCAATATTTTGATGAATTGCTAGATAAATGGAATGTATTGCAGCGATGGTTCCTTGGAGAAGGGAGTTCCTCAAGTGAATTGTTATTATTAGAGCAAGCTACCAAAGAAGCTATTGTGAAAATGGTACGTAGTGCACTGCGTATCCAAGAAAGAAAACGTTCTAACATTAGCAGAAGAAAGGAATTAGATTATTTAGGAAGATGGTTCTATAAGCTAGGGAATGTAGGATTGGCACATCAATTAGCGGCGTATACTTTTGGGTTATTCCCTACGCGGCATTTGCATGGTGAAGATACGAGGGATTCGGATAGTCAAGGAATTTCAATATGGGAAGAACAACCCATTATGAAATCATTGCGATCTCGGAGTAGGAAGAAACACGAGCGTCATGAGACAGAAGCAGTTATTGATCATACAAAAGATAAAGAGCGCTTAAGAGCTGAATTTATCCAACGGCATAAACAGGAACTACAGTTTCTAATTTATATGGTTGATAAAGGAGAGACCAATATCTCACGTCTTGAAGAAATCTCTACGACGTCGAGATTACAAATACTGAATTGGATTAGCCGCTGTAATGCTTCGGCTAATTTAGCGATTCAGATTTCTGAAGGTATTCGCATTCAATTAGTTCGACCAGTGAGCAAAGAACGGGCAAGTCTAGTTTGTGAGGATGGAGAGTTGGAACTGTTAAACTATGGGTTTGAATTTCAGGTTATAGAGCAACATAGTTGGAATGATTTGCTTCAGTGGATGGGGGATATCGGAACATCTGGAGGGGGTCAGGATGGAAACAATTAAAATAGGAAAGTTACATACAAAGAGAAGAAGGACAAATATTGTAGACAAGGATGAACTTACCAATAGAAAAAAACAATGCATGAATGCTCTATTGAATCTTCCCTGGATTACGAAAGATAGTGATCCTCAATTATATTATTGGATTAAGGAGCAATATACTGAATTGAGAGATTGGTTTATGAACTACACGGGGTACTCACTTATTGTGAATCGGAAAATTGCTAAATTAGAGAAGGTTCCCGTAATTGCATATCCATGGATGGGGTTTCAAGAATTTCGTGAACCACTGGACTATGCATTATTTACTTATAGCTTATGGTTTTTAGAAGCGAAAACAGAACGTGAACAATTTCTACTAACCGATCTGGTAAAAGAAGTTCGAGACTTCATGTTTGAGCAAGGCATGGAGGTAGACTGGCGCAATTATTTCCATCGATTGTCAATGGCGAGAGCCTTAAAAAAGTTGAAAAGTTTAGATGTGATACGAGCGGTAGATGGGCAAGAAGCCGATTGGGCATCAAATATTGATGACGAAGTTGAGAAACATAATGTTCTGTATGAATGTAGTGCTTATGTGCGATATGTATTACGAAATTTTCCTCGCGAACTCATGAGTTATACAGATATGACAGAAATGAGAGACACGATTGATTACAAAGAAAATACAGATGAAATAAATCAAAAACGAAAACATTACTTATATCGTCGCTATTTACTTGAGCCTGTTGTGCTGGATGACCAATGGCAGGAGGATCCGCTTTATTTTCACGGACAAAAAAATTACGTAATCAATCAGTTAAAAACAATGTTTGGTTGGGAAGGCAGTAAGTATCGTGAAGGAATTATATTTTTTGAACCAGAAATGACGACAGATGCGGAAGTATTTCCAACGTTGTCTTCAATTTCTGATATATCTCTCCTTGTATTTGGACATATTCGGAAACAGGCAGCCTCTGAAGAAGTAATGAAGCAGAATGCGCGCATACACCTTACAAAGCATGAAATGGAGCGAATACTCATTCGATTAAAAGAAGAGCATGGGGAGTATTGGACCAATGAACATCGAAAAATGAAGTCGGCCCAATTGGCGGAGCAAGTATTGGATCATGTGATGGAATGGGGATTTGGAGAATGGGTGGATGAAACATTCTTTGTGTTAAATGCAGCAGCAGGAAAATGGATAGCTCAATACGGAACTGCAGACTTAGATACATAAGGAGGATATTCCTTGGTACTACAAATAAATCTAGAAGAAGAAAACACAATTTTGCGCAAGGTGAATAGATGGCAGATGAGTCGTGCTGGAGTTCTCAATTTTTGGTATTACGATGAAGAAGAATTTCATTTTGAAGAAGGAAGAATGATTTTAAGAGGAGCGAATGGATCAGGAAAATCGGTTACGATGCAAAGTTTTATTCCATTGGTGCTTGATGGAGATAAGAGACCAGAACGACTTGATCCTTTTGGCTCTCGAGATCGTAAGTTGGAATATTATTTGCTTGGGGATGAAGAAAAGGGACATACGGATCGTACGGGTTACTTATGGCTAGAATTTTTTCATACGGATAAAGAGGTTTATAAAACAATTGGCATCGGGATTAGGGCACGCCGTGGTGCGGCTCAATTAGGATTTTGGGGGTTTCTATTAGAGGACGGACGACGAGTCAATCATGACTTCCGGTTATATGATTACAATACGTGGTTGGAACAAGGAAGTAAGATTCCGCTGAATCGAAAAGAGTTAATAGATTTGATTGATTCTGGTGGGCAGGTAGTGCAGGAGCAAAGCAGTTACCGAGAGATGGTCAATAAAGCTTTGTTTGGTTTTCAAGATTTGGATTCTTTTAAAGACTTGTTGAAGTTATTGCTGGAGTTGCGCAGTCCTAAATTGTCTAAAGATTTTAAGCCTTCTTCAATGTACGAAATTTTGACCAAAGCTTTGTCACCATTGACGGAAGAAGAATTGGGACCTCTATCGGATGTTATAGAAGACATGGATCAAATTACAGATCAGTTAGAAGAACTTCGTATCCATGTGGATGAGCTAGAGAAATTGAGTGAGAAATACAGTGAATACAACCGTTTTTTGCTGAAAGTGCACGCTGAACAGGTTCTAGACAAATTTGAAGCATTTCATAAATTAGAAAAACAGGTAACGGAATTAAAGCAACAGGTTATTGAACTTAAAGAAAAACAACTTAATATGAACACCAGCATCGAGCAGGGCAAGGCTAGACTTGGAACAGTTGAGGTTGAACTAGACATTTTAAATCGGAGTAAAGTGATCGAAAAGGAAAGAGAGTTAGAAAGAGGAGAGGAACTGTTAGAAGATGCATTAAGGCAGTTATCTGACATTTTTAAAAGAAAAAATAAAAATGTTATGGCTCTTCATCAAATTGAAAATGATATCGAAAGAGCAAAAGATAAATTAAATGTATTAGATCAGGAACAACATGAAGCAGTTGAAGAACTTGAAGATTTTGCGCGAATTATAGAATTTAAAGAACACGATATTTATCATAGGGCTTGGGCACATGGCTTACCGGAAGATGAGCAATGGGCTCGCAATTGGTTTAAAGATCTGGAGCGTCACAAAGATAAACTGGAAATTGCTCTGAAAATTGCGCGTGAGGAAAGAGAAGCTTATAGAGCAGCATCCGAAGCTGAAATTCGATTAGGTGAAATACATTGTGACCGCAGTAAAGCAGAGGAAGAGCTCACTGCACAAGATAATCGTTTGGAAATAGAAAAAGAAAAAATTAGGGAACATTTGATCCGATGGCAGCAACAATTAACTCAGTTGCCTGTAAACGGGGAAGCGTTACGAGATGCTTTGCGTGCCCTGTCTTCAATAACTTCAAAAAGTCGCCAATTTGATCAAGTTAGGCAAGTAGCTGTTCAAGCCTATGAACGTAGAAATCAGGAATTCTTGCAACAAGTGCTTCAATTACAACATCATAAGAAAGAGTTAATGGAAGATCATCATAAGCTTAAATTTGAATTGGAGCAATGGAAGTCGAAAAAAGAACCAGAACCTATACAGACAGAGAGAAGAAAGGCAACGCGTGATCAGCGTGAAAAGGGTACAGGAGCTCCGCTTTATGCGGTCTGTGAATTTAAAGACGGGCTTACAGATAAGGAACAGGCACGTTTGGAAGAAACACTAGAACAAGCAGGATTATTGGATGCTTGGATTTATCCAAATGGGCAAGTATCGGTATTGGATCAAGAAAAGGGGGAGGAGGTGTGGTTTGAAACTATAGACTCATTCCATGGAAAGACACTTGCTAGTGTGCTACAGGCTGTTCCGTCCCAAGAAAGCGGTTTGTCCCAGGAAGATGTTCAGGCGGCATTAATGAGTATAGGGTGGGGAGAGGAAAATGCAAATGCACAGAATGAAAAAGGTTTCCTCGTTATAGGAAACGGTACTTTTCGCCTAGGAGCATTAACAGGTCAAGGTTTTTCTAAGCCACGTGCAGAATACATTGGAATTGAAACGAGATTACGGACGAAACAGTTAGCAATGGCCCAATTGGAAGCGAATATAAAGCAGTCAGTAAATGAAATATCTGAGATAGATAATCAGCTAGCAAGAGTAGAGGAGAACAATAAAGCTTTAAAGTTCGAGTTAAATTCCTTTCCGGATGATGCAGAGTTGCAAGCAGAAATTGATACTTTTATTCAACTTTCGTATCGATTAAAAGAAATTATGAATCAAGAGCATAAAGTAGAACAATGGTACAAAGAGAAGATGGTTACATTAAGAGCGCTTCAGCTAAAATTAACTGAACATACAGTAGAGTGGTCTTTACTAAAAGGAGAGAAGCAGCTTAAAGAAGCAATTGATTCGTGTATGACTTATCGTACCCATATTTCGATGTTGCAGTCATCTTGGCTACGATACATAGAAATTTCCCAATATTTATCCAACCAAGTCGATCAACAAACGAATTTCTTGTTAGAAATCGAAGAAGATGAATTTCAACAAAAAACGGTTGATGAAAAGAAGGAAAAATATACTGCCCAAGTTGGACAACTCAAAAAATTGATCGCTGAGTTGGGGATTGAGAAGATCCATGAAGAGATAGTGGCTCTAAAACAAGAAAAAACAACTTTATTGGGTCGTATTGATACACTAAATGAGGATTTAAAAGAGTTAATTGCAAATTTAGCTCGTAAAGAGGAAGCTCTAAAAATATTTTTAGGGCAATTAGCGGAGTGCCAAAAGGAATTTGAATATTCAGTGGAGTTGTGGAAGGTTGAAGTTCAATTCGCTCACGTTCCCAAGTGGAAAGAGACTTTCGATCAATTAATAAATGAGAGCGAAATTATAAAGATGTGCCAACAAATGAAAAAAGAATATAGTTTACAGTTCGGTAGTAAGACGAAGGAGCGCATTGGAAACGAACTTCAACAGGAATATAATGCGATTCGTAATAATTTGCGGGACTATGTACTAGAATCGGATTTATTGCTATCGGGAAGAATTATAATTACGTCCAATCGTGACCGGATGAATCCTATGACTCCCTCAGCACTTCTGGATGAGCTGATTATGCTGCGAGATGAGCAACATGCTTTGTTAACGGAGAAAGATCGACAATTGTACGAGGAAATTATAATCGGCAGCGTGGGAAAGGCTATTCGACATCGTATTCATCGTGCATATGATTGGGTGAATCAAATGAAAGAGCTAATGAGTCAACGTAACACATCAAGTGGTTTACAGTTATCGTTGATGTGGGAACCTAAAGTCCCAGAAACGGATGCTCAGCTAGATACAAGTACGTTAGTCGAACTTTTGCTGCGTGATGCTCATCGAATGGAAGATGAAGAAATCGAACTTGTTATTGAACATTTTAGAAAACGCATATTGCAGGCTAAACAATTTGCTGAGCAAGAACACGGTGCACTACGTAGATATATATATGATTTACTCGATTACCGTTCCTGGTTTGAGTTTAAACTCAACTACCGCAAAGGAGCCCAGACAGGCTTTAAGGAACTGACCGATCCTAAATTTAATGTATTAAGTGGCGGTGAGAAAGCAATGGCAATGTATATCCCTTTATTTGCTGCTACTTTCTCTCGTTATAGTGATGCAAGTGAAGATGCACCTAAAATTATTTCGTTGGATGAAGCTTTTGCTGGTGTGGATGATGCTAACATGAGAGACATGTTCCACTTGCTTACGGACATGGGATTCGATTACATTATGACTTCACAAGTATTATGGGGTTGTTATGATACAGTGCCCCGATTGGCTATTTATGAAATTTATCGGCCGAAAGACATCAATGTAGTTACGCTATTTCATTACCGCTGGAATGGTAAAAGTAAAGTTCTTGTTGAAGATTGACCTTAGGAACTTAGGAACGGAATGTTCAGGGAGGTGAGGAAGTCAGGTAATGGAGATTGGATACCGTAAAACAGCTAAAGAGTACTATAGCGATCCGCTCTTAGTCAATTTGCTCAATACTGTATTTAAAAAATATCAAGGGCAAAATGGAGTACGCGGAAATGCAAAAATTGTAGTTCAATCAGATATTGAAGCAGATAGGTTGCAACATTATTTTGGCAATCGGGTGAAGAGATTAATCCGCCCTCATACTGAAGTAGTCGTACCTTTGCAAATTTTTTCTGAAGAGTTGGAGTTAGGGTATAAACTGACCATTCCCGAATTATATGAATTGTTATATGGGCAACCATTGCTAACCAAGTCTGAACAACGGGAAATGAAAGAAAGGCAATGGTTAGAACTATTTGAAAGAGTGAACAAACGATTTGAGAAGGAATGCGGATCATCTCTCTTTAACGGAGCTTTAGGAAAAAATACATTTAATTGGTATGAAAGGCTAAGAGATGGAAATGCTCCGGGCTATCAAATTCTGAATAATCTACTGCGGAATGATGGTAAAGGAGATGACGAGCTTTTTTACTGTGTAAAAGCTTTATGGTATTTGTTTTGTAATAAGCTTGGAATTAAGAAAAAAATAAACAGCGATTCACAGGATGTAAGAATTCCGATTTTCTCTGAATTGGTAACTAAGGATCCTCATGCGTTTGATTTGAAATTTCCAGCAGGGAGGCTGTTACTGACATCATTGGAGACTATTTATGCTAGAAAGCTAGAAAATGGGGAGTTATCATCCAATGAATATTTAATAGTACCCGAATTTATGAAACGAAGATACATCTACCGAACTTTTGGCTTGATAGATGATGACATAAGTTCTTTTGCACATGTATTTGCATCAGGTTTTATTTATGGGACTTCACCAAGGACATTAAACTTGCGAGAGATTGAATCACGTGAGGAATGGCCTAAATATCCAGCTTTATATATTTTTGAAAATCCTTCAGTCTTTTCATTTTTAGTGGATGAAACAATACATTTTCTAGACAAAAGCGACTATTCGTTTGAGCAACTCTCAGAAAATTGTCCACCGTTAATTTGTACATCTGGGCAGGCTCGAGCTGCAACTAAGTACTTCATAATAAAAAGCCTTGAAGCGAATCCAGATTGCGAAGTTTTTTATTCGGGGGATTTTGATTTGCCAGGGGTACAAATGCTTGTAGGTATGGAAGAACTGATACAAGGTAAGATTTATGTTTTTCGAATGGATTCAGATACGTACCGGAAACATATTGATCCTGGCAGTTTACCCCTTTCACAGAAAGACAAGAAAATTCTACAGAGCCTTAAAGGTGACTTGGCTAAATCAATGGTTGAAGCAGGAGTAAAAGTATATCAGGAATCAACAGTCGGTGAGCTAAGGGAAGATTGGATTAAAGTATTGAGTAGAACACTAAGGTAAGCTATCAATTCTAGATTAATCTTTCTTTATTAGAATCCTCCTCATTTAATGAAACGACTTTTGCTAGCTTTAGAACCATGTATTATCTCATACATATTAAAGGCAGAACATCCATTGCACCGTGCTGCATATTTTTGGGCGTAAGCTGCTTTTACGAGAATCTTTGCGGTACATGCGGCTGCATTTTTCAGCAAGTGGATGCGCACACGATAGCCTCGATAGCTCAAATGATGCAAGGATGGAGGTGGAAGTGGTTCAGGTTGTAACAGATAGGGATAGCTATGTGCCAAAAGTATGGAGCAGGTATTCCAAACCAGATATTGGTCTGCAATATAGGGTGCTTAACATGCTGCATGAACGGGGATTATCGGGGTCTAAGTCGATAGACAGGGAGACGAATCGGGTTGATGACAGTGTGATATTGAATATCATTGATGACGGGCCGTACGAGATGCGAAGATCAAACAATGAAGGATATTGCGAATCAATTAGACTGTAATCAGCAAGTTTCTCCAGAGGAACTCGATACTAGTGTACAGCTGCTTCTGAAAAGAAATATGGGCAGGGTTACGTTAATTTACAGTATGACAGTAGAAACCGCGAATAATGCGGTTTTTTTTGTTTTAAGAAATATCATATGAAAATATGAGTGTTAGTTAAATTTGAAACGTAGGTTAATTCTGTTTTTGAATATTTATCGTTAATAATTTAATGATAAACATTAAATAATTATTGATATACATATATTTTCCTGTTATGCTCTAGTCATCATAATAAAGGAGCAGGAATCATATGAGCACCCTTAAAATTCAGAAAACGAGCAAACTATTGGCTGTTTGTTTGCAAATGCTGTGTATCATGCTGTTGCTAGTAACGATTGTGGGAATTGTCGCAATCCTATGGCTTTCTCAGATGTCAGGGGATGAAATTCCAGCAGCAATAAACACTATGAGCTCTATATTGTTACATATCGACCATAGTGATTACACCAAATCTGATCTGATAATTACATTTAGTGGGGATGTAGTGAGGCTATGTCTAATCATGGTGATATTATTTATTTCCGGGCGGATATTTAAGGATATTAGTAAGGATTATACACCGTTTGTTGCCAAGCATATGAAGCGTTTGAAACGGATTTCCTTGCTCATAGCTGGGATGGCCATTATTCCTGGGTTTGTTGAAATAGCAATGATACAAATGGTCACCCCAGCGGCCAAGGTAAATGTGTCGTTTGAGCTGTTTTATATTTTGGCTGCGGTCGTATTCTTTTGCCTAGCTCAAATATTCGATTATGGCAGAATGCTGCAACAGCAATCCGATGAAACTCTGTAAGGATGTGTGTATTATGGCTATTGTTTTGAGGCTGGATCGTGTGATGGCAGACCGTAAGATATCTCTGAACGAGCTTGCGGAGAAGGTAGGAATATCCAATGTTAATCTCTCGAATATAAAAACGGGGAAAATAAGTGCGATTCGTTTCTCTACGCTTGATGCGATTTGTAAAGTACTTGATTGCCAGCCTGGCGACATTTTAGAGTACAAGAGAGAGGAGTAGTAAGCGATGGCTGTTTCCATGTTGGTTTCATCCCTTATCCAAGTAATCCTATTTAGCGCAATTCCTCTAGTATGCTGGTTCCTATTCGCCAGAAAGAAGCAGTCTTTTTTTGAATGGATTGGATGTACAGTTCCTGTTATCCAGAAAAGAAACCTCTTTTTCATCTTGTTCTTCTCAGCGTTACTTTTGTTCTTTTCTCTGGGGCTTATCATTACGTTGTTTTTTACCAATGATGCCGACGTTGCTGCTTCGCAATTTTATGGAGTAGGCGTTTCAGGTATAGCCGCGGCTTTGTTGTATGCTTTCGTACAGACCGGTTTATCTGAGGAAATATTATTCAGAGGTTTTATCGGAAAAAGATTGATTTCTGCGTTTGGGTTTGCAACAGGGAACACGGTTCAGGCGGTATTGTTTGGTTGTTTACACGGAGTAATGTTTTTTTCAAGAACCGGAATTATCAATGCTGTTATCATAACGTTGTTTACTGCTTTAATTGGCTGGTTTATGGGATACATAAACGAGAAATTATCAGGAGGGTCGATTATTCCAAGCTGGATTATGCACGGATTGGCCAATTCGTTCTCGGCGATGACGATGATGTTCCAATTGTTCTAGTGAGAGGACAAATCTCTCGTTCCATTGAAAGTAAAATAGTCTGTCTCAAAGATAATTGCTTTTTCTTGAATCGCAGAGGATACGATATTTAGGTTTCCGCGTCATGAACTATGTTTTTGATACAACATACAAAAAACAGGCACATGATCAAATTGTGTTTCTCTGCTTAACGCAAATCCAAACCTCCGATACAAGTCTACGTTCTCTTTGTTTTCCGTATCGAGCGCGACGCCTTGCGATGTCACGTCCGCATTCATCTTATCCAATAAGTGATGCAGCAGGGCTTTGCCGATTCCCTTGCCCTGCTCTCCTGGTTTGACTCCAATCATGATCAGATAGTGATGCGCGCATGGAGGGGCAGCAGATCTGGTGACTCGCATATAGGAATTAAGGAGGTGCAGCGTGCTGCCGGACAATTGAAATAATAATGGAATTAACTTCGCGATAAGCAGTACCCCCTTCATTTTCTGCAGCATGCTTGCTTGTGGCTTCTCCACGATGTAAGCCCCCAGAAGGTTTTCATTTTCGAAATAACCCCACACCTCCTCATGGAGCAGGAAGCTTTTTTCGAATAGAAAGGTGACAAAAGCGGTCACACCGCTGCTTGCTTTGCTGTCGAATTCCGAATCGCCGAATAGATGCAGAAATAAGGGATCGCGAGCGAACGCTCCGCTCATGAGCTTCACGAATGAAGCTTTGTCCGACTTAGCCAGCTTGGATACTCGATACGGGGTACTCATGCTTTTTTACCGTTGCTGTTCAAGGTTGTACGATAATGATCGACGGCGAAGCTAAACAGCACCTTCAGCATGAATAGCAGGCAAATCGTCAACATGTAAGGCTGTATGTTCGGCAGCAGGGGAATAATGCCCAGACCCGAGGCGAGAAACAAGCCTGCAACGAACGGCTGCGACGGTTTCCCGATCAGGGCGTTTACGATAAATGCTCCTGTGATCGTATAAGCCCATACCGCGATCGAATACCAAATATCCGTATTTAATAGAAGCGCCACAAGAATGATATGGAAGTGTATCGCAATGAATACGATTCGGTTCGTTTTACGTGCGGCATAAAAGTTGCTGGTTGATGCTGAGAAGTTCGCGATGCAGCCGGAGAAGATATCGAAAATTAATAAAAATGCCAAGGCACTGCGCCACAACGGCAAATTGTCCGTAAGTTCGGGAAACAGCCCATATAACGCAGCGGTCAACAGTCCGCCGAACAGCAGTATGGCAAGAATAGATCCAAGAAATTGCTTCTCGCCAAAAACATCATGCAGAAACGAAGGAATCCGAATTTGCTTCATGTCAGTACACTCCCATTCATCATGTTTGTTTGCGGGCGATGCTTTTCTAAAGAAAGTTTTGTAGTGATGATTTAATTTTACTACAAAAATATTATAACGAAGAAAAATGTGGATATCAATAATTTTATAGTGATTTTGTTGAATTACTCTAAAACTTGGGCTACACTACATGTGAGGTGGAGAACATGAACGGCTTCGAACGACGGAAACAGAAAAAAATCGAGCAAATTTACAGCATCGCATTTCAATTGTTTTCGGAATACGGATTTCATAAGGTCAGCGTGAATGAGATCGCGCAGCAGGCGAGGGTATCCCCAGCGACCATTTATAATTACTTTGGCACGAAAGAACAGCTCCATGCCGATATGTTGATGAATTGGGTGGACAAGCAGCTAGAGCAGTATGAGAGCATTCTTGCTTCAGCGCTTTCCTTTCCCGAGAAGACTAAGCAAATTATGCTGTTAGAGGCACAAAATCTAAAGCTTTTATCTGATGAATTTCTGAGTGCTCCATCTTCTGAGTCAGAAGAATTGGCGGAAAGGATGGAACGCGATAGCGGGGAGAAGGTCATGCGCTTCTTCATGAAGTTTGTCGCGCTGGGGAAGCAAGAAGGATATATTCACGCTGATCAGACGGAAGAGGTCGCGATGCGATACTTCACGATGTTCAAAAATGAGTTGGGCCGATATTGGAAAGCGGGGGATCAGGAACGCTTAACTCGGAGCATGGATCAATTCATAGAGCTGTTCTTCTATGGCTTAGTCGGGCAGGCGCAGAAGCAGGAATAAGGAGAGAAGGCTGAGCAATTGACTGTACGGTTGACTGCCCCAACCGTCATTCGGATTCTCGTTCAATAACCTAACTGTCCACATTCTAATACCATCATGTGATAACTTTAATCGCACCGATACCTTTGATCGCTTGAACGAAAGATAATAGCGACCCTTGAACTCAAGAGTCGCTATCCATATGGCCTTGAATCTATACATTTTCATTAATTCCATCATCACTAGCCAACGGACTCCATCCAGAGCCGATGTTACTCACTGTCCACCCTGTCCCAATATCGCTACTCAAAGGTGACCATCCAGAGCCAATGTCACTGTTCGATGGAGACCAACCTGTACCAATATTGCTCTTCGGTGACCATCCCGAACCGATATTGCTCACATGGTAACCTGATTCAGTATCACTGCTTGTTTTAGACCACCCCGATCCAATGTTGCTAACAAACCATCCCGAACCGATGTCAGCTAGATTCGCTGCCGAAGATACTCCGGTAGAACCGAACAAGAAAAGAGCCATGGACATCGTGATTAATACTTTTTTCATTTGAATCCACCTCATTTAATAGAATATGTGTGAAACGGCTTTTGTTTTCTGCAGAAGCATGTATCTCATACTCTTGGAAGATAAGAACAGCCATTCCGACATACTGCATATTTTTGAATGTAAGCGCCAGTTCCAACGATAAGGCATTGTAGTCAAACCCTAATTCATGCTGGTCCGATTTCAAGTAATACTGTGCCAACGCATGTGTAAGGCGTAATTTGTGTTTTTCGTGAAAAGGATCTTTTCTGGATAATAAATCGTCGACCTGAAGCTTGTATTTCTCGATATATTGAGCAGCGTCTTGGAAAGCTCCATTGCTGATATAACATTCTAACGCGATAGGAAGTACAAGAAGCAATTGGTCACCTTCAAGCATAGTCATGAGTTTATCGATAGCCTCTGTTTGCTTCATCTCAATAAAAATATAGAGACGATTACATTGAGATAGCCAAGCATAATGATCCCCATAAGAAACATACTGCTGTGTTGCTTTTAAAGCACCCTCATAATTTTTCATTCCCATTAGTGCAAACGATTCATACAACCAGCCTTCTGCCACAAAGTCATTTTGCCCTACCTCAAACGCAACAGCACGCAACTCTTTGGCATACTGGAGTAGCTTTGCCCAGTTCTCTACAACATTGTAGTATGTAAGAATACGATAATAGGCGTCGAGCCTTAGTGAATCAGGAAGTATAGGCAGATATTCAATCAGCTGGCATAAGGCTTCGTTGCCGGCTCCACTCGTATCCAAGTCTCTCAAGATGAGGAATCTTCTGAAGTAGGAGATGGCTATTTTCTCGCTGCGGCTGTATCCATTGCGAATGATGATGTCGTAGAACGGGAGTGAGTAGTTGCGTTTCGGTGACTGGAAGATGCGTTCGGCGATTTTGAAGGCGGTGTCGATCAGTTTGGAACGATTGGTTTCTTCATAGAGGAGTTGTACTAGCTGTTTGACCAGGTCATACTTTTCTACTTCAATACAGTGGAGAATAAAATCGCTTGTCTTATCAGGCCGCAATCGACCCAGTTCGTTGCAGCATTCCCCTATGAATTCTTCATAGAAGGTGTCTATTGGTAATCCGAATGCGTGATTGATCGCGTGGAGCTGAGGCAGCATAAGTGATTGCTTGTTGTTGAAAATGTAACTAATGGTTGAACTGTCGATGCCGGATGCCTCTGCTAACTCTTTCTGCTTCCACCCCCTTATGCTCAATTCATCTTGTAACCTGTGGCGGAGTTCCATCGGAGCTACATGAAGATTGCTTGTCATGTCGAATCCTCCTTATTTAGTAATTCAGCATAACAATTCGAAATCCTTCCTGAATTGACAATTTATTTAAGTTTCTGTTGGTTTTTAGTATAAATGAAGATGAAGTGAATGGCAAATTGACATCTGGTTGAATTTCTATACTATTTTTGTCGAAATTTGATAGATCCAATCTCTCAATTATGGATATGGTTTGCAAAAGGAAGGGGATACTGAAATAGGGCGATTAACGATTAACATTTAGTTAATTTCTTTTAAATACCTCTATAAGCTCCAATTTCATAGTTTGTATAGCATCTTCCTTTGGCATTTTTATAAATCTGCTTAGTCTTATCATATCTTTTTCAAAGAAGCCTAATAATTCCTCAGTAGCATGTTTATCATTATAATTTTGCATGCGAGATAACAAACCTAGGAAGTAATCTTCCGAGATAATTCGCGAATCATCTTTCGTTTCCATTTATTCACCGCCTGTTGGCTGATATGAAGTTCTTGTGCAACTTGTGCTTCTGTCTTGTCGTTTATGTAAATTTCATAGATGACCTTTTTTCCTATTTTAGAGGGTAACTGATTCATATAATGCTGCAGCATTACCTTGTTATCGGAGTTTTCCGTGAAAGAGGAATATTCAATGAGGTCTGGAACTAACTCAAGCGATTATTTCTAAAAAAAATGTAAGACTTATTGTGGAAGTACTTCAGCATCTTTTACATTACAAGGCAGCGCAGCGAATCCTTTAAATACCGATGCTCCAGCAATTGACTGGGAATACAATGTAACCGTCGATAACAAGGGGAAAGTACCGTTAAGGGTAACCATGATGGTTTCCCGGCACATGAAATTTATAAGCGCGTAGATAAAGGTACTCCGGTTACTATTTATACTCACGATCCGCGCGTTACAGGCGATACTCCTATTTCCTTGTTCCCGCCGGTGGAACGCTCAGTAGATAAAACCGTATAATCCAAAAGGAACTGCACAATTACAGTGTCTTTTTTTAGATGATTGTCATGACTGTAAAAAGGATTAGTACGATAAATGAGATGATGAAATACGGTTTTTTGTTGAGTCTTTTCTGAGCTACCCAAATACCATATGAGCACACGAAAGCGATGCTAAAGAAAAATAAAAAAATAGGAATCCTTCTTGAGTGAATAGAAAAGATACATTGAAGAAATTAAAAAATCCAGTAAAAAGAGGAACAATAAAGACAGGCATGGCTCCGATCAATACGAAAAATAAGGTTTGTAGCCAAAAGGAATATTTATTTATCCTTCTAAGGAGTATCGTGCATAGAAAATATAGAGGTATTCCGAGCGTGAAAAATGCGGGCGCAGTCCACGTAATTAACCGCCGCAGATCTTTTGTATGTTCACCATAAATGACCCAAAGAGAAATCATGTATACCAGAGGCCCTGTTACATAACTGCTGATTGCTACCCAAATATAGAACAAATCCGACCGTTTCATCACATCGCCCTTCCGTGGCTGGAATGAGTCAATCTATAAGTTTTGTTTCAATAGTATATATTTACAGTTCATTTGTCTACCTACGATGCCCCTTCATTTTCTGCAACATGTTTGGATACGGATTTTCTACGATGTAAGCCACCAGAAGGTTTTCGTTTCTGAAATAACCGAATACCTTTTCATGAAGCAAGAAGCTTTTATCGAACAGAAAAGAGACAAAAGCAGCCACTATGGCTTAGTCAGACAAGCGCAGAAGTAGGAAAAAGCTAAAACGATCGGCTTTCGCCTGTACGGTTGACCGCACCAGACTGCGATCAGGTTGGCATGCAATAATTATCTATTGATGGCATACGCACAAGCAGCTTCACCCATAGGTTCATAGGATAGGAGGACAAATTACAGATGAAGCATTTATCGGGGAATCCATGCTGTAAGCAGTACTAAGGGATTACGGGGCTGCAACCGAGCGTCCCTTACACTCTCTTGTACCTCCTATCTTCTCATAAAAAGGTGATGACATGTCCATAGAAGCGTTTCAAAGGCTGGTCAGCAACGCGACTTCTGTCTTTGTGGGTACGAACATAGATCAAGCTGCGCTGAATGCGGCCAACGGCACAGGCACGAATGCTGACCAAGTAGCCCGCACTCTTGCTCCTGTAGCGTGGCCACTATTGGAGAAGTACGATAATGATAACAGCCTGCAAGCGTATTCTCCATTCGGAGGCGTTCCCAATCCGGAATATGTATGGAAGCTGCCGGTATCTGATGGTCAGACATCGGCTTTTGCAGCAGCTTCCGCACCATTTCTGATTCCTGCGGGTGCAAGTGTCTCGTTCAGCTTGTTTCTCAATGCCTTTGCCGACAATGCGATGGAGGCGAGAATTGAGATTTTTGAGGATACGGGCGGTGCTGGTACGGGGCCCTTTGCGAAGTCTGCTGTGCAGCCTGCGGGGTTAGATGACTTCTTCTTGATGGCGGGAGATCCCAATATGCCCGCACTCGGACTCCTAGAGACGCAGCCGTATAACTGGCAGGATATCCGCGTATATTCTACTCGCTGCCTCGTTTCTGGTTCGCCAACTGCCGCTCGAACGTTCAAAATCGTAGTTTCCTTTCATGTGACGAATTATCTTGTCATGAATCCACCGAATCCAGCGGGCTTGCAATTTGCTGTCGATATGTACGCTGACGGACCTGATTATCTGTATGTATCGAATGTAGGCGATAAGACGGTAGAAATCTATAATATTGCAAATCCCGCGTCTCCTGTGCGTATCGGGCAATTTAATGGAGGCAACTTGAACAATCCAAGAGGCATGGCGATAACCGGAACCACGCTCTATGTTGCGAATGCAGGCAGCTTCACGGTATCTATGTATAATGCAGCTAATCCGACAGCTCCTCTGTATATTAGTGAATTTAATGGAGCCAACTTAAGCTCTCCTCACGGCTTGGCGATAACGGGCACTACACTGTATATAGCCAATCGGGGGGACGACACCATCGAAATCTATAATATTGTAAATCCAACCTCCCCTGCTCATGTCACGGAGTTCGGCTCAGGCGATTTGCACCGTCCTGAAGGCCTCGCAATAACGGGCACTACGCTGTATGTAGCCAATCAAAATGATGGTACGGTCGAAATATATGATATTGCGAATCCGACAGCTCCGGTACGCGTAACTGAGTTTGGTTCTGGAGACTTAAGCGAGCCTGTAGGTCTGGCGATAACGGGAACCACGCTGTATGTCGCCAATCAGGGCAACAGCACGATTGAAATTTATAATATTACGAACCCAATCGCTCCGGTGCGTATAACTGAATTTGGTTCAGGCGAGGTAAGCGAACCTGCTGGAATGGCGATAACCGGGATCACGTTGTATGTAGCCAATCAGAACAATAGTACGGTGGAAATCTACAATATTTCTACTCCGACAGCCCCTGTACACGCGGGCCAATTTAATGGAGGAAATGTAAATCAACCTTACGGGTTGGTGATAAATTCGTTTGTAGGCTAAAGAGTCCGGATGAGATACAATCAACATACAGACCAATGTTTTCCGTGACTGGTATGAATCTTTGCGTTGCTCAGCCACTTGATTTGACGGAGAAGTCAAGCCGTCAATGACGGCGGCTTTTTGTTCCCTTTTAAGAAGAATCGAAATCCTATTAGAACCTAGCAGATAGAGGGATTTTTCCAATGAACAATGACTATCAATCCAGAATCGATAAGATCATCTCCTATATAAAAGAAAACAGCCATCAGAAGCTCAGTCTCGATCAGCTCGCCAGCATTGCGAACTTTTCCAAATATCATTTTACGAGAGTCTTTGCGGCGCATGTCGGCATGACGCCTATGGCATTTGTGAATCAAGAGCGCTTGCAGAAGGCAATTCACTTGTTGGAGCAAACGGATCACACCATACTGGACATTTCAAGTCTGTGCGGTTTCGAGTCCATATCCACATTCAATGCTGTATTCAAGAAGCACCATGGAAGTACACCGAGCGCGGTTAGGAGCAAGCTGCGAGATACCATTCAGCATACAAATCGGGAAGATCGCAATTTGTCAGCAAATCATAGCAATAAGCAAGAAGAGTTATCTTTCTCTCCAGACTACAATAGAAGTCGCAGACATCCATTGCTGCAGAGAGCGTGGGAGAACATGATTGTGATCAAGGAGCTTCCGGATGTAGAAGTGGCGTATGTGCGGCATGTTGGGAGTTATTTGGATACACGAGGTGCTTGGGACAAGTTGGGAAACTGGGTACGAGAGCAGGGGAGTGCCATAGGGCAACAGAGGTTCATTGGCGTGTCGTTAGACGATAGTAACGAGGTTGAGGAGTATGCCTGCCGTTACGATGCTTGTGTCACGCTGCCGCCAGGATTCACCAAGCAGGAACACAAGGACATCTCATATGGAACCCTGCCCGGTGGTAGGTATGCGGTCTATTCGTATTACGA
This sequence comes from Paenibacillus wuxiensis, assembly GCF_040195695.1. Taxonomy (NCBI): domain Bacteria; kingdom Bacillati; phylum Bacillota; class Bacilli; order Caryophanales; family Paenibacillaceae; genus Paenibacillus; species Paenibacillus wuxiensis. The sequence continues at coordinate 229,975 of NZ_JBEFZI010000008.1, read as the reverse complement.
TACCGTCCCGAATTTCGTTCTCGCATACGAGACGATGTTCAGGCTGTGGCTGCCAAGCAGTGGTTATGAGGCTGATGATCGACCATGTCTTGAACTTTGCCTGAACGATCCCAAGCAGGATAAAGAGGGCAAGTGCAGAGTGGATTTACATATTCCAATTCGTCAAAGAGCATGAGAAGCATAAACAGAGGGGCGGTATGAAGGTATGACGGAACACAAGCACAAGCACCATGAGCATGATCTGGCAGCAATAGAGTGGAGGGACAAGCATCAGCATCTTGATCGCATTCTGCAGCAAGCGGGTACGATTACGATCACTTCCTTGATGCAAGGCATGGAAGCAGAGACCGTTAAGGTTGTAACCGATACGGACAGCTATGTGCTGAAAATATGGAGCAGAGATTCCAAACCGGATATTCGTCTGCAATACCAAGCGCTCAATCTGCTGTATGCGCAGGAGGTATCCGTGTCTGAGCCCATCGGTTGGGGGATAAATGCGAACGGTGACAGTGTGCTGCTGACTACCTTCGATGGCGAGCCGCTGCGTGATGGCAATGATCAGACTATGAAGGAGATTGCGAATCTATTAAACCGCGTGCACCGCATTTCTCCAGAAGAATTCCATACTCAGATACAACTGCCGCGGCATGATTTTAGCGAATATTTCTTCCTAGGTATGCAGGCGCATTCAGATCTGTATCCTCTCCTAGAGCAATTGGTCGAGCTGGCAGCACCGAAGCATGAGCGAATCATCCACGGGGACTATCATCTTGGTAATCTCGTTGAGAAGGCCGGGCAATTAACGGTCATCGACTGGACCAATGTGCAATTGGGAGATGCAAGATATGATTTCGCTTGGTCGCTCACGCTGCAGCAGATCTACATATCGGAGCACTTTGCCGAAGTGTTTCGTAATACGTATTTAGCTATAAATGATATCCCGCAAGAGGAGTTTGATGTATTCCAAGCGCTGGCATGTCTTCGATGGATACTTCTGTATCGCAATGGGGGCATACCAATGGGGCCAGATACCCTAGACAGGGTGCAGCGGTTGCTGACAAGCAATCCACATCTACACGGGATTACATGCTAAAAGGCTCAAAAGGTGGAACAAGACGGTCAAGGTCAAGTCAGTGATGTTACGATCATACGACGAATACGATTAAGCTGAAAATATGGAGCGGTGATACGATGAACCTGGACGCCGTGTTTGGTCAATTTCCGATATTGAAGTCGGATACACTTACGTTGAAGAAAGTCGAAGAGCATCATCTGAATGAGGTCTATGACATTTACAGCAACGATACCGTTTTTGAATATTGCGGCATTATCCCGAAGCATAACAAGGCGACCGTCAAGAACATGTTCGGACATTTTGAGAGAGACTTCAATAAGAGATCGCGCATCAAATGGGGGATAGTCACCAATGAGGACAGCGAGAGAGTGGTAGGCATCATGGAAGCGTTCGACTTCAATCAGAAGGTGAATATGGTGACGATCGGGTACTTCTTGGCAGAAACGGAGTGGGGGCAAGGCATTGCTGCGGAAGCGACGCGAATTGTTGTGAAGTTCTTGTTCGAGGACGTGGATGTAAACCGAATTCAAGCCGAAGTTATGCCTGCAAATGAACGCTCGAAGCGGGTGCTGCTGAAGAATGGCTTCATCAAGGAAGGGACGCTGCGGCAAGCATCGCTCTGGTCGGGCAAAGGAATCGTGGACTTAGAGATATATGGACTATTACAGAGAGAGTATAAGATCGAGGTTTAGTGAGCAATCCTACCTTTGTGTTGTAATTTCCTGATAAAAAGGTTCGAGGGGCTGCGGCTTCTCGGACTTTTTGTATTGTTACGAGCCAATTTGGACAATCTGCTTTCTCTACTAAATAAGTACGATTCTCATAAAAAAATGATGGAAACTACTAGATTTAGAGAGCATAGGCTATAGTACAATCAAAATTGTAAGCGATTACCATATCTGCAACAGATAAGACGACTACATAAGCAAAGGAGGACAAACGTAACGCGTAACGAAGAACAACAATCTTTTGTTGGGAGGAATGAGATGAAGCGGTCAAGCAAGAATGTAGTGATTTTCATGCTATTCGTGCTAGCAACTTGGATGCTGACACCCTATTATGCAATGGCTTACGACGATGCTAGCAATGCTGTCATGCTCGATGTTGTACAGGAGGGAAATTCGATCCAACAAGATACGCCTTCGGTTGTTGACGCCACATATGGTGGAGAACAGCCCAAATCTGCATCTATGCCTACTGTCATTGATGTTACTTACTATGGAGCAAAGCCGAATTCGCAGGAGGATGCGGCATCTCCCGTCCAGCGGGCGATTGCTGCTGCGGCGGCTATGGATGGCCCTGTGATTCTTAACTTCCCGGAAGGCAGATATGATTTTTATGCGGAAGATGCGGAGAAGCGACCCTATTACATTTCCAATACAGCTTCCGAGAGCGAGAATCCAGATGTAACGAAGACGATTGGCTTGCTGCTTAAGGATATGAAGAACGTAACGGTTGAAGGCAATGGGTCATTGTTTATGCTGCATGGGAAAATGACGACCTTTGTCATCGATCAAAGCGAAGATATTGAGATTCGCAATGTGCGCGTTGATTATGAGCGACCGACGATGTCGGAAGTGAAGGTGCTGGAGATCGGCAGTAACTATATGGATGTTGAGGTCAATCAGGATTCCTTATATGAGATTCGCGGCGGTCAAGTCTTTTGGGTGAGCGAACCGAATAAGGCTGGAGCGCGTTATTGGGAGTTCAAGGACGGAATCGCCCAAGAGTATGATCCAGACCAAAATATCACATGGAGAACAGGCAATCCCGTATCCAGCGCGACAAGCGTGCAGGAGTTGAAAGCCAATACGCTGCGGCTGCATTATAATCAGGCTCCGAATACTACGGTAGGGCATGTATTTCAAATTCGAGACGGGGTTCGCAGTCAGGTAGGCTCCTTCATTCATAAGAGCAAAAATGTCACGTGGAAGCATGTTACGATGCACTATACGCATGGTCTAGGTATCATTGGACAGTTCAGCGAGAACCTGACATTCGAGGACATGACGTTCGCACCGCGCGCGGAAACGGGACGTACCGCAACCGGATTCGCTGACTTCATCCAGGCATCAGGCGTGAAGGGCAAGCTCAAAATTATGAACAGTACTTTCCGTGGGGCTCATGATGATGTCATTAATGTACATGGGACTCATCTTGAAGTGGTGCGCAAGCCGGCACCGAATCAGATCGTCGTTCGCTTCATGCATCATCAGACGTACGGATTCGAGGCGTTCTTCCCTGGTGATGCGATCGAGTTCATCGATAACAGAACCCTTACGTCTGTAGGCAGCGGCAAGGTCGCTCAGGCAGAGCGGATCAACGACCGTGAAATTACCCTCACCCTTGAGGAGGATGTACCTTCAAGTATGGGAACAGGCGTTGTAATCGAGAATGCCACCTGGGCGCCAGAGGTCGAAATTAAAGGAAATCACTTCTCGCGCATTCCGACGCGAGGAATTCTTCTATCCACGCGCGGCAAATCTATCATTGAAGACAATGTGTTCGAGCGCATGCAGATGAGCGGAATCCTTATCGCCAGTGATGCGCAAACCTGGTACGAATCCGGGATGGTTCAAGATGTAACGATTCGCAATAATACGTTCATCGAGAACGGGAATCCGGTGATTCAGATTCATCCTGAGAATACGAAGTATGCAGGGCCTGTGCATCGCAATATCAACATTGAAGGCAATACGTTTCAGATGCTAGACAATACCGTACTGTTCGCTAAGAGCACGGACGGCATTCGTTTCTCCGACAACAAGATTACGAGAACGCACCCCAACATGAACCCCAATGAGCAAGTCGCATTCCACCTCTTAGAGAGCAATCATATTTCAATAGAAGGCAATCAATTCGAAGGCGAAGGTGTAAATCGAACCGTTCTTCTGGACAGGACGCCTGCGGATGAGGTCACAATCTCCCCAGAACAGCAGTTGCATGTGAATGATAAGGGAGTGCTGAAGAGTATTTCGATTGCAGCGGGCAACGACCAGATGACAGTGAAGGCAACAGCTTCAAGCGAGGCGACGCAGTACAATGGTGATGCCAAATACGCGATCGACGGCAATCCATCGACGTTCTGGCACAGCCAATGGGTTCCGTACGCACCACTTCCGCAATCGATTACGCTTGAGCTCAGCATGAAATCAGTCGTTAGCGGTTTAAGCTATCTTCCGAGACAGGAAGGGTATAACGGGAACATCACTGCTTATAAAATATATGCAAGTACAGATGGAGCGCAGTTTACTGAAATCGCGAGCGGCAGCTGGTCGTCCGATTCTTCGGAGAAATCAGCAGCATTCCAACCTGTGACAGCTTCGTTCATCAAGCTGGAGGCTACTGAAGGCGTCGGCGGCTTCGCATCGGCAGCGGAGGTTCAATTAGAGAGCCGAGTGGAGCGGGATTATACGGTTGGGCAGAGCTTTCAATTAGGGGTAAGAGGCACGACGGTTGGCGGATATGCCGCAGATCTGACGAAGGCAGTCATTACCTACTCGAGCGACAACCGGGCCATTGCCCGAATCGATAACAACGGTGTCGTGACGGGCTTGCAAGCCGGAACGGCTAACCTTACAGCGACCGTAAATTTACGTGGAAATGTGGCGGAACAGACGATTCCTGTGACGTTCAAGCCGCAGCAGGGAACTCCTGTGGAGCGAATTATCGTAACCGGTCACAATGGGATGCAAGAGATTACGGCTCCATTCGGTACGCTGCTCATGCAGGCGAAGCTTGAACCGCAGCATGCTGATAAGCAGGCGGTTGAATGGAGGGCGTACAATCCAGGCACGACACAAGCCTCGCACGTCGCCGCGATTGACAGCAATGGCCTGTTAACAGTGAAAGCTAACGGGATTGTTGAGGTTCGAGCTGAAGCAACCGATGGATCAGGTGTGTATGGCAAAGCGCTCATTGCAGTAAGCGGCCAACTGACACTCAATTCCGTATGGACATGGATCAGGGAAAATAAAGAGGCTTGGGCGCTTGATGCCGAGCACAACAACATGAAGATCAAGACAGAGAAAGGGAATCTGTGGAGGGACGCCAATTCGAACAAGAATATACTTCTTTATGCGCCATCTACCAAAGATGTTACGTTGATTACGCGGTTGACCTTCAAGCCGACGAAGGCGTATGCCGAGGGAGGACTGCTGATCTACGGCGATGATGATAACTACTTCTATATGGCCAGAAAGAACCATCCGGGCTATGGAGGAGCCATATTCTCGGTCATTTCTGAGTCGAATGGAGCTCCGCAAGAGCAGGTAACGGCAGATCAGATTCAGAGCGATACGGTATATCTAAAAGTAACAAAGGAAGGCAATCGGTATGCAGGCTACTATAGCACGGATCTTACGACATGGACGCAAATAGGGGGTGCATATGAAAATGCAACGATTGCGAATCTCCATGTCGGATTGTTCGCCAATAATGCAGGCGGAAGCCCAGGTGAGTATGGGGATACTGCTGAATTCCAAGACTTCCGACTGAACGATAGCATCGTACCGTTCACAGGCTATGCCCTTGATCCGACTTCGTTGAACGATACGATCACGCTAGCGAACAAGATCTATCATGCAGCGAAGGCTGGAACTGAACCGGGGCAATATCCGCAGAAGGTGATTGATGGGCTGCGGGCTGCTATCGAAGCAGCTGCTAAGGTTGCTCATGATGCAGGAGCGACGCAGCAAGAAGTGAACAGAGAGGCCGTAACCTTGATGGAGGCGCTTGATACGTTTCATAGCGGCGTCATTCCGGGGGAAATTACAGCAATTCGCATGAACGATCGACTCCTTACGGACTTTGCGCCAGAGAAGACATCCTATCATATCGAATTGCCCGTAGGGACGGCAGAAGTGCCTATTGTCAGCGCGGAGGCCAATGATCCACGCTTGCGGGTAAGCGTCATTCAAGCCTTGGAGCTGCCGGGAACGGCTGTGATTCGAGTCATGAATGAGGATTTCAAATTACTGCGCAGCTACTCGCTCCATTTCAAGATGGCGACGGTTCCCGAACCGGGTTCCCCATCCGGAGGATCGTCTGGAGGTTCTTCCTCCAGTGGATCTAACGGAGCATCTACTGGCAGCAGCGGCTCAAATAATGGTTCGGGCAATCAAACGGGCACAGGTGAAGGATCTGCCAGTGGCTCGACAGGGACGAAGAAGATCGCCCTCAAGGATATTTCCGGGCACTGGGCCCAAGCTGCGATTGAGCAGGCTGTTGCACAGGGGATCGTTACCGGATATGTAGACAGTACCTTCCGTCCGAATGAGCGGGTCACACGGGCCGAGTTCGCGGCAATGCTTAGTCGCGCCTTGAAGTTGGATGGGGATGGTTCGAAGCTGCTGGATTTCATCGATCTCGACAAGATTCCAGTCTGGGCTCGGCCGTACGTGGCCAGCGCCGTCACTGCGGACATTATTACGGGGTATTCGGATCATACCTTCCGTGCAAGCCATCCGATCAGTCGTACGGAGATGATCGTGATGATCGCTCGCGCGTTAGGACTGAAGGCAGATTCGCAAGCACAGCCTCCATTCGCTGATGCGGAGCAGATACCTATGTGAGCCAGGGTGCATGTATCCGCAGCATATGCGGCAGGTTTTATTCGTGGGCAGCAGGGCAACAAGCTGGCTCCAAATAACCCGGCGACGAGAGCGGAAGCGGTAACTTTACTTGTTAAGGCTATATCAAGTAAACACTAGCTGTTCGCGTATTGCATGCAAGCCGGATCTCTTTTAAATAGTAGTGTTAATAGATGAAGAAGCAGCCTTTTAATCTTAGAAGGCTGCTCCTTTTTTTTGATATACGCGAATCAACGACGCTACATCTCCCATTGCTAGCATTTTCAGCATATCTATCAGGCACTATTTTTTAAAATTTGATTTAGCAGAATGCATAATTTACAGGAAGAGTATATCGTTCTAGCATAAATGAATGATTCGGGATTCTCTTACAGATTCTCGAATTTCTTGCATGTCTGATAATGTGCAATTATTTGGAAATAAGTAGTTTACAATGCGCGAGAATCGATCTATTATTGTCTCAAATGGATATAACTAGCATATTAAGACGTGATAAACTCCATTTCGTTTTAATTGAAAAACGAATCTATGTAATGGAGGAAATGGAAATGAAAAAGAAAATGTTTACGTTATTGCTCGCTATTTTGGTGTTCGCCGCCGTTCCGATTACGGCATTCGCATCAGGTGCGATGGTTGAGAGAATTACGAACAGTGCAGGCTATAAAGCCGCGCAAACGTGGTTCAAAATGCCGGATTCGATGTACGTTGCGCCAGAGACGTACCCATCCGTATTTTGGACATTCGATACGGTCGCGCCGAATGGCACTTATTATAACTTGGATTTCGGATTGCAATATGCGAACGGAGGCTGGAGATTTCAATACTTTGGGGGTGCTACCCAAGGCGGCGTAGCACGAAATGGCACGACCTTCAATACTTGGTCAAGTGCATACGGCTCAAATTCATGCTCAATCAGCAGCCCTTGTGCCAGCACTACATACGGCCATAGTCCGACGGTATTAAGTTATCAGCCCGGCCAAACAATTCGCTTGGACGTCAATTTCGTGACGCTGTATGGCGCGAATGCAGGGGCAGGCGTGCAGGTCGATATCTATAATACTTCGAACAACCTGCTGGCTCAAGCCGTAATCCCGATCGAGCAGGGATTTAAGGACGGAGCCGAAACCAAGGGAGCGAGATTCAACCGGCAATTCAATATGGTAACAACTGCCCATCACCCCGATCAATACAAGAACAATGGCTCGTATGCATATAATGCGAAATTTTTGAACGCTTCCCTTGTGACGACGTCTGGAAGTTGGGTGAGCATGACGCCATATAATAGTTCTGCCATTGTGAAGTTCGAAGGATTCGACTCTATGAGCACAGACGGAAAGATATTCCACTGGTCGGAGCTTGCTAATAGTTATGTCCACGATAATATCGGATATAGCTTCAGGTAATGTCCTGGACGCTTCAAGAGATCGACAATCTAGCGTCAAGAAAGAATGAAAGAGGGCACTTACGATCTATATCAGAAAAGCAAAAAGAAGCGGCTTTCTATAGCAGAGATGGAAGGCAGCTTCTTTTTTTTTGTTATATTCGAATCAATGACGCTACATCTCCCATTGCTAGCATTTTCAGCATATCTATTAGGCATTTTTTCAGAAAAATTTGTTCTGGATCATATGCATAAAAATTGGTAATATTGGATAATGATAAATAAGTTTGTTCTGCTTTGGAATACATGAATGCTTGATTTCTTCTCCTACAGTACAAACCTCTCCGTCGATTCTCAGGGAAAGGAAGAACGGTTAGCTTAGCAATAATTACCTATATCTCAGGATTCAATAGACATGTTAAAATCGTTCTTAACCTAAACATAGATAGCATAAAAATTGGTATGGGATGTAAATGTTTTCAATAATTACTGATTGTGTTTGCTTTTGCGTACCAGAGCATAGGGGGAATAATATTGAATAAGCTTTTCCGAAAGAAGTCATTGAGCCTCATGCTTGCGCAGAGCGAGAAAAAAGAATTGGCACGGGCGATGTCTTTGCTCGATTTGATTTTTCTTGGCGTAGGCTGCGTGATCGGGACAGGGATTTTCGTTGTTACGGGCGTCGTAGCGGCAGAATCTTCGGGGCCAGCGATCATGCTATCATTTGTTGTAGCCGGTATTGCCTGCGCACTTGCTGCATTTTGCTATGCGGAGTTCTCCTCGGCAGTGCCCGTCTCGGGAAGCGTATATACATTTACGTATGCAACATTGGGAGAATTGCTAGCTTTCCTTATCGGCTGGGATCTCATGCTCGAATATGTAATCGCGGTTTCCGCAGTCGCTACGGGATGGTCTGCGTACTTTCAATCTCTGCTTGCGGGCTTTAACCTGCCGATTCCAGACATTATATCCTCTGCTCCCAGTATGGGGAAAGGCGGCCTTATTGATTTGCCGGCGGTTCTTATCATTTTGGCAATCACAGCGCTCGTCAGTAAAGGAGTCAAGGAAAGCATTAAGTTCAACACGGTCATGGTGTTCGTGAAATTAGCTATTATCTTGCTGTTTATCGCAGTCGGAATATGGTATGTAAAGCCTGATAACTGGACGCCGTTCATGCCTTTTGGATTTAGTGGTGTGATGACGGGGGCGGCTACTGTGTTTTTCGCCTATATTGGGTTCGATATTATCGCTACGGCATCGGAAGAAGTGGAAAACCCCAAAAGAGCGTTGCCAATCGGGATCATCGTATCTCTGCTCATTTGTACGATTTTATATATTACGGTATCCGGGGTATTAACCGGGATGATTCCATATACCATGCTCAATGTCGGTGCGCCGGTTGCATTAGCATTGGAATCCGTAGGGCAGAACTCGATAGCGGGGATCATATCAATCGGAGCGGTATTTGGCATTACGACCGTAATCCTTGCCATGATTTATGCTCAAGTCCGCTTGTCGTTCGCTATGAGTCGTGACGGCTTGTTGCCGAAAATGTTCTCGCAAGTGAATGCCAAGACCAAAACTCCAATCGGCAACACATGGTTAACCGGGTTCGTTGCGGCAGGCATTGCAGGTTTTGTTGATCTAACCACGCTTGCGCATTTGGTGAATATGGGGACATTGGCTGCGTTTACATTAATCTCGGTCGCTATCATTGTCTTGCGCAAGAAGTTTCCTGAATTGAAGGCTTCATTCCGTGTTCCGTTCGTACCCGTGCTCCCTATCATTAGTGCGCTGCTTTGCCTGTACCTTGCATCCAGCTTGCCTTATATGACGTGGATCTCATTTATTATATGGATCGGCATTGGCACGATTATATACTTTATGTATTCGCGTAAGCACAGTAATCTGAATTAATAAAATGTTCTTTTGCATATTTGAAAACAAGGGGGTGTCCAAGTCTTTATAGACTTTTGAGACACCCCCTACTTCATTACCGATATCCATGTAGAATAGCTGCTGAACCCTCCGGACGAGAGGGTTCACGTTCCTCATTCTGCCTCACATCAGCGTATATGACGTAGGGTAGACGACGACCCGTTTGACAAGTGGTGGCATTTCGACGTCACCGTCCCTGTTCAGGATGAACGGCGTATGTCAGTGGGACAGGGCTTCTGTCTTGACGGGTCGAAGGCGCGCAGTGAAATGCCGCAATATCGGCGGTTCGTAGGTGAATTCTAATCCCGTTAGTGTTCCTGCCCGATCCTTGATTGCAATCAAGGCATCCGCAATAACATCCATATGGTTATTCGTATAGACACGGCGCGGAATCGTCAAGCGCAGCAATTCAAGCTTGCTCTCCAATTGCTCGCCAGTCGCAGCGTCACGTCCCAGCAGAAAGGAACCGATCTCAACCCCCCGTATCCCTGCTTCAAGATATAGCTCATTCGCCAGCACCTGGGCCGGGAATTGGGCCGCAGAAATATGCGGCAGCATCTTCTTCGCGTCTACGAAGACGGCATGGCCGCCCGTTGGCGTCTGGAACGGGATTCCGCCTTCCTCGAGGCGTCTGCCGAGATATTCGATCTGGCCGATGCGATAAGCAAGATACTGCTCGTCGATGCCTTCGCGCAGCCCGCGGGCAAGAGCTTCCATATCGCGGCCGGTCAAGCCGCCGTAGGTCGGAAAGCCCTCCATCGGCACTGTCATCGAACGCGCTTGCGTAAATAAGGTTTCATCCTCTTTAAAGGCTAGCAAGCCGCCGATATTGACAAGCCCATCTTTTTTAGCGCTCATCGTGAATCCTTCGCCATAAGAGAACATTTCACGGACGATATCAATAATCTCTTTATCTTCATAGCCTTGCTCGCGTTTCTTGATAAAGTACGCATTCTCTGCATAACGCGCGGCATCAAAGAAAACGCGAATCCCGTTCTGCTTCGCAATGGCGGATACCTCACGGATATTTTCCATGGATACGGGCTGGCCGCCGGCGCTGTTGTTTGTCACGGTAATAAGAATAAATGCGATATTTTCTGCTCCTTTTTCAGCGAGCGCATGGCGCAGCTTATCCACATCAAAGTTTCCTTTGAACGGGTAAGGCGTCGTCGTGTCATAGGCTTGTTCGGTAACAAGATCAACCGCAATCCCGCCAGCCAGATCGACATGCGCACGCGTTGTATCGAAATGCCAATTGCTCAGGACATACTGTCCTTTTTGAATAAGCAGCGGAAACAGCACCTTCTCAGCGCCTCGTCCCTGATGCATGGGAATTACATGCTGATAGCCTGTAATCTGTTGCACCGCGTCGCACAGATGATAATAGTTGCGGCTGCCTGCGTACGATTCGTCGCCCAGCATCAGGCCTGCCCATTGGTTGTCGCTCATCGCGGTCGTACCGCTATCGGTCAACAGATCGATATACACTTCGTCCCCGCGCAGCAGGAATGGATTATATCCCGCCCGTTCAAGCGCCTTTTCCCGTTCTTCCCGTGAGATCATGTTCAACGGCTCCACCATTTTGATTTTAAACGGCTCTGCGAATCGCGCCATTCCAACACCTCCGTCATTGAAAAGTTTTTATTCAACGTACAGCTTGGAAGTCCTCTTACATATATCCAATATTTTGAAATCAATTTCATTATACTGGTAAAGTATAATGCTTTCAATCAGAGGATCCCCGGCACGATTCGGGCAGAGTGTTCGCTGTTTATATGTTGTTCAACTCCATAATCTCGCCATTTGCAGCATTCACCGCATAAGCACAGTCTAATTTTCCGCATAATACATACTTCTTCTGTTCAGGATGATACACGTAGACCGGCGTAAGCTTAATGAATCCCTTTTTCTTCAGCTTCACATAGGCTTCATCCTGACTAATGACAACCTCATCTGCTGCTTGAAAATCATCGAACATTTCGATAAATGGCAGGTTGTCCATTGCATTTACAGTCACAAAGCGCTGCGCATCAATGAACAGAACCAGCTTGCGCTGGAATACGCGCTTGCTTGGCGCCTGCTCCCGCAATATCGCTTCTATATATCCCCGATGACGATGCAAGGTTTTTAACACCCATTGTCCGGAGTCGTTCGGATAAAGTTGGCTCATTCCTTCAACAACCGCTGCGACCGCCTTCTCTTGCTCTGCTCCGGTAATCGGGAAGGAGTCGGGATGCGGCTCACTCGATACCGCTTGTTCGGCGGTGACCGTCTCCCGCCACTCGATGTCCACCTTTTCCAAAGGCTGCGTGCTGGCCTGTTCCCATTCGATGACCTTATCGATATTCAGCCGCGAACCCGCATGGATAATGAATTCGAACGGAATGACGGAAGCTCCGTCGTTCGTCACATAAATCTCCTCGATCCCATAGAGCGGAAGAAGGCGTTGTTCCTCGTACGCCGGATATTCGAGCAGCTTCAGTTGCTCCTTAGCTAGCGGCTCGACTTGTTCAAGGGAGAGGGTAAACGCTTCTTTTTGAATCAATGACTTGGAAGCATAGAATCCATACTTGGAATACTGTACGAGCTTGTTGGCTTCATCGAAGTGGATCTCGATATGTCCGCCAGGAGATACAGGGGTTCCGTCGACGCATTCATGGAAGACATATTGGCCATTCTGGTGGCGAGAGAGCTGAAACTGCTTGCCATAGACGAGTTCACTATCTCTCTCGATCCACGCAATGATCTCTTCTAAGCCGATGTTCGGATAAGAGGGGCTGTTCGCATACGATTTCCCCTGTACAAAAATAACACTCGTATATTGACCAGCAGTCAGGTCATAGGATATTACGGCTGTCCCTTCGGGATTGCTATCTTCCTCCACGGACTCCTTCACATAGGGCGGATACCACTCCATGCTGAGATAGTAGGTCGTCTCATTGAATAGATTCACTTCCCGGTACAATTCTTGCGTGTGCAAGCGGTAATCCTCTAATCCGAACTTATGCTGTGTGGCCTGGATGATTTCTTGAATATTTATAGTCATTCATGTTAACTCCTCTAAATATTATTGCTGATATCATACCATTTTCAATATAAAAGTAGATGAATGCAGCGTAAGCGAAAGTGAGGAAGTTATAGCGCTAATAAGATAGTATCAGAATCAAGATTCGACAAAGGAATGGTTCGCTGTACCTATTGAGAGAAGTAGATGCAATTTCCTATACTAAAGTCGTTATCAATAACAAATTGATAGGAGGCGTATAATGAATCGCAACTTTCCGTTCTCGCACAAGCTTCTGCTCAAAAGTTTAAGCGCTGTTCTTGGTGCGGCAATTCTCACAGCAGCGCCACTAGGATCATCTTCTACAGCTTATGCGGCAAGCAGCACGAATTCGTCTCAGGTACAAGCTTGGCAGACCAACAAGGCTTACTCTGCAGGTGATATTGTATCCCATCAAGGCAAGATTTATGAAGCGAAGTGGTGGTCCTACAATAGTATCCCTGATGCAAAAGTAACGAACGAATGGGACACCTCATGGAAGTTATTGAAGGACAACAACGAAGATACTACACCTCCTACCGCTCCAACGAATCTCGTATCAACCGAGCAATCCTCCACCTTTATTACACTTACTTGGACAGCTTCAACAGACAATGCAGCCATTTCTCATTATGATGTTCTCCGAAATGGAGCTAAAGTAGGCAGCACCATCGCCAAGAAATTCTCAGACTATGAATTGGAAGCGGATACAGGATATCAATACGTCATTCGCGCTGTGGATACATCAGGCAACTATACCGATAGTTCAGCGATAAGCGCAGCAACGAAGGGCGGCCCGGTCATTGATATAGGCGTAGGAGAGAGCCGTGTGCTGACCGACGACCAGATCAGTCAGCTGTGGAACGGCATTAATCCTGCCTTCCTGCCGGATGCGGCTGCAGCGGAGGTGCAAGCAGCTATTCCGAAGGCGGAATATGAGTCCACGTTCCCACTGCGCTACGGTACACCGGAATGGGATGCAAAAGCGAAGGGCAACTACTATTACAAGCCGAACCAGTCCGACTATTATTCCTATGACAATCTCGTAGCAGCAGTACGAGAGATTGCGAATATTAAGTATAAGGAAGTCGTCCGCGAGGGCTATCCGAACGTGAAGCAAATTTACCGCCTGGACAAGCAGGCGAAGACCGAAACCTTGCTCTTCCAAGCGCCAGACTTCAATGATGCCAGTCATTCGAATTTGCCGAAGCTGACGCGGATCGTGGATTTCGGCAGTTTCCTGGGTGAGGGGAGCAGTAATGACCGCAAGCGTGAGCTTGCTGGGTTCCTAGCGAACATCGCTCATGAGACAGGCGGCGGCTGGTCTACGGCACCAGGTGGCGAGCTGCGCTGGGCGCTGTTCTTCAATGAAGAGCTAGGCTTCGTCAATACGGACAAAATCGGCTATGTAGATGAGGACAACCTGTTCTGGAAGCCAGTACCGGGCAAGTCCTATCATGGGCGCGGTCCGATTCAGCTTAGCTGGAACTATAACTATGGCTTGATTAGCTCCATTGTATATCGCGATCCTAGTGTACTGTTGAATGATCCAGACAAGATTACAGCAGATGGGAAGCTCGGCTTCATTACGGGGCTGCTCTTCTGGTTGACCCCACAGGATCCGAAGCCTTCCAACCATGACATCATGACAGGGCAATGGACGCCTACGGCAGATCAGTTGGCGAAGGGGCTCGTGCCGGGATTCGGGGCCACCATTATGGTCATCAACGGCGGTCAAGAAGCGAATTTGCCGGAGACGGCTGATCCAGTACGCCGCCGCGTCGCGCACTATCGTGATCTTACGACACGCATGGGTGCGAACATTGATGGCGAGAAGCTGGATACTGCGGGCATGCAGCCATTTTAATTTGGAAATAGCGAGCCACAATTTAAGAAGCTGTCTGACGGGTGGAGATTTCTACTTGTTGGGCAGCTTTTTGTATGTTTTGCAGGTAATGAAATTCATGTGATGTAGAAATGACTTATAGCACGAGGGTATTACCAATTTATTCAAATGAAAACGTTCGATTGTATGATATATTGTTGTTTGTATCTTCCTTATATAGCTAAATTATTGAAGAGTGTCGAAATGATGGGGAAACGTGACTGCATATAATGAATAGCTCGTTAAGAGAGAGAATGCAGGGGGAATGATATCAAATGAAAATCCGATTGGTAGGTCTTCTATTATTTATCGGGATTATAGGGGCAGTAATAGTTACGGCTCTTACATGGAATGATAGCGTTACGGAAAAGGCGATTAGCAAGAAAGAAAAGCAGCTTCACGAACCAGCGGTTCTAACGAAGGAGCAGCAAAAAGCGATCAAAGACATCGAATTTTTGTATAACAAAATTGCAGACACCCATCCTGCCACCGTAAATGGAGTACCAGAGGAACTGAAGGCCCAATACGAACAAGTACTGAAGGAAATTAAAGAAAAGAAAGATCAGATATATCGCAAAGATATTTACTTCTGGGGACAATCCGTTATTGCTCAACTGCATGATGCCAATTCAGGGTTTGTAACCAGTTTAAGCTTTCGAAAGCGCAACATTCCCATTCTATATAAATGGTATGAGAACGGGGTGTATATCTACCACAGTAATGAGGAAGATTTGAAGGCTGGAGATAAAATCATTTCTATTGGCGACAGAACAGTCGAAGAGTTGGCCCAAGAACTTATCAAATATATCCCTAGTGATAATGAGATGTTTTTGCTCGCTTCGTTGGAAATGTCAACCTTATTGGCTGAAGAGGTATATTTGGAGAAGTTAGGTTTGATTGAAAATAAAGATTATGTTGTCTATACCATCATGAGAGATGGGAAAAAGCTGCGGCAGCCGGTTAGGTTGCAGGTGAAGCCTATTTCAGTGGGATATCCTTTGAATTATTCTCAAAACATAGATAAGGACAAAAACATAGCTTTATTAAAAATGAATGTGCTGAAGCCAGATGATGTGTATGATGCTGAATTAAAAAAGTTCTTCTCTGCTGTTAAGCACAATCAAATCGACAATGTCGTGCTAGACCTCCGTGATAATAAATCCGGTGGAAATATGAATGCTCTCGTGAAACTGCTCCAATATGTGAATGTGCAGCACTATCAATCCTTTGGGGTAACGCATAATTCACAAGTGGCGAACAGTGGAGGGGACATGGAAGAAATGGAAGAAATAATACGTTCAACACAGAATAATAATGTTCATAAAGAGCTTGTCTTTAAAGGGAAACTGTATGTACTTACCTCCAAAAATACATATGGCGGAGCATCATTGATGGCGGCGATTTTGCAAGATAATAAGATTGGGCAGGTGATTGGCGAAACGCCTGGAGGAAACGCGAATGCATACATTGCTTCCGTAAAATTCGATCTGCCTAACAGTAAATTTTCCATGTATTTGTCAAGTAGACAACTCGAAAGACCGGATGCTTCCAAAGGAGCAGCGCTTGTCCCTGATTATGTGGTGCCGTCAACCTACAACAAAACAAAACATGTGGATGAGCAGCTCGCCTTTGTCGAACAACTCGTGAACAAAAAATAAATAATGCGTACACTTGTCCCCAGCGTTTCCATGCGTCTGGGGATTTTCATTGCAATGGGCGAGAAAAGTGGAGTCTGAACAAACGTGAATAGGTGATTCGAAGCTTCCGCCCATGGATCTTGTCAGGTACAATGAATGCAGCAGCACTTCACAACAATTACCATTCATAAAAGGGGAGACAAGGGATGGTGTATATACGCCAAGCCGCAGTGCAGGATGTTCATATACTTAGTGAGCTTGCCTATGCATCCAAGGCGTACTGGGGTTATGATAAAGCATTTATGGAAGCTTGTCGGGAGGACTTGACGATTACCGAGGCGCATCTTACAGCCGCTCAATTATTTGTCGCCGAGGAGAATCGGCAGATTCAAGGATTCATTGCGCTCGAACAGGATCCTTCTCAGCGGGACAGGGGCCTAGTAACCTATTTGTTCATTCATCCGAATGCCATCGGTCGCGGATATGGACAAGCGTTATGGAACCGCATGGTCGATGCTGCTAGGGAATTGGGAATACGCGCGGTGCTCGTACATAGCGATCCGCATGCGGAGCCTTTTTACGTACGAATGGGGGCTAGACGAATTGGGGAAGTCGCTTCGACGGTATTCCCTGACAGGCATCTGCCTGTACTAGAAACCATAGTCTAAGATTCCATTTAGATGGATGCGGAACAACGGGCGACAAATCATGTGCACCACAACAGTTGTATATAGAAGTAAAGACCAGTATATGGAATGCCCTTCGAACTGTATCTACAATTAGAAGTGGGTCTTCAATACACATATTAGGAGGGTCAGACGTGAAAAGAATGCGGAATATGTTATTATCACTTACGCTTATCTTGAGTCTCGTCGCAACAGCTTGCACAAGCAAGACAGCTGAAACTTCTCAGCCAACAACGGATAAACCAGCAGAAAATACAACAGCAGAGAAACCAGCTGAAACACCAGAAAATACAGTAATTGAAGCATCTACGGTTCGTGCGAAGGATCCGTATTTGAAATTTGATGCAGGTGAAACGTATGACAAGAACGCCGTGTATGATGCTTATGAGAAAGACGTTGGCGTTAAAATTACGAATAAATGGATCGTTGATGGAGTCGTAAGTGGACCTCAGTTCCAAGAGAAGCTCAAGATGGCAATTGCAACTGACGATTTGCCAGATTTCTTCCCAGCTACACCAGCTCAATTACAGCAGTTGATTGAAGCAGATATGATTCAGGACTTGACTGAAATATATGACAAATACGCAACGGATGAAACGAAAGAATTCTTGATGCGTGATGGCGGATTGCAGATGAAATCCGGTACATTTGATGGTAAGTTGATGGGGATTCCAGAGTCAGGAACTGCGTTCACGCCTCAATTCGTATGGGTGCGTACGGACTGGCTGAAGCAGCTGAACCTGCCTGAGCCGAAAACGCTGCAAGACCTGATTAAAATTATGGAAACGTTTACAGCTAAGGATCCAGGAGGCACTGGAAAGTCATATGGTCTGGCATTGAATAAGGAATTTTATGAACCTACAGGTGCACTTGGTCTCACTGGATTCATGAATGGATACCACGCTTACTTGAATCAATGGATCGACGATGGTAAGGGCGGATTGATGTTCAGTGATATTCAGCCTGAAATGAAAGAAGCACTTCGCTCGTTGCAAGATATGTTCAAGAAGGGGCTAATTGATCCAGAATTTGCAGTTAAGGACATGATGAAGGAATCTGAAATGATCTTCAATAACCAAATTGGTGTACTCTACGGCCCAGAGTGGACTCCTGCGCATTTAGCTCAAGGTGCGGTTAAGGATGGCAAGGTTGTTCAAGAATGGAAGCCATTCCGCCTTCTCTCCATTGATGGTACGGAAGCATCCACGCAAATTGAGCTGGGAACGGAGAAATATAACGTTGTCTCTAAGAAAGCGAAGAATCCGGAGGCTATGGTTAAATTGTTGAACCAATGGATCGCAATTGATAATCACCCGACGGAAGAACAGAAGGTATACGAGTACGGCAAGAGCATGAAGGAGAGCGGCAATAACTATTGGCAGCTCAGCCCGGTTATGGCGTTCAACCAAGCAAGCGATAATGGTTCCGTATTGCCTAAGGCAATTGAAACGAAGGATGAGAGCTTGCTGAAGACGAAAGACCAGAAGACACGTTATGCTCGTGCGATGAAATATGTAAATGGTGAAGATATTTCAATGTGGTGGGAAATGCTTATCTCTGGTCCAAACGGAGCAGTCTCAAATGTACCATACATGAAGGAGCACAACCTGTTCCATCGTAATAAATTCTATGGTGCACCGACACCAACAATGGTGGAAAAACGTGAGCTTTTGAAGCGTAAACGCGACGAGCTCTTCATTAAGATCATCATGAACCAAGTACCTATCGACGAATTTGATAAATTTGTTGAGGATTGGAAGAAACTCGGTGGCGATGACATGACGAAGGAAGTAAACGAATGGTACGCAGCAAATAAATAATTTCACGGGGAGAGCGGAGTATGTTCCGCTCTCTTTTTTTTCTGCGTCAGGCACCGTAAATGATTGCAAATACGCTTACCGGGAAGTGATTCTATTAGATTTAAAGCATACAGGAGATGTGGAATCGCAACAGTTGTATATAGAAGTAAAGACCAGTATATGGTATGGGATTTGCCCTGAGACTACAATGAAGATAGTTCTTATTAGATATGAGGTACTCTCTTCTGTATAAATTATAACTACAAGTAGGTGAAGCTGAATGAATCAATTATCTCGGATGTGGAAGCGTGAATGGCAGCTGCATTTGATGCTCATTCCCGCACTGATTCTTATCATTGTGTTTAGTTACATTCCGATGGCGGGCATTATGATGGCGTTCCAGAAGTATATCCCGACGAAGGGATTAATGGGATCACCATTCGTGGGATGGAAGAACTTTAAGTTCCTGCTGGATTACCCAGATGTCGGACGCATATTCTTCAATACGATATATATCGCGTCGATGAAAATTATCGCTGGTCTGATTGTTCCCATTACGATTGCGATTCTCCTGAACGAGCTACGCAAGGAATGGGTGAAGCGGACGTTCCAGACCTTGGTCTACTTGCCGCACTTCTTATCTTGGGTCTTGCTTAGCGGTATAGTCATAGATGTACTGTCTCCGTCTACCGGGGTTTTAAATCAATTGCTAGGGTTGTTTGGCATAAAGCCTATCTTCTTCTTGGGGGACAATAATTGGTTCCCTTATATCATGGTCGTTACAGACGTATGGAAGGAATTTGGCTTCGGGACGATCATTTATTTGGCGGCACTTACAGGCATTAATCCAGCGTTGTATGAGGCTGCAGAGATTGATGGGGCTGGACGTTGGAAGCAGACCTTATATGTTACCTTGCCGGGTATGCTGCCGATTATCGTACTCATGCTTACGCTCAGTATCGGTAACGTATTGAATGCTGGGTTTGACCAAATCTTTAACTTGTATAGCCCGCAGGTATATGAGAGCGGAGATATTATCGATACGTTCGTCTATCGAATGGGTGTCGTGGAATCGCAGTATGGATTTGCCACAGCAGTTGGACTGCTGAAGTCAGCTGTTTCCTTTATTCTGATTTCCGTTTCATATGTCATGGCCTATCGCTTCGCCAATTACCGCATATTCTAGTCAAGGAGGACGATCATCGTTATGAAAAAGTCGTTAGGCCGACAAGTCTTTCTCGGATTCAATGTTCTATTTCTAGCTCTCATTTCGATACTATGCCTCATGCCACTTGTTCATATATTAGCCGTATCATTCAGTTCAGGTTCTGCGGCATCTGCAGGCAAGGTCATGCTCTGGCCGGTGGAATTCACGACTGCGGCGTATCAGAACGTATTCGGCAGACCAGAGTACTTGCGAGCTTTCTGGGTTACGGTTGAGCGTTCCGTATTAGGTACGGCCTTCAGCATGTTCTTAACGATCATGACCGCATACCCATTATCCAAAGAAACTTCACAGTTCCGGATGCGAACGATTTATGTATGGATATTCGTATTCACCATTCTGTTCAATGGTGGCTTAATTCCATGGTATATGACCGTGAAAGCCGTTGGTATTATGGATACGATCTGGGCTTTGATACTCCCAAATGCAGTTCAAGTATTCAATATCATTCTGTTGCTTAACTTCTATCGCGGCTTGCCGAAGGAGCTGGAGGAATCGTCGAAGATTGATGGTGCAGGGCATTTCACAACCTTGTGGAAAATCTACGCCCCGCTATCGGTTCCGGCATTGGCAACGACGGGACTCTTTACGGTGGTATGGCATTGGAATAGTTGGTTCGACGGTATGCTGTTGATGAGTCATCCTGAGAAATATCCATTGCAAACGTTCCTGCAGTCGATCATTATAAAGATGGATCTGCGTTACCTGAAGCCTGAAGAAATTGAATTAATGCAGAAGCTGTCTGACCGTACAAGTAAGGCAGCTCAGATCTTCGTTGCTGCATTCCCAATTCTAATTATATATCCATTCTTACAGCGATTCTTCATTAAAGGAATTGTAATGGGAAGTGTCAAAGAATAATAGTAGCCGAAACCTCCAAATGTAGGGAGAAAATACGATGAAACTATTATTCCGCTTAAAAGACTCTTCCATCTTCATGAAGATCATGGCTGTATTTCTAATCGTATTGCTCCCCCTCATGATGATTACGTTATTCATCAATGAGCGGGGAGCTAATAGCATTCAGCGGGAAGTATCGCGTTCTACCTTAAATACGACAAGCTTCTACCTCGACTCGCTCGATAAGGAAGTCGAACGAATTATCCGTTACTTGCCGAATTATGTAACGGACAACGATTTACTGGAGTTAGCTGCACTAGGGACGGACTTGACCGCCTACGAGCGGGCCAACAACATTACGCTTATTCAGAAGCGATTGGAGCTCATGAAGAATTCGAGTCCGTTTATTCGCGAAGCCAAGGCATACGTACCGAAAATTGATCGTACGCTGCTCAGTCAGCAATATGATACGACGCTCAATCGAGAGGAATTTGCTGCCATGCAGCATGAGAGTCCTTTCTACAGCAAGCCGTTCATATACTGGAACGATCGACTGTTTATTACCCTGCAATACCCGACGACTACTTTCAAGGATCCAATCTATTTGGTTGGTGCGGAGCTGTCCGTTAGGAAGATCAAGGAAGCACTTGATCAGATTGCGGGCTCTCTGAATGGAGAGACGATGCTGCTGAATGTGGAGCACGAATGGGATATTCGCAGCAATGAGCAATCGACACTGTACGATTCAATGAAGGAGTTTATTCAACAGAAATGGAACGAAGAGAAGCATGAAGGCTACGATATCGTAGAGTATGATGGGGAGCGGTATTTGACGGTTTACAAATACTCCGCTGTATGGAGTTCTTACTCTGTGACCTGCATACCGGAATCAACCGTTCTGGGGCCGATTCAGAAGTATCGGCAATGGTTCTGGTGGGCATGTGGATTGGCTGTGGTGGCAGCGCTCTTTTTCTCTTACTCCTTAATGAAGCTCATGTATAGACCGCTTATGAAGCTCATTCATGCGTTCAGGCGGGTGAAGCAGCTTAACTTGACGCCTGTTCCGATTGATCGCGGCCATGATGAGTTCGGATATTTGTATCAGGCGTTCAATGATACCGTGCACTCGTTGAAAACACTCATTGAACAGAATTACGAGCAGCAAATTCGAAGCCAGCGCTCGGAACTGAAGCGGCTTCAATCGCAAATCAATCCCCATTTCTTGTACAATTGCTTCTTTGTACTGTGCCGGCTTATTAAGTCGGAGGACAAAGAGAAGGCATACCAATTCTGCTTGTATATCGGCGAGTATTTTCATTTCATTACCCGGAACGATGAAGATGAAATTCCGCTAGAGATGGAAGTGAAGCATTCCTCGACCTATGTAGAGATGCAATCGATCTGCTACGGGGATCGGATTCAAGTGTTCCTCGACATCGAGAGCCAGCCAATACGCGTACCGCGTCTTGTGCTGCAGCCGATCATTGAGAATGCCTATAAGTATGCATTCGGCAATATGCGCGGAGCAGGAGAGTTGTGGGTGCACAGCGAACAGGTTGAAGATGAAGTTGTGATCAGTGTCGAAGATAATGGAGATGACTTAGACGATGAGAAGCTGAATGAGCTTTGCAATCGCCTTGCCAATTGTACCAATCACATCGATGAGACGACAGGGCTAATTAATGTACACAGACGGATACAGCTTCGCTACGGAGATTCATATGGATTGAAATTGTCGCGTTCTGAACTTGGCGGACTGAAGGTACGTATACATCTGGGGCTTGAATAAAGGAGGAGATCGGCATGCGACGAATGCTCATCGTAGACGACTTGCCTATTATTGTAGATGGTTTGCTGGAGTTATTTCAGGGCATGGAACATCTTGAGCTCGATATTTTGAAAGCGTATTCGGGTGAAGAGGCATTGGATATGATGCGCAGGTCCGCTTCGCCCATAGATATTGTTATCTCTGATATTAAAATGCCTGGCCTGGAAGGGATTGAGCTGCTTCAAAATATTAAGCAGAGTTGGCCGAACTGTAAAGTGATTTTCTTGACGGGCTATAATGACTTCCACTATGTCCAGAGCGCCATGGCGCTCGGCGGATTCGATTATATCTTGAAAATTGAGAGCGATGAGAAGATCGTTGCTGCCGTTGAACGGGCCATTGCTCAGCTTAACAAGGAATGTGAGCAGATGCGCAGGCTGGAGCAGGCGCATTATCGGATGCGGCAGGCGCTGCCGCTGCTGCAGAGAGAATATGTGTGGGAGCTTCTAGAGGGCAAGGCGGAGATGCTGAGAGGGATCGAGCGTCATTTTCAAGAATATGATATTCCGCTACGTGCCGATCTGCCTGTCATGATGGTGGTTGGCAAGGTGGATGCTTGGAAGAATTCCTTCAGTTCACTTGATAAATCCTTATTGCTGTATGGTGTACAGAATATCGTCGAGGAGTATGTCACCCCGTATATGGAATGCTTCTCCTGCCCATTCGAGCATTCCAAGCTTGTATGGCTGCTGCAGCCGCGAATGACGCAAGACGGCAATCATAGCTATTCCTACTCCAGTTATGAGTCTCATGAGGATGTGATGTCCGAGTCGGAAGTGTGGAAGTCATCACAGGCTCGCTTGAACGGAGTTATGGGCATGATTCAACAGACCTGTCAGCGCCTTCTGCAAGTAACGGTATCCTTCGCACTCAGCAGTACATCGACGGAATGGGCAAGTGTGGCGGAACGATTCCAGATGCTGAAGTATTGCTTCGTGTCGGGGGAGCGGCTGCCTAAAGAAGTTATTTTGACGGATTCCGATATTCTGCAAATGCAAGAGTGCGGGAACGGTACGGATACGCAAGATTACTTTCAACATAACCGAATTCAACTGCTGCTGAAATGTCTGGAGAACAATCATCGCAAGGAGTATTATGAATTGTTCCTGCGCATCACGAAGGATTGGAACAATGAGGAGGAGAGCAGCTATGCTCGGAAGATGGCGTTGTATCATTCCTTGTCGGCGCTGTTCCTATCCCATTTAGGAGAGAATCCGAAGTTGAAGCAAGAGGTCGGCGCGAAGATGGATATTAGTTTCTTGTACCAGAAGAAGGAGTCATTCACATGGCTCGATCTGAAGAAATATTTCTGGGAACTCGCTGATCTCATGTTCGAGCGGCAAGAAGGAAGAGAAGAACAGGTTCCGGGAGAACTGATCAAGCGAGTTCATCGGTACATTGCCAATAATTTAACCCATGATATCTCGCTGATTGCGATTGCGAACGAGGTAGGGTTGAATCCTTCCTACTTATCTAGACTATATAAGCAAATGACAGGCATCGGGATCTCCGATTACATCAATGATTATCGCAATCTGCAGGCGAAGGAATGGCTGCTCAATACCTCGAAGAGGGTCAATGAGATCGCGTCCGCACTTGGTTATAATTCTGCGCTGGCCTTCATTCGCTTCTTCAAGAAGCAGAATCAGATGACGCCGCTTGAATATCGGATGAAGCTGCAGGAGAAGAACGTCAGGGAGGGAATGTCCTAGAGCCCTAGAGCTAGAGCGTAGAGATTGTCCAGCAGTGCGGCAAGTGAAGTTCGCAAGTTCGTAAATTCGCAGATTTGCAGATTCGCATTCGGATGCATGTTCATTTTTGCAAGTTCTCTAGACCTTCAGTCATGGCAAGCTTGGCTGGAGGTCTATTTCATTTTGTTCTGCAATTCTTTTTCCACAATTAGGTTGGCCTCTCCATTGGATGTTATTTATAATGAGTGTTATATGCCCGTAAATGGCGGGCCGTATGAATCGGAATGCCGTCTTTAGCGATATGAACTATACGGAATGTGATGGTTTGGTGTGATAGGTGATAGGAGGTTTAGCGGAATGAGGGGAAAGATCGGTTCTTTTTTAAAATTTTGCGGCGGTTTTCTCATATTTGCGCTTGTACTTAGTATCCTTGGGATGCTTATGGATCGATCTATGTTTCGGAAGGATTATCTAATGATATGTCTGCTTGTATTTCTTCTTCCTGGATTGGTGCTCCGAAAAATTGGAGGCAGTATGAAGAAAAAAGCAGATGAACGCGAGCAATTGCGACAGCTAGGGCTTAATCCGCCTAGCATGGCCTTTCAATCATTCCTGCGATTTGCAGGTGGGTTTCTTATGTTCTTATATGGGATCGTATGGTTTGGTATGATCGTGAACTGGTCTACACAAGGAGATAAGTTCATGTTGGCAGCTATTTTTGCGCTGCTCTTTTTCACACCGGGGGTATTGCTCTGGTGGGCAGCATCAGGATTGGAGAAAAGGTCACAGGAGCGCTTTAGAAGAGAGCATCTAGCTTATTTCGAACAGGAGCCTGTGCCAATGCCTTCGTATGCGCCAACAATTGAGGAGATCGTTGAGGAACCTCCAGCGCAGCCGATTCGTCGTGCAGAAATGGAAGCAGCAGCTAGTTCGACTGTACCACAGACTGCACCACAGTTGCCCAAAATGATTGCATGTTCTAGCTGCGGCGCACAAACGAGTGTATCTCCTAGCTCCACCTCAACTTGTGAGTATTGCGGTTCAACGGTGACTTATCGGTAATCTTATCGTGACGTAAGATAGCAGTCAGGGGATAAATTCCTTTGGCTGCTTTTATTTTATACAAGTAATTGAGGAGATTCATATACAGTAAAAAGTGATTTATCTCCGCTCCGTAAGTGACTAAATTGTCACCTTCACTGTCACTTGAAAGTCATTTTAGACAGATAAAATGAAATCCATCAGCATAGATATGGAAATCGGCTATAAAGGAGTAAACCATGACTAAACAGCAGCGTAAGATTATGTTGGGCATAACCATATGCTATACATTTTTGATTCTTTATTTTATATTTCTAGCTTTCGGTAGAGTAGGTACCATAGATCAAAAGGATGGTTATACCTTTATTCTTATACCGGACAGTTTTTTTAGGCTGCCAAGTGTATCAGATCTTCTACATCCTACTCTGATGGACTTGGTTGGATTTGGAAACATTGCGGCTTTCATTCCTTTTGGCATTTTGATTCCGTTGTTATATCGAACGGGCTTTATTCGATTCATTGCATTGTTCATCCTATCCATTCTCGTGATTGAAACGATTCAGGCACTAACGTTGCTCGGCAGCTTCGATATTAACGACGTAATTGAAAACTCATTAGGCGCAGCAATCGGATTCTGGGCGTACAAACTTGGCTTTCGTACAAATAATATCCGGAAAAGTATAGCTGCCACGGGCATTTTCATTGTTGTCCTTATGACTGTGGTTTGGGGGAGCTTCGGGATTGTTGACAAGGCGTTTACCCAAGAA
Organism: Paenibacillus wuxiensis; assembly: GCF_040195695.1. Classification (NCBI taxonomy): domain Bacteria; kingdom Bacillati; phylum Bacillota; class Bacilli; order Caryophanales; family Paenibacillaceae; genus Paenibacillus; species Paenibacillus wuxiensis. The sequence goes on along the minus strand of NZ_JBEFZI010000008.1, from coordinate 203,548 downwards.
ATGGGTCCCTTTGTGGCGTTGAACGAACTGATAGACAGCACCGGAAATACATCAACGGGCACAAAACCATACCGTTTCAAAATTGGCGGTCAAACCGTAGAGCCCAAATATAATGTGTATAGTATCGATGGAAAAAATAGGGGGACATATACGTATTCGTTAGGCAATAAAGAGCTTTATCTTTCCTTGTTTTATGGAGTTCCCGATCAGAAGGAGTTGCAGGGGAGAGTAAGTGTGTCCGTTGATGGACATGAGTTCCTGTCTGCGTCTGCAGAACGCCATGAGCCGGAAATATTCACAGTTTATCTCGAAAAGGCAAATGAGCTGACGATAACCATTGAAGGAAATGAAACATTGTGGGATGTTGCTTTTAGAGAGATGAAATATTATTGGAGCTGGGAAAAGCGCGAGCAATAAGGCGAAATCCGAATGCTGTACAAGATAAGGTGAATCATGACTAGATTGTACATCGATAGAAGCTCGCCGATCTAAATAAGCAGCCAGGGGGACGAATCCCTTGGCTGCTTTAATTTATATGACGAATTGTATATAAAGTGTGACAGTTACCATTAAATAATCCTACATGCGCAAGGATGGTCTATAAGAGTCATCGCTCAAATCGTATGATGGATTAATGCTTTCTTGCAACGATGGCGAACCGTTGTTCATTCGTACGAATGCCCTTATCTGTGCTATTGTCGGCGACGAATTGCTTGAAGATGCGCATATCGTCCTCGAATTGCCCGAAGTTCGGTATCGTTGGCGTATGTATAAGGATGAACATCAGATCTTCTTCGGTCTGATAATACTGTGTCAGATTGATTTCATAGGATTGGATATTCATGAATCCAGCTTCGCCAAGCTCTTTCTGATATCGACGCAGCAAGGTGCCGGATTCAACGCCGCTGCTTTGTCCTCTGCCGAATGCCTGCTTCAGGTTGAGCTTGTTGCCTTCACTGATTTGTTGGGTTAGGAACACGCCATCGTCCGTCAATACCCTAGCAACTTCTGTGGCATTGAATTCGGAATGTCGACATGTGATGATGTCGAAGTGTCGATCTGGGAACATAAGCTGCTCTGCATTCATCTGCATAAAGCGAACATTGGACTTCTGAGCTGCTGCCAGATTCGCTTGTGCCGTACAGACCATGCTTGCAGAAGCATCGATTCCAACGAGCAGAAGCACTTGACCTGCGATCGGCAGCACGGATTCACCGCCACCTGTACCGATGTCGAGCAGGATGTCCGACTTGGCGCACAGCTTGCCAGCCTCATGGAATAGCTCCCAATTCGTCCCCTCTGTAGTTGATTTCACTTGACTGAAATCCCAACCGTTCAGCCTGCCTACTTGATCATAAAATTGTTTGTAATCGAAAGAGTTCATATTGATTCCGCCTTCCAATAGTATGTGAAATTAATGGGAATACGAGTTGTCAGATCGGCAGGAACTGTACAACTGCATATCCTTCTGAATGGATTCCATTTCGTTGCGCGGCTCTCTGGTTCCGTTAGGCTCAAAAGGGCAGACTATCCCCTTGATAGCTGGTACGCGTTTTGACCCAGCCCGGAACCTACATACCTCGAACGTTGCGGAATGACATCCATTTCACCTCATTGGAAAGAATGACCGAATTATATCATGGGAAAAGATTGAAGGTCAAAGCATTATCTCTCTTGATCGTTATCTCATAGAATTCAATAAACCATATAAATCTTATATAGCAAATATTGGGTATCGTGTTACAATAATAGATACTACGTGTCTGCTGGCGGACGATGCAACTTCCACGTCCCAGTCAGGCCAGAGCTTCTGGAGGAAACCGTGAAACCGGATTATGCTGGCATTTGTTTGAATCGAAATGTTGTGCTTCATCATTCCTATAAAGTGAAGAAAGTAATCGCTTGCAGCGAGCTGGCCAATGTATATGCGGGACGGAAGCTGGCGGACGGAGCGGCGGTCATCGTGAAAGAGTTCTACCCGAGGCAGGTAGCTCTTCGCGATCTGGACAAGCGAACCGTGCTGTGCCGTGTACCCTCTGTTCAACGGCAGTATGATGAGCTGCGGGAGGCCTTCCTGATGGAAACGCAGATGCTGCAGCAATTGAGCCACTCGAACATCGTTCGCCTTGTGGATTATTTTGAGGAGAACGGGACGCATTATATGATAATGGAGTATTGCAAGGGCATCTCGCTTGAGCGATTTGTTGAAGAAGGCAGGCTTGTTTCCGTGGCCGATTTCCTGCGCGATACGATACTGCCGCTTGCATCTGCGCTTGAATATGTCCATGCGCAAGGCATCATTCATCGCGATATCAAGCCAGCGAACATTATCATTGGAGAGGACGGTCAGCCGAAGCTGCTCGATTTCGGTTCTGCTATATACTATGAGAAGACGGGTCATCGGATTTTTACGAGCACGGGATATTCGCCGCTTGAATTCTATTCCGAAAAATCGCAGCAGGGAATCACGTCCGACGTATACAGCTTTGCAGCTACGATGTATTTTTGCCTAAGCGGCCGCACGCCGAATGATGTGACTAGGCGCTTGTTCCAGGATAATCTGGAATCGGTCAGAAGCCTAAACCGCAGCGTCAGCCCACTGATGGAGCGCACTATTCGCAAGGGACTAGCGGTTCGACCAGATAAGAGGCATGCTTCCATGAAGCAGATGAAGGCCGCGCTGCATGCGGAACGAATTCTGCTGGCAATGGTTGAGCGCTTGCTCGGCAAGCACAAGGCGCGGCAGCAGGATGATCGCAAGCAGGCTTAGAAGTAGGATGTAGGTGCAACTACGTTTGCAACAGGTCATGTTGTACGATTTACATCAATATGGTGTGCTAGGTGGCATTTATAGGATTTGCTGCATAAAGCGCAACATGGCATAACGATGCACTATTAATAAATAATGAGAGGCTGTCCGAGTGTGGGACAGCCTCTTTATTTACTTATTGAAATCTAGGTTCTAATGAACTGAATCAGCCCCTGATTTGTATCTACTTCCATTGTCCCTACCGGTTGTTGATTTCATTTAGCGTGACATTGCAGACGGATCTGCATACGATACAGCGCCCTGTTTAACAGCTTTATAGCGCAGCTCGATCTCCGTTATCCCATCCTCGAACGTAATGTACAGCTTATCATTGTATTCAAGCGTTTCCGTATCGTTCGGCTTAATAGGCGTACGTCCCTTGGCCACCGTACAGTTGGTACGGTGCTTGATTCGGAGTGTGCCGTTCTTGCCAGCCTCGAACAGGATATGGGCGGCTTCCGGCAATGGCTCATTCACATCCAGGCGAGCAAACAGCTGCTGCAGGCTTATCTTTCGCGTTTTGCCGAAGGAAGTAAGTGGCCAGTATTTAACGGGAACCTCATTGCCACTTGCCGTGTTTAAGAAGTACCCTTCCAGTCTCCCAGTGAACGTCGGCTTTGGACGCAGCAGCACGTATAGTGCGAATAAGGCAATCAATGCAGCCAACGCACAGCCTCCGATAATCCAATAACGTTCCCACACCGAAGAAATCTTCACGTACAGCTTTCCAGTAACCGTTCCCCCCTCAGGGTCGGTTGCCGTTACGGTTATTTCCGAAGAGCCGGAATGCAGCGGGGACAGGTAAAGCGCCGCCCCTTCGACACGTGCCTCCATTCGATTTTTATGATCGCTGGAGACAATCTTGTACGTCAATTCATCTCCGTTCGGATCGGTGAAATAATCCTTGAAATTCAGCTTCGCCTCGCCATCTTCCTTCACGATGCCAATTTGATTCTGTCCGGACAATACCGGCGCTTTATTGACGATTTCGAGCATGCTGCCTGCGGTTTCTCTGAAGAAATGAGGCCCATTCATGACGACAGTCCAGTCGTATTTCCCTGATGTCCGGAAGCGATGCTCCGCCGAGAAGCCTGTCCCGTTGTTCGTCATCTGCACGCGTTCTTTCTGCTTCGTCTGCCGATTGGTGATAACAAGCTCTGCCTGTACGTCCATGTATACATCCTTATCTTCCAATGGCTGCTTGTTCGACAGGGAATACAAGCGAGCCGTGAAGGCTGTCGGCAGTCCTTTCGTCGCTTCCTTGGAAGTCAATTCCCCGACTGCTCGCATGTTATAGCTGCCAAGCAGGTTCACCTTTACAACATCGCCTGTCATTCCCCTGAACTTCAAAAGCAGCTCGCCTTTGCGCGGCTCGGGAATCTTCATCAACGTATATTTGCCGGATTTATAGAATCGCGCATTCTTGGTGCTGTTATAGAGCTGAGACTCCAGCAATGGGCTCTGAGACAGCAGAATGAGATTGGCTTCCGACATGCTGGAGTTCGGAAGAGGAACCTTTACTTCCTGCATGCCTCCAGTGGCCGTTAACGCGGCAATCGGTACGAGAACTGATTGGATTTGATCGGCGAAAATGCGGTTGAATATATCAGGCAGCTCTTCTGCGCTTGTCGTGACATACGAAGTGCCGCCGGTCTTTGCGGCAATGGTCTTCAGCTGCTTCTCATTCACCGAGCCGTCATGATTCAGGCCGATGGTGTAAATAGGGTATCCCTGCTTGTTCGCCTGCTGAATGACGCGCTCTACGTCCTGGTTCGAATCGGCGATCGTTCGGCCCGTGTAAGCATTACCGAAGTCGGTGCCCCCGTCGGACAGTAGGATAATGAATGGCTTATGGCCTTGTCCAGTTCCTTTCCCAGCGATCTCGGCTCCCTTCTTCAAGCCGAGGCCTAGATCCGTGTACCCATAGCGGCGCAAGCTGCTGATCTGACGCTTCAGCTTCTCCTTCTGCCTGGGCTCAGCGAGCGAAGTTAGCGGCTCCGAGGCCACGATTCTGTCGTTATAGGCAACGAACCCAATACGCGTGCGTTCCGAATCGCTCATGTCCATGAACATATTGACGACTTCCGACGCAATGCCTTCCTTGTCGGTCTCGTTCATGGAATAACTGACGTCCATGACGAATACGGCATCGATTCCTTGTGCAGAATCGGCCTGAGCTAGGGTGTGGATAGGTATCAGGGCTGATGACGTTAGGAATAACAAGCAGGTCGTAAGCAGGAAAATCATAGATTTGAAAATATTTCGTCTACACATAAAAACTATATACCCACCTTTTAACAAAAAATATAAATATTTTTTGTTTCGATATAAAGTATTTGTTAGATTCTACCGAAATATTTGGGAAAAGGAGGAATGGTGTCTGGGATACTGGGCAGTTGGTACTGTCATCCTATCTCAAATCATCGGAAATAAGTACCAAAAAGTGAAGGGCTAACGACAAATTTTTTTCTTGATTTGGGTAAATCAAGGGGATTTATAGCGAATTTGAGCGACAAATAAATAATATTGACAAATTTGGGATGTTCTCTCTAAGATTTAAATAGAACTAATCACCCAAATTATAGAAAACTGTATTTGCGAAGGTATGATTTCTCTTGCATATCTAGTGCGAGAAGACTATTGCAACGAAATAGAGAGGAGGAAGCATAAAGCGTGCATACCAGTCCTAGCTTATGCGTTCAAGCGTAAGTTAAGTTGGTTGCCGTTTTTGTGCTGACATTATGGACATTATCAGTCAAACGAACCGAGCCATGCTTTTCGAGGAGATTAACCCGGAAATGCTGGATCTGCTGACCATCGTAGGTGATGTCAAAGGAATTGACAGCCTCAGTGACGACAAGATCAAGGAAGTGAACGAGCACCTGCTTGTTCGGAGCTTTGATGAGTTCCTCGACAAGTTCTCTCCGAGCGTGTATTCGTTCTACAATGCAGCCAATCAGAAAGTGATGTATACGCTGAAGAAGCCGGAGGGAATCGCGGAGGATTGCATCTCAGAAATTAAGATCGACCAGAACAATGATTTTCTGAAAATGCTGTTCACCCTGATCGATACGAAGCGCAGTCAGGGAATTACGAACGTCGATTTCAAGTTCGAGAATTTGCTCGACATGATTTCGCCAAAGAAGGTGATGGACGATATTCGCCAAGTGCGCAAGGAAATCCATTACTTGTACGGCCAGTATGACAAGCTGGATGAAGGGGATCCGAAGAAGCTTGATTTGGGCGATAAGCTGAACGGGATGTTCGAGGATGCCAGCAAAAATTACAACAACGTGATGGCAATGCTGCCGCTCGCGATTGAAGATATCAAGACACGGCTCTTGTTGGGCGGCTCGCGGGAGGAGAATCAAGCCGAGGCGATCCAAATCGGCATGCTGACGATCGGTGAGTCGGGCGAATTGAAGATCATTGAAGCGCCGAAGAGCGACAATACCGAGCTGATGCTCTTGGATGACAACAGCGGTACCGAGCTTTCGAACGTGTTCGGCGAAGATTATGAATCCATTACAGAGACGCCGTCTTCTTACGTGAAGGATTTGGTAGTGCGTACATTCTGTCCGCTGCCAGCGGTACATAACGAGGTCGATACGGAGACGGAAGTACAAAACTATAATACGTATTTGGAGTTCTACAAGAATGCGAAGGATGACTTTGTAAAAACAGTCAAGCCGCTCGTGGAGAAGATACTGGGCGTACGGATGTTCTTCGATCAGTATGCGACCAAGAACAAGGGAATGCTTCCGTCCATGCTCATCACGAACGCGAAGCTGGATATGACCGTGAAGAGCAGCAATATTCCGCGCTTGGAGACGTATCTGAACACGGTGAACTCAAAGAATGAATTCTCCGACACGATCTGGTTCGGGATCGTGCCGTCCGTCGAGCTGGAATCGGCCGGCAAGGTGAAGGTGTCCCGTGAACGCTTCCGCGGCAACGGCAAGACCGTGAAGCAGGAGGGCAACACGATGGAATCGCTGTCGATGCTCCTGCAAGTCGTGAAGGACTATAAGGTGCAGGTATTCTTCAACTTCGAATCTGGAGAAGAGACGACCTTCAACAGTCTGGCAACCACCGGTCTCGACAAGTATATCGACAAGTGCAGTAGTATGGTTCGCAAGGAATACAGCGAGTTCGCCATTCCATGCATCCCGAACTTCACCATTATTCCGAAGGATAAGTCCGGCGTTATCATCGATAGCCGCATGCTCCACACGGAGGACGGCGTCAAGCTGTCCCAAGATAAGGAAGACATCTTGAAGCTGTGGATCGAGGGTGTGTACGTAGGCGCCGCTTATGTTGCTGCCGGGGTCGTTGCCGCCTATCAGTGTCCTGAATATTTGCGCGAATCGTTCAAGAACGTCAGCCGTGACTATCCGGGCGTACGCTTCGATATTGAAGCAAGCGACCATGCGCTGCGCGCGGTTACGACGATGGCGAAGGAGATTACTGGATTTACGAACAACATCAAAGACGCGATCAACTATAAAAACTTTGGCTTCGTCTTCTCTTCCGAGAATGCGCAGCTTCAGGATAAAGACATCAAGCGAATCACGGTATACAAGGCCAGAAGCATGGCATTGACCGAGAATGGCTTTGATTCCATATACAAAACGCTTGTCAGCACCTATATCGAGCGGATTCTCCGCTTCCAGACGGGTGACTTCAAGCATGAGAACATCGTGAAATTCTTCAGCAATAATCCGAGCAGCCAAAGGAGCAAGTGGCTTGGTACGCGCGGCTTTGTCAACTCGATCATTCAAGACGGGGATGACATGTCCTATGTGATAGACGACAAGAGCAATCTATGCCATATCGATCTTGTGTTCAACGGCAATGTGAAGAATCTCGAAGTCATGATCACGAAGGGCACTACGCCTGTTAAAGCCTAATGATTAGAAGCTTGGCTGGCATATGGAAGCGTATGTTAGAGGCGTGCTTCAAGCGCGCCTTCCAACATAAATCCCGTAAGCATTCCATGCTTGCGGAACCTAAATTATTTTCATTCAAGGAGGCAAAATTCATGGGATTCATACTTAGAGTAGAAGGCGCAGAAACGATCGAGCTCGGCATGGACAACATTCAGAAAGTTGTGTATGACACGGACACACCGAACGATTCCAACGCAAGATCGACGGACGTGGGCGCGACGCTGCGCATTTCCGGCAAGATCATCACGGCGACTGACGGTGACAACGCTGACGACACGAAGAAGCTGGCATTGTGGTCGCTCGTTCCTGCTGAGAAGGCGGACTGCTACCGCAAGGTAACGCTTGAGGTTGTCGCTGCGGATCAAGTGGTGCGCAAAGTGTATTTCCCGAACGCATTCGTGGTGGACTACTCCGAAACTTACGGGGACACGGAAGGCGTAGGTACATTCACGCTGTACATCAAACAAAAGAAAGACAAAACCGAACTGGCTACAATCGACGGCGGTTACCCGGTATAAGCAGGTACGTCCTGTTCTGGTGGCAGTGCGGACAACAAATATTAAGAGGCTTACAGCCTCTTAATATTTTTATCCGATACACTGGGAAATTCATGAGAAGCATTGCAATATTTTGTTGAAAACCGTTAGAAAGGCAGGGGCGAGGCGAATGACGAACTATTATGAACTTCTGGGCGTACAGCGGCATGCATCGCCTGAAGAATTGAAGAAGGCATATCGGCGGCTCGCCAAGCAGTATCATCCCGATGTAAATGGGGGAAGCAGCGAGGCGGAACAACGGTTCAAGCAGATTCATGAAGCCTACGCGGTGCTTCAGGATGAGGCTGCACGGAAGGCTTATGATGATAAGCTGGATGGCATGGAGCGAGACTCCGGACGAAATCATCAATCTACCCATTCAAGAGGGAGAAATGCAGCTTCTGGAAAAGCGGCAGGAGAACGGGCGAATTTTGATCCACGGAACGTGGAAGCCAATTTCGCGCGATTTTTCGGCTTTGATCCAAAAACGAAGAAGCCAATGCAGAACGGCGGCAAGGACGCGGGGAATCCGATAGATACGTCCGAGATGTTCCAACGCTTTTTCGGTATGAACAAGAAAAAATAGAGTGGCTCTGCCGATTGCCTATGCAATTCGGGTACGGCTTCGGCGACTATACGCACGCGGTATGGTATTTTCGGACGAATATGACAAGGCAGAGTGACATGTGAGACAGCTCCGAACAAGCTAGCAAAGCCATCGTTTTGCTTTAAGTACGGTGCTTTTTTTAATAAAAGGGATGCACATGAGTTGAGCGAAGCAACGGAGGAATGAGATGTGAGTAAGCAAAATAGCAGCGATCAAGTTCACCGTCATGCCAATCGAAAGAGCGGGTGGATCGCGCTCATTGATATAGGGGTTGCAGCCATTGTGGTTGCTGCTCTGTTATATGTGTACATATGGAACATCGATCCCGTCCTGAAGGCGGCGGTCGGAGTCCTTCTGGCGATCGCGATAATCGTGTATGCGGCGCGACGTTCCGGTAGTCGTGAAGCAGGCCGGCAGGACGAAGTCGACACCATTGCCAAGCTTGTACTCCTGAATGATGAGGGAGAGAGCGTAAAGGAATGGTACATCCACGGCGAAACATCCTTGCTTATCGGCAAAACCGGTGCAGAAGGCGAGGTTGACATAGATCTGTCGGATTCGGAATATGCGTCGCTTATTAGCAAGCATCATGCGGTGCTCAATTATGCCTCGGGCCAATGGTTCATCGAGGATCTTGATTCCCGCAGCGGGGTTGGCATTCGAAGAGCTGGGGGGAAAAGGGCGAATCAGTTGGAACCGGAGGAACCATGTCGGATTCATTCCGGAGATGTCATCAGCATTGCCAACACGCGGTTACTGGCGAAATAACGAACGATATATTGACTTCATGATCATAAGAGAACTATTCAAATTGACGGGGGAATGAAGAAAGATGAGTCTGACAAGATGCGCTAACGGACACATGTTCAGTACGAGGAAGCATGGCAGCATATGCCCTTATTGCAGCATATCGGTGGAACAGCCGCAGAATGTGGACGCGAAGAGGCCGCCGCACGTGGAGGACAATGAGAAGACGATGCCATACCTAGGGGAAACGACCGGCATCGAGCCGGTAACCGGCTGGCTCGTATGCATTGAGGGCCCTCAGCTTGGTCAGGACTATCGGATTATGGCGGAGAAGAATTTTATCGGGCGCGCAGAGGAGATGCATATTCGCATCTTGGGCGACAATGCCATCTCGCGCAGAAATCATGCGGTAATCGTATATGATCCGAAGAAGCGCAATTTCTACCTATTGCCAGGAGATGCCTCAGGACTTGCTTATCACAACGAAGAGGCCGTTTATTCGCCGGTGGAGCTGGCAGCGTATGACGTCATTCAGCTCGGTCGCAGCAAATTTATCTTCATTCCGCTCTGCGGCATACATTTCGAGTGGAATCACAATATGGGTTAGGGATGATGACCACAATGGATGTACAGAATTGGGTACCGTATTTGATCGTGTTGACTTGTACTGCCGCAATTCTGCTTCTGCTGGGTGTGCGGCGCCGGCTGCTGCTGGATACGGTGAGCCTTGAGCCACCTGCGTCCGGCATGCCGATCGGCAATGGGCAGACGATTGGCGCTCGTGAAGAGCAGGACGATTATTTCGCCAGCGTCACGACCGCACACGGTACGGCCGCCGTACTTGCGGACGGCATAAGCGGCCTGGCGCACGGCAGAATGGCGAGTACGCTCGCGGTAACCGTATTTATTCGAGAGTTCCTCAAGTTAGAGCATATTCGGGAAGTCCAGAGCTTTTTCGCGAAGGCGGCCAAGATAAGCAATACGGAAATTTTGCGGAATTTGAAGGGCGCGCCTGGAGGGACGACGCTGGTAGCTGCCGTCATTGCGGATGATCTCCTGTATTGGGGGGCTGTGGGCGACAGTATGATCATGGTGTTCCGGGAAGACAATTTCATCCGGATGAATGAGCGTCATATCTTGGAGTCGGTGCTGCAGGAACGCTGCTTAACGGGGCAGATCACAAGGGAAGAAGCGATGGAGCACCCGATGAAGAGGCGGCTTATCAATTACTTGGGATATGAGAATTTCAAGAGCATCGAGATCGGCAGCGAGCCGTTCAGGCTGCAGCCGGGAGACCGGATCATTCTCTGCAGCGATGGGGTGTACAACACGATGACGGAAGTGGAATTGGAGCAGATTCTGTCCAAGCCGATTTCACCTCACGATGCAGCCGAGGAGATCATCGAAGCGATCGAACAGAAGAGATTGGCCAATCAAGACAACGCGACCATTGTCATCGTAGATAACGCATGAAGCCTGTTGTTCCTGGCTTCGGTAGATTTCTGGGAGAGACAGATCGAATCGACCACTTTACTCGCTTTTGATTGTGTGAAGGCGGGAATTTCCTTTTTGAACACGAGCTCCGTGATAGGTATGCGAATCATGGGACAGGAGAAGCGGGGGTAAGGATGAGAAAGGAGAACAGCGACTTTAAGACCAGCTTCGTGACGGAGGCCGGTTCTTTTCTACATAATAAAGACTATTTTGCCTATGTTGAACTGGATGATATGGCCTGCTGGGTCATCGCGGACGGCTTGGATTCGGACATGGAAGTGGACAGTGCCGAGATGGTCGTCAAGAGCATTCTTGGTCGATTTACGGAGAAGCCGACGATGTCTTCGCTGCGGTTGAAGCATTACATGCAGGAAGCGCATGAATGGCTGAGAACGGAGAGCAAGCGCGTGCGCCTTAAGGCAAGCCTGATTCTGGTCGTGACAGATTATGCGAAGATTCGCTGGGTGGCAGCGGGTAATGCCCGCCTGTATCATTTTCGCGGCGGACGCTTTTTCGGTCGCAGCAGGGATCAGAGCTTGGCACAGTCGATGAAGGATGCCGGAGAAATCTCGGAAGAAGCGATGGAGGTTCATGAAGAACGCCACAATCTTCTTCAGTATATGGGGCAGCCGGAGCGCCTGGAGCCGTATGTTTCGAAAAAGGTTCCTTTGTCTGAAGGAGATGTTCTGCTGCTGTGCACCCCTGGCTTGTGGGAGGATGTCAACGCAACGGAAATGGTCGACGCACTAACGGATGCGAAGGAGCCAGAGGATTTCACGGACACGCTTGAGGACGTGCTGCTCAGCAAGCAGCGGCAAACCGTGAGCAATTACACGGCTGTTGCTGTGTATGCGAACAAGGTGTTCAAGGAGGATCCGAAGCGTAAATGGCGTTTGCTGAAGAAGTGGCTGTTGGCCCTGATCGTGCTGCTGCTGGTTGGCGGAGGCGCGACTTTCTACTTCGTAAAGCAGGCGGCGATCAAAGCGGAAAATCTGGAGAACATGCTCGAATATCAGAAAAGTGCAGACATGTATATGAAGGATGGCGATTATCCGAAGGCCATTAAGGATTACAGTGAGGCGCGCAATATGGCGATTCGGTTGAAGGACAAGTTCCACCGGGACTTTTTCGCGAAGAAGCAGCGCGTGATGCAGCTTATGGTGGACGGAGATGAAGCTTTCAAGGGACAGGACTTCGCGAAGGCGCTGGACAAATACGGGAAGGCGCAGGAGGAAGCAAAGCCATACAAAGAGTTCAATCATAAGCAGCTAGAGGAGAAAATAGACCGTTCCCGCACGTACATGCAGGTTATGAACTGGGTGCAGGAAGGGGACAAGAAGTTCGAGGCACAGGATTATGTTGGGGCGCGCAGTTCTTACCAGAAGGCACGGAAATCCGCGCTTGAGGAAGGGTACACCGACGGAGAGAAGGATATCCGAGCCAAGCTCGATTCAGCGGAAGAGAAGCTTGCTGGTTTGCGGAAGGAGAAGCGGCTGCTGGAGGGCGAGAAGTATGAGAAGAAGGGCGACCAGCAGTTAGCCGGGCAGGATTATCTGGGAGCTATCGATGCTTATTCCGCCGCGCAGCAAATCTATCAGGAAATCGACATGCTGGAACGTGTGCTGGGCATGGAGCGCAAGATCGATAAGGCGCTGGTCAAGCTGAATCCGGCGCCGCCTGCTGCACAGCCTCCTGCCGCCGCGAATGGAGGCGGGACCGCAGGAGGCAATGCCGGGGGCGGAGGCGCAGCGGGCAATACGGCAGGCGGATCTGCGCCGAGCAACGCTGGAAGCGGAGGCACAGCGGGCAATGCGGCGGGCGAATCTGCACCGAGCAACGCCGGAAGCGGAGGCACAGCGGGCAATGCCGCTGGTGGAGCCGTGCCGAGCAACGCCGAAAGCGGAGCGGCTGCGAGCAGCGGATAAGGGATGCCAACGGGGAATGCTTCAACTGCCGGCAAAGGGAATGAAGCTCCATCCCCTAGCAGGGAGAACAAGGGAACAAGGAAGGAGTCCATCAGGCGCCATGAAGGAACTGATACATGATCGATTGAGCAGGATGGAGGATCTGGAGCAGCGCAAGTTATTGAAAAATATAATGACTGGATTGTTCCTGAACCTGGTGGAATATCAGGAAGACATGAATCGGAAAATAGAGCGCAAGGTATTCGACGAAATTGAGGATGGCGAGGAAAAGCACGATATTTTCGTATCGATGTGCCGCCGCGATGATGTCGACCCGATTCATGATTTCCTCCGCCCGATGCTGCCGGAGGACACGGCACACAAAACGATAGAAATGGGAAGTCTTGTCGAGCAGATGAAGCAGCAGGGGAAAGCGCTGCTGCTAACTCTGTTTTTGCAGTGTGATTTTGCAAGGCTGCATAACCTGATGTCAGGGAAAAGAACATTCCGCGGAGAGATGAAGACAACAGGGGGCAATTATGCGATTACGGTGCGCTTGTCGCAAAGCCGACTGTACATCAACGAGATCGAGAAGCTATACCGTGTCTTTCAACAGAACAGCGTTCCATGGAAGACATTGAATCATCCATACGCTTATAAATTTTTTGACGTATGGCTCACGGACTGCGACAGTGCTTTGCGGAAAGAGGACGAGATCAACGAGATTACCGTTAATCTAGAGGAATTCGAGCCTCATAAGCACGTGGATCTCGTACCGCTCTGGAATATCGAGCGGCTTGCCATTCAGAACGACGGCTTTCCCGAGCCTGCAGCCGATCGAATTAATTACGAACATGTTCTGGCGATTCACAAGCTGGGCAGCGAACATGGCTATCTGGTGGAAGGAAATGAGGAACACATTCGTTATATCAAGCGAACGAGAGACGATTTGACGATTGTGTCGCCGCATGAGAAATCCGGCATGTGGACGGTCGTGAAGATTGCGCAGCCTTCGGAATCCCGGCTTGGAAGCTTGGAATACAAGCTGGTATCCAATCGGAGAGCAGATGGCTTTATCGGCAAATATGCGAGGAAGCAAGCCCAAATCGTGCGCTCCAAGGGCGAGATTGTGCGGCTCGTGAATGCTTTTGAGGCAGCGCAGATGCTTCAACTGGAGCATGTGGATATCCTGGAAGCGAATAACGGCGGAGAACAATCCTATGAGATGAACTCGTTCATTAGCGACAATGTGCGGACGGTACTGGATAAGAAAATTATGCGGCTTAGCTTCCGCGCAGTCGAGGACGAAGTGTCGGAAGGAGAGCAGTTCATTCTGCATGATCTGATGAGCTTTCTCGTTTCCGAGGTGCAGATGCATTTTCCCGAGTATAAGTGCGAAGGGGTATTGGCGTGAATTACATATGGGATTTGGTCATTAAGGCAGAGCAATCCGGTCTGAGCGCGTCGGATTTTTGCTTTGTCCCCGCCAAGGTGTATTCGCCCTATATGGAACTGAGCTTGGAGGAGCTCAACGTTTGGGCGAATGCGGTGCCGGACACAATCGAGGTGAATCCGTATTATCGGTTCTACGATCTGTTCAAGGACATGTTCGACATAAACAATGAAGAGGATGTGGAGCTGCGCCATACGCTGTTCGATATCGTGCTTCACTTTGTGACGGAAATTGATCGTTATCAGGGGATGAACCGGCGCGAGTATTACATAAAGTTCGTGCTGCGCGACATGGAAGAGGGGAAGTTCGGTTTGCGCGTCAGCAAGGGGATCGGCCTGTTCAATCAAGAGCAGCGCGAGATGATCGCGGGGAATGTGCTGCGGCTATATGAGACGGGTGAGGCGATATACCTGCTCAAGGATACGATGCGCGGCATCTTTCGCAGCTCGACGATCTATGCGAATTGCGAGGATCGGGACGAGCTTCTCTTCTATGTCGGACAGGAGGAAAGTGAACCGGCGCGAATGAAGCTCGAATTGATTCAGGAGCTGTTCCTGCCAGCGAGGTTCCATACGGAAGTGTACTGGCAGGATCATTTCGGCATTATTGGCATGGAGGATACGATGCGGATTGGAAATGTGTCGCTGTATTAACTTATAAAGATAAGAAGCAAGGCTGGACGCGAGGCGGCCGGGAGGGGGCAAAGATGAGCGAGTATACATATAGGCTTTATAAGCAGCCGGCCAAGCGGGATGCGGGGCGGAAGCATGTGGAATATACCCGGGAGGAACTATCGGAGATGACGACATTTCAGCTCCGGAACATTTGCCATCAGGAAAAGCTGATTGAAGGAATGATCCATACGCTTGATCGCGACGGATTAATTGCAACTGTCATGAAATACCGGGGGGCGGAGGAAAGCCAGCTCATTCAAACGGCTAGCCCGGACGGGTTTGAACGGGTCGAGAAGATGGTACGAACTTATCTCCGTATGCCGCTGCCGAATGACGGAGGTATTCGGGTTCCGGCCAAGATTACGCTATACGACGGCTTGAAGCTCGATCGGCATGATGGATACAGGGTGGAAGCGGGAACGGAAATTGCCGAATCGAACGTGCTGCTTGTCAATGAGCATATGGAGCTGTGCGCGATCCTCAATCTGGTGAAGGATAGTCTGCGTCCGGGCAGCTATTGGCTTGCGATGGGCGAGGGAGCGGAAGTGAGGAAGACGGCGAATCGCCAATACAGTCTGCTCTTTTTCCCGAAGCAAGTATCGGAATATGTGTATCGCACGTACTATCGCAGCACCCCGCAGCCGCCGGCCAATCTGTACTATTACAAGATTCCGGTGGCGGATTTGGATATCCGCGAGCTGGAAGAGACGGACGCGGTGTTGGCGATTGACTTCGGGACGACAAATACAACGGCAGGGGCGTATTTGCACGGTGGGTACGTGGCTTCACCAAATGCGACGGATCTGCTGAACGGGCGAATCCGGCTTGATCGTATCAACTATGTGTGCTTCCCTGACGGAACATCCAAGGAAGGGGAATGGCTCGAGTCGCTGCCTACTGTAATCGGAATCGCAGATTGCTCGGATCCGGAGCGAATCCGGTTCAGCTTCGGCAGCGATGCGCTGCAGGATAAGCGGAAAAGTGGGTACAGCTCCAGCGCCTCCGTGTTCCATGGAATGAAGCGCTGGGTGAACAATTACAAGCGGCTGGAGGAAGTGACGGACGGCCATGGGAATGCAGCAACGGTAAGCAGAAGCGATTTGCTGCGCGCCTATATGCTGCATGTAATCCGAACGGCAGAGCATCAATTCAAATGCCGCTTCAAGCATCTCCATCTATCGGGCCCGGTCAAGATGAAGACACAATTCATCGATATGTTCGCGGATATGTTGCCGGAGTACCGCATTGAGACCAAGGATGCGCTGGATGAAGGCTTGGCCGTATTGTACAACACGATCGCTGATCAGATGGAGAAACAGCGGTTTCTGGACGGCGAAGAATATCAAGCGCTCGTGATCGACTGCGGCGGAGGAACGACCGATCTGTCGTCATGCCGGTTCCGCATCGAGGATGGGCATATCGCTTATAAGCTCGATATCCATACATCCTATGAGAACGGAGATACGAACTTCGGCGGCAACAATCTTACATACCGCATCATGCAGTACATGAAGATCGCATTTGCCGACTTCTACAGGAAGGCGAGTCTGCCAGACATCGACAGCTTGATTGACATTCCGGCGACGGACATTTATCGGCATGTCGACGAATTCGGCGCAGATGCCGTCTATTCAAACTTCGACGCCCGTTATAAGGAGACGGAGCACTTTCTTCCGACTCGGTTCAAGGAATATGAGAACCATGCGCGCGATGAATATCAGCGCGTGCGGAACAATTTTTATGTGCTGTGGGAGCTGGCGGACGGCATGAAGAAGGAATTTTTCCGCAAAACGGGCATCCTTCGCAATCGATTCCACTCAGGGCCGGGAAGCAGGACAGAAAGCGACCTGAATCTTACGGCCGTGGATCGATGGTGCCTGTCACTGCGCGAGAACGGGCAGTTCCGGGACGTATACGAGCCGCCGGACATCGTGTTCAACATTCAAGAAATGAACCAGTTGATTCGTGGAGACATTTACGCCATCGTACGCAAGTTTCTGGACGAGTTCTACCGCGACGGTAGGCTGCAGGACTACTCCATCATTAAGCTGACAGGCCAATCCTGCCGCATCGACGTGTTTCGGGAAGCGCTGAAGGAATTCGTACCGGGAAGAGCAATCGAATTCCGGCAGAAGGCGGAAGATTCGGGGAAGGTTCCAGAGCTGAAGCTGGCCTGCTTGCGCGGTGCCCTGCGTTACTTGAGCGCTCGGAAGTCGGGCCTTATCGAGGCGCAGCTAACGAATCATGCGCCGGTCGTTCCGTATTCGGTCAGTGCCTGGACACATACCGGGCGGGAGAAGATGCTCATCTCCGGCTACGAGCGGCTGGATCAGGCGCAGGGCTCGATTTCGCGGCCGCTTAGCGCGCATGAGATCGAGTTCCATATTCGTGGAGGCGACGGGCAATTGAGACACACAGTGACATATCGGAATGATTTTGCCGATTACAGCCCTGCTCTATACGAAGAGATCGCCGCCCAGTACGGCGCAAGCATTCCACAGGACGATACGGATTCGATTGCCAACGGCGAGGCGAAATGGTTCGTTTTTGCGGGCGATGGCAGCTGGGGCTTCAACGCAGTGCCGGTTGCGCGGGTGAATGAGCAGCTCCATATCGGGAAGAAGCAATTCTATGCGTTCGAAAATGATTTGTCGGAGTTGGATTTCTTCGACGGGTTGAAATAAGGAAGGACGTACGTGTTCAAGAAGGCCGAGTGATTTCCTGTATGAGTTGGAGAAAGGCGGCCTTGTTGAACAATCTCAGCGGGGAAAGGAGGAAGCATCTTGTTCAAGCATCAATTACCACACTTCCATAAAGGTCGGATTCTGAAAACCGCCATGCTGGAGAGCCTGCGCGATTATCCACGCCAGTTCGCCGACATCATCTACCAGCACTATTCCGACGGTATCATCGTGGGTGGAGAGGTTCAGGTCAATGCGGAAAGCTTGATGATTACCAAGGGCATCGTCAAGCATGACGGCCGCTTATATACCATGGAAGAGGATTTCGAACTTCCGTATTCCTCGAACGGCAAGGAGACAGTGCTCAAAATTCGCTTTCTCACGGAACAGGCAGCGAGCGACTTCACGACGCTTCCGGGCGAGATCGTGCTTGATGAGCACGACATGCAGGTGCAGACGGACGAGCTGGAACTCGGTCGGTTCAAGCTGAAGGAGGGTGCCCGGCTGCGTGCGGATTATCAGGGTTTTGCCGACTTGGAGACCGAGTATAACACGTTCAACGTCATCCATGTGCCGTATGCAGGCATCGGAAGCAGCACGCTGTCTCCATTCATTTTGCAGTATTTCGCCAATGAACTGCTGAAGAGCGGCACGGATCACCCCTATGATGCGAGCTTTGCCATGCTCTGTCTGAACGGCGGCGCCGTGGAACGGAACGTCATTCAGCATTATCTCGGTCAGCGTCTCGGAACGGGATACCGCGAGCTGAGCAATGAGCGCATCTTCGCAGGCCTGCGGAGAATTTTGAGTGAAGCGGGAGGAGGCAGAGCGCTGTCTCCTGATGTACGGCACGGTGGAAGGCAGCGGATGATTGTGGATTGAGTCAGGGGTTCTAAAAAGCAGGAGTTACTACCTGAAGCAGCAGCGGCGAATATTCATCGGCTCACAGACCGGATGTCATTTATTCGAACGACAGCGCTTCAATTCCGATTGAATTTTCCAAAAAGTCATATTTTTTTAAGAAGGGACTACCCTTATGAACTATATGGACGAGCAGATCCTTAGCATCAAAAACAAGCTTAATCAGAATGCTGCATCTAATAATGAAAATACGATCCTATCTCAAACGACTGTAAATAATCACGATAAAAACATAACTGAAAAAAACTCAACGTTATGGCAGGGCGATAAGCTCATTACTTTGGAAATGAGAGCGATTTTGGACGGACAAATGGCGGTTAGCGTCCCGAAATTCTTTAAGCTAATGCCGCTTGCGCAAGCCAAGTTTAAATATCCTTCGGAGCATCGTCCGGAGCTCATTTATACTTCGGAGGATGGAACGGTGAATATCACCTTTAATCGAACCGAAACCCCTTTGGCGGTCGAGGAGCTACCTGATTTTGTCGAGCAGATGGCAGACGTTCTGCGGTCTGTACAACCGATCCATAATTGGATGGGTACTCAAGTGATTGTGAATCGTTCCGGTCTATCCATCGGGCAAATCCGTTTTATAGCTGCAGGTGTGGATACGAATTTGTACAACGAGATCCTGTTGTTCATCCATGCAGGACAGGTGATGATGGGGACGTTTAACTGTGTGGAATCGGACATGGAGGTATGGCTGCCTGTTGCGGAATATACGGTACAGTCGCTCCAAACGGTGTCAGTGCCCTTGCCTCCTACGTTTGAGAAAGGAGCGTATTCGCTATGAGCATAGGCTACGAAAATATCCAAATCCATCCTTACGAGCTGGTCAAACTGGAGCAGCTTACCCTCACGAAGAAAATAAACGAGCACACCCGTCTCTATTTTACCGGGATCATCCCCGAGGAGCTACGGGATAGCTATGTGGAAAAGACAGAGAAGAACACGGTCATTCAGGTGAGTCAGCGGGACGAATCGGGCGACAGCAAGCCGTTATTCAGCGGGATCGCACTAACGGTCGAAGTAAGGGTTGAAAGGGATGTTTACTACCTCATGGTTGAGGCCATTTCTCATACCTACCGGATGGATATCCAACAGCGTACCCGCTCTTTTCAATATACGAAGATGACGATTCCTCAGATGCTGGAGATCGTCGGCAAGGATTATGAAGGGCTGGATGTGATTGATGGGGCGACAGGCGGAGAGCCCATCAGCCGAATTGCCATCCAGTATCAGGAGACGGACTGGGCTTTTTTAAGACGAATGGCTTCCCACTATCATACGAGTCTAATGCCTGTGGCCCGTTTTGACAGTCCTAAATTTTATTTCGGCATCGAGGATAGCCCTGCACAAGTGGTGCTGGATCATACCCGTTATACCGTGCGCAAGCAAATGCTGCCTTTTCGCTATTTTCAGGAGAATGAACAGGCAAAGGTGGGCGAGAATGATTTTATTGTTTATGAGGTAGAGACGGACGAGGTGCTGGACTTGGGGGCTCGGTTAGCTTTTAAGGGACATAGTTTGTTTGTTATTGAGGCCTATACGGAGATGAGGCAGGGCTTACTGCGTCATCAATATGTGCTTACTTCGTACCAAGGATTGCGACAGAAACGTTATTATCAGGACAAACTGGCTGGTGCTTCGTTAGGCGGGGTGGTCGTGGACGTGCGTCAGGATCAGGTACGTATCCATCTGGACTGCGATGAGAAGCAGGCGGTCGAGCAGGCGCATTGGTTTACCTATTCGGCGGTGTATAGCGGCGGAGGACATACAGGCTGGTATGTAATGCCAGAGAAAGGGGATCCGGTGTCTTTATATTTCCCGGGAAGTCGTGAAGAAGATGGCGTTGCGGGAAGTGCGGTCCGACGTGCGGGGAGAGGGAGCGGACACAACAAGTTCTCCAATCCGCAGATGAAGATCTGGCGAACGCCCCATGGGAAGGAAATCCGTCTGGGACCGGATGAACTGGTCGTGACGGGGAAAGATGGCTCTATTTTTATCAAGCTGGACGACAAGGAAGGCATTCATATTGTGAGCAGCAAGCAGGTAAGTATCTCGGCGGGTGGCAATTTGAGCTTGTCTGCAGGGAAGAAGATGAGCTTGTCCGCAGGCAGCGAGCTGCGTATGGACTGCAAGGGCAGTCATATTCAATTGAGCGGATCAGCCAATATGAAGGGCAGCGAAGTGAAGTCGAATTAGGCTATAGTTCGCGAACGAATGAAGGCAGTTTGATGATATGACCTATGAAGAGCTTCAGATCGTGGGGGAATGTAAATGGAGAAGCCTAAAGAAGAGCTAGACCCGCAGCAAGCCGCCTCGAATCTGGCGTGGTACCTGATCCGCAGACACTGGGCACTGAAGTTCAAGGCGGTGCAAGAGCAACGGATGAAGGCCTGTATCGAGGACTTTCGGGGGTACTGCCGGGATATTCGACAAGAACAGATTCAAGGGAGAAAAGGGAAAATCGGCTATATTACGTACTCCACGCTGCGTACCACATGGCTGGAGGAGCGGCCTGCTTATCTTGTAGAAGCTTCAGATGCCTTATGGATGCTTGATCCCCAGCCGATCCGATTTGAATGGGATACAAGCTGGTCATATTCCTATTGGTACGATTTTCGGCAGCAATTGCAAGAGGAAGTAGAGAAGCGGCGTGTTTCGCTATCGGAGCTTGAATGGGAGCATGCCATGCTGGAGGCGGCAGCACATATTCATGCACTCCTTGTAAATATGGTTCGTCTCGCGATGAAGCAGGCCGTGTGCTTGC
The DNA here is from genome assembly GCF_040195695.1 of Paenibacillus wuxiensis. NCBI lineage: Bacteria > Bacillati > Bacillota > Bacilli > Caryophanales > Paenibacillaceae > Paenibacillus > Paenibacillus wuxiensis. The sequence continues at coordinate 182,003 of NZ_JBEFZI010000008.1, read as the reverse complement.
CGGAATTTCAAGAGTTGGAGCGGGAAGAGACGTTCGAGATTCGTGTGGGCGAATACATGGATCACAGTGTATCGGTGTATCGAGAAGATCGCAGAGCCATGGAGGCAGATCAGATTCGGTTATGGCTAGAGGAAAAAGAAGAGCATGCATATGGTTATCAGGCGTTGACCCAAGTCCAACTATCGGATGGAGATTATAGTTTGCTGGATTTTCGCTATACAGCTTTTCGCCAGATTGAGATGGAGCATAGCCGTCTATATGGCTGTGTTTTAGTAGGAACGGTGTGGCAGGAGAGTCAGTTGAATGGTAGCGACTTGACATACAGCTTGCTTCATGGAGCCGATTTCAGCGGATGCTCGATGAAAGGAGCGATATTGGATGCCGTTATGGGCAGCGCCGGATATGGATCAGATGTTTCTTTGGATTGGGAGCCACTGGGTTTTGCTGGTGTAGATTTCACAGGGGCAAGCTTGCATAAGGTTAGCTTTCAAGGTGCGCAGTTGCGTGGAGCCGTATTTCAAAGTGCGTTACTACAAAGAGCGATTTTTACCGGAGCGGATCTAACGGATGCCTGCTTTGCTGGGACAGATCTATCAGGCGCATCTTTTGCCGGCGCTTGTTTGATCGGGGCTGATTTTACGGGAGCTAATGTACAAGGAGTCATTTTTACAGATGTACAGCGTAGAGAAGCCATTGGATTGGATTCGGGAACCTTTGAGAAATCTCATCTATATCGTGATCCATTTGCGCCTGCACAGTCGAGGGACACCGCTAGTAAAAGGGAGTGGCTGCATTGAGATATTTTCGACTGATGGTAGACGAGCGGGTAAAGAACAGGGTGGAGCCTGCTGCGATGTCTCCTTTGCAAGTAAGAGATATCCTGGCAGATCCACAGGGACAGAACCAGCAGGAGGATCCTCTTTTTCTAGCTGTACATACCAGTCCACAAACGGTGTACCCGGATTTTTTGGAATTTCCTCTGCCGCTGGTGTCGGATCGGATGAAATCATTATTGGAGAAATATATGCCCGGACTGGAATGGAGAGCGGTCATCCTTACCGATTTCAAGCAGGCCAAACAGGACGTATATTGGTTGCTTCGTCCGCCGATGGAAGATTGTTTGTCCGCACAAACAGAATGGTACCCCAATCAGACATTGAAGCGTTTGGTACTGAGACAGGGGGAGTTGGAATCGCCTGTTTTTCGGATTAAGGGCTCCATCGAACCTCATATTTATATCCATTTAGCTGTGGCGGAAAGCTTGTTGCGACGATTCTTTACAGGCATTCGATTGCAAAGAGTTGAGATGGAGGCATGAAGGGGGAGAAAGCAAGATGGAAGAAACTCAGGTGAAGCCGGGAAGCGCTGCGAAAAAAAGCTATGTCGTGGCAGGAGCGATCTTAAGCTGTAGTTATGGTACGCAGCCTACCCGTCTGAAAAGGCCTTTTAGCCATGGCGTCTACATTAAAAACAAAGCACAAATGAATATTGGAGATTACGTGCCCGGGGTGAACATCGAGTCTTTTGGGAACTGCTCCAGCCCTCTAAATCCAGCCGTGCAGGCCAGTGAAATGGTAGACATCTATGGCGTGAAGAAGGCTCCATGTGTTCCGATGCTGACTATGCCGTGGCTGAACGGGAAAAGTGATGTGAAGATCGAGGGTCAGCCTGCCTTGATGCAGAACTGTACCCTTCAGTGTCTATATTGTGGTCATATCCAAATCGAAAATGACGGGCAGGAGTTGGATTAAGGTTCTGTTCTCAAAGGCGTCAGGTTTCGGAAGTGACCGCGGCTTTATGCCGCCCGAAAGGAGAGATGAGCTCACTTGAGTGCATTACATAACGAAATCGGATATGAAAGTCTGCGTTTCTACGGTCCCTTTCAGCCTCAACATATAGAGAAGCTTCAAATTACAAGAACCATCAACGATCACGCATATGTAACGGTAAGCGGCATGCTGTCGGAAGAGCAGGGAGCTGCATGCATTGGACAGAACATGGAAGAGGAACCGATCGTTATCCGCCAGTTGGATGAACGGGGACAATCGGTAAGACGACTGTTTCATGGCATTGTTACGCGCCTATCCGTGCATTGCATTCGGGGCGTGTATACCTTTGAGCTGGAAGCCGCTTCGCATTCCTATCAGATGGATATCCAGATAAAGAAGCGATCCTATCAGGATATTCATCGTACCTACGATGATCTGGTCACAACGATGATTCGTAAATACAAGTTTGGAGACGCCATCGATACCGTAACCAACAATACCAAACTGGGAACTTTTGTTTTACAATATGAGGAGACGGATTGGGCATTTTTAAAGCGTCTGGCCGCTCGCTTTGGGTCAGTGCTAGTGCCAGAGGTAACTGCAGCGTCGCCTAAGGTCTTCTTCGGAATGCCGGTAGGCAAACTGTACAAACTGGAACGGGATGTAAGTTACCAGGTTCGTAGGACGTTCCATGAGCTGGAGACGGGGAAGCCGGGAAGACGAGCGGGCTCGTATGTGACCTACGTGATCGAAAGCCTGCAATACTATGCGTTGGGTGATAGCATCGCGTTACCGATTGGATCTGGGAAAGAGCTAGTCGTTGTTCGGGCAGTAACACGGATGAAGGATGGACTGCTGCTTACCCGTTACGATCTCCAGGCTGAACAAGATATTCGCTATGCCCGCTATGAGAACGATCAAGCTACGGGGATTGCGCTGACGGGCAGCGTGTTGCAGGTACAGCAAGATTTGGTACAGCTCCAACTGGATATCGACCCTAAGCAAGACCCGGCTAAAGTATGTTGGTTCCCGGTGGCCACTCGCTATGCAGCAGAAGAACATAGTGGCTGGTACGATATGCCGGAGGTTGGGGCGCGTGTAGAGCTTTACTTGCCGACGAGCCGGGAGCATGAAGCCTATGTCATGGATTCGCGACAGCATCGCCACGCGCAAGGGAAGCCAGACGTTAAAGTATGGAGACATACGCAAGGAAGCGGCGTGGACATGTCTGAACAAGAGCTGACCCTGTCTACCTCGGGAGGATTTTCAATTACACTCCATGAAGGGAACGGCATTACCGTCAGCAGCCCGGGAGATGTGCGGATTCAAGGCGGTCACGTGAAGCTGGATGCGGGTCAGGAGCTGTCGCTGACAGCGGGAAGTGCATTGTACCTCACAGGCGGATCCAGCAGCATGGTACTGGACGGAGAAACGGATATCAAGGCCCCGGTGGTGGATCAAGAGGGAACGGTGAAGGCTCCAGTGTTCGTCATGGATCTTCCTCCTGTGCCGGAGCCGCCACTAATGAACATCAAAGACTATGAAGCAGCACAAGCCGCAGCCAAGAAGGGTTCATCTAATAACACAAATACCCCTACCGCGAAGATCACGAACCCGGCGGATCAAAAACAAGCTGATGGATTGCTGGGTACGGAGTCCAAACTGCTAGGCGCTATTCCGATGATAGGGGCAGTAGCTGGAGCAGTAGTGGGAGTAGCAATGGGAGCAGCATTAGGCGGATTTGTCGGAGCGGCTGTGAGTACGAGTCTACTAGCAAGCGCTGCTGTTCCTGTTCGAAGTACAGGGACGAGTCATGCTGGAGGTGGAGGCGCAAAAGGTGGATTGCATCCACTGAAATATCTGGCCGGTTTGTTCATGCAAGGACTCATCAGTCAATACGAGCACGAGAAAGCCAAAGATGCCTATTATAGTAAGTGGCTGCTGGGCAAGGTGTTCACAAGTGCGCGTCATATAGCAAGTTCTGGCGGTCTACTAGAGCTGGTTCAAAACATAGCAATAGAGTCAAATGCGATGGCTCAAGCGTATCAGCAGATTCCACCTGAAGTGAGACAACGCTGGAAGGCGAACTACGATCGTCGTTACATGGCAGAACAGCTGCAACTGAAGCAAGAAGAAAATAGTGATTGGGAAAGTAAACCAGCGAAAAAAGATTTTATAGATATTTATCTGGTAGATCCATTTATAGAACTTGTCACTGGTAAAAAGCCCGGTATAAAAACCCAGGGCCAACAAGTGCTAGAAGCTCAATTGATTTCTATGCAAATGCAGCAGCATTTAGAATTAACTGAGATTTCGTCGGAGCTACAAGCTGCTATGCGCGGTGCAGCAAGTGCTGATAGGATAGCTGAGGTGGTGTCTAAGTCTCCAAAATCATCTGGGGGGATACCTTCAAAAAGGGGGACGCCTAAACCGTCGAGTACGAGTAACCATTTTGATGGGACGGGGAAAAATGCTTTCACTTATGCCGCAGACTTCGAGGATCATATAATTAATGTGCAGGGTATTGTTAGAAAGAAAAATAAAGGGGTTGTTGGCGGGCATAATAGAGAAAACTTCGAGAAGGCATTTACTAATGAAGGATGGAGTCTTGAAGATTGTATAATTTATGAAAGAAAGCATCCTTACATTGACGGGATAACAGAATTGAAATATGGAATTCCAGCATTAGATAGGGAAGGTAATATTATTGCGGGTGAGTTAAAAAGTATTCCAAAACCGAAAACCGTCTATGATCCCCAAAAGATATCGGATGCAGATATTATTAAGTGGGGGAAAGAGGCTATGGAAAATGGTCGAGTAGATGGACGCGTTGTTAGAGGAAATTCATCTAATGGTTTAGAGTTTGAGGGATATATAGATGAAACGACTGGAAAAATAACAAATGTATTTCCTATAGTCCCAAGAAATGAGTAGAGGTGATAGTGATGGAACATGAAATGGGATATGATAATGAAAAAAATAGAAAAATGGTATCAAACTATTATAAAATCTTAGGGGATGATAGGTTTTTAACGATTTTAGACAGTTACTCAAAAGGAGAAGGATATGGAGTAGAAGCAGTATGGTGTGTATTTGCTCATGAGTTCAAGTCATGGGAAGAAGATTATTTCGGTGATACGGGGGTTATATATTATTTTGATTATCCTATTGTGCCAGAAGAAGAGTCAGTTATTTTAGATAATGAAGTTTTTATCAAGTATTTGAAAGAAGCATCCGATGAGTATCTTACCCGTCATCCTGATCAGCTTCCTACTATAGAGAATTATATATCTAGGATTGAAAAAGAATTCGTTTCAAGATAATTGGCTGAAGACTTAAAGTCGAAGAGGAATTGTTGGGCTACCCAATGCTAAATGAACCCCTCATTCAGCCAATAACACATATAACCCATGTAGTAACCGTATGAAGATTTCGCCAATACGGTTGTACGCACACGAAATACTTTAGTTTCATTACCTAAATAATGCTACTGCGTTACATTGAGCAGGTCGATTATGTTCAGATGCTACCATGATTGGCCTGTTTTTTTGTTGTCTTTGTTTTCTTACAGGTTTGTAAAATAATATGCATCTGTAGTTAACGCTGCCCTCACAGGGAACAAAAGATTTTCGCAATTTCGAGATGACATAGTTCGAACATTATAGTGAAAGGGATAAAATAGCAATTTTATTCCGCAACAATCTAGAAAGTAGTCGCGATAATTATTGTGCAAGTCAATAAATCTGGTGATGACCAGTTGACATAGACAAGTAAGGATGTTTCGGGCACCGACTTCCCTACTCCATAGCCGCCCGGTGGCGGCATAACAGCACAAGAAGGAAGGATTGCAGATGAAAACAAAGTACAACGACTTCTAGCTGGCTAAGAATGACAAATCCGTTAATGCGTGCATGGATGAAGTTTCCAAGGAGAGCAACTTTACAGGTTTATGCTTCGTGTATTTTCCGCGTGTCGTTACTTCCGGAATCCGGAACAATAACGTTTCTAATGCTAACTACTGCTTTTTCCTCTTGGACTTTATAAACTCCTTAAATTTTGTTATCTCTTCGATTTCTTCTTGTGTCCAGTCTTCTTTGTCGATATCTTCTGTACTTTCTCCAATCAGTTTTGATACCTTGACTCCTAATGCATTTGCGATTGCTTGAATTGACTCGAAACTAGGATTATATCTTTTTCTTTCAACATCCGCAATATATGATCTGGATAGATTCGCAAGCTCGGCTAATTCATGCTGAGTAAGACCTTTTTCCTTGCGAATTGCCCTCATGTTCTCTGATAAAGCCATTTTAATTCCTCACTTTTGCTTGTATTTCCGTCTTTGAAACGGTCTTCGTCTCGTTAAAGACGAGCTGGAAGGAAGACTCAAGGTTACATATACGTATAGCGAAGTACTGTTACGTAAGAAATAAGAAAGTAGGTGAGTTGGGAGTGAGAAAGGCAGTCATTGAAATTGGGCGGGAACACGATATCATGCATTTCGACGGATACTTAGTCACGGACGATTGTCTTATTGTAATCGAAAAATATGTAATGTGGATGTATAAAGTGTATGTAAAAGAAGAAAGCGGAATATTCGTGAGTGATCAAGCCGGGTTATGGCTAGGAAAGCTGCAGCGCGAAGAAGACGATGAGCAGATGCTTATATTACGAGTTCTCAACTTCATGCAAAACATGTCCTTTTTTGAATTTCTTCGCAATCATCATGACTGGTCAATTGACTACGATTTTTGCTTCGTTGAGGCGGTGATTTAGAAAGCAGTTAATGTTGTCCAATAGCGAAGGCGCTCTCATAAATCTGATATCATCCGAAGTTCAATCTGGGCTTTCATCTACCAAGATCAGCGCGGATGTCGATACGAAAGAAGTGGCAGATGCTCTCACCGATGTAGCGATTCGAAGTGTAGTCACAACGATGACCGAAAATATAAGTATGGAGATGCAATTGATACCGTAACCAATATGTTTGTTTTACAATATGAGGAGACGGATTGGGCATTTTTAAAGCGTCTGGCCTCTCGCTTTGGGTCAGTGCTGGTGCCGGAGGTAACTGCAGCGTCGCCTAAGGTCTTTTTCGGAATGCCAGTAGGCAAACTGTACGAGCTGGAACGGGATGTAAGTTACCGTAGGACGTTCCATGAGCTGGAGACGGGGAAGCCGGGAAGACGTGCGGGCTCGTATGTGACCTACGTGATCGAAAGCCTGCAATACTATGCGTTGGGAGATAGCATCGCGTTACCGATTGGATCTGGGAAAGAGCTAGTTGTTGTTCGGGCAGTAACACGGATGAAGGATGGACTGCTGCTTACCCGTTACGATCTCCAGGCTGAACAGGATATTCGCTATGCCCGCTATGAGAATGATCAAGCTACGGGGATTGCGCTGACGGGCAGCGTGTTACAGGTACAGCAAGATTTGGTACAGCTCCAACTGGATATCGACCCTAAGCAAGACCCGGCTAAAGCATGTTGGTTCCCGGTGGCCACGCGCTATGTAGCGGAAGAGCATAGTGGCTGGTACGATATGCCAGAGATTGGGGAGCGTGTGGAGCTTTACTTGCCGACGAGCCGGGAACATGAAGCCTATGTCATGGATTCGCGACAGCATCGCCACACGCAAGGGGAGCCAGACGTTAAAGTATGGAGACATGCGCAAGGAAGCGGCGTGGACATGTCTGAACAAGAGCTGACTCTGTCTACCTCGGGAGGATTTTCAATTACACTCCATGAAGGGAACGGCATTACCGTCAGCAGCCCGGGAGATGTAAGGATTCAAGGCGGTCACGTGAAGCTGGATGCGGGTCAGGAGCTGTCGCTTACCGCAGGAAGTGCATTGTACCTCACAGGCGGAGCCAGCAGCATGGTACTAGATGGTGAAACGGATATCAAGGCCCCGGTGGTGGATCAAGAGGGAACGGTGAAGGCCCCAGTGTTCGTCATGGATCTTCCTCCCGTGCCGGAGCCGCCACTAATGAACATCAAAGACTATGAAGCAGCACAAGCCGCTGCCAAGAAGGGTTCATCTAACAACACAAATACCCCTACCGCGAAGATCACGAACCCGGCGGATCAAAAACAAGCTGATGGATTGCTGGGTACGGAGTCCAAACTGCTAGGCGCTATTCCGATGATAGGGGCAGTAGCTGGAGCAGTAGTGGGAGTAGCAATGGGAGCAGCATTAGGCGGATTTGTCGGAGCGGCTGTGAGTACGAGTCTACTAGCAAGCGCTGCTGTTCCTGTTCGAAGTACAGGGACGAGTCATGCTGGAGGTGGAGGCGCAAAAGGTGGATTGCATCCACTGAAATATCTGGCCGGTTTGTTCATGCAAGGACTCATCAGTCAATACGAGCACGAGAAAGCCAAAGATGCCTATTATAGTAAGTGGCTGCTGGGCAAGGTGTTCACAAGTGCGCGTCATATAGCAAGTTCTGGCGGTCTACTAGAGCTGGTTCAAAACATGGAAATAGAGTCGAATGCGATGGCTCAAGCGTATCAGCAGATTCCACCTGAAGTGAGACAACGCTGGAAGGCAAGCTACGATCGTAACATGGCAGAGCAGTCGAAACCGAAGCAAGAAGAATCCCGGTCATGGCTGGCTATGCTAGGCGAAGCCCAGATCCAGCAAGCGGAAGCTCAACTCGCGATGGGAAAGAAAATTGCAGAGGTGGGCGCGCAGACCGGAGAAGAAATTTGGTCTGGAGTTAAAAAGACGGGAAATAGCTTTGCGGAAATAGGAATTGATTTTTGGAATGGGTTAGAAGTACGTGCAAACAAATCGTTAGATTCTCCATACGACTTTGGCAACTGGTTAACGGTAGGGGCATTTGACGAAGTGAGTAGTAGAATTGAAGGATACAAGACAAGGGCCGACATACGCAACGATTCCCCATATGACTATGTGAACTGGTTGTCATCGGGTATTGCAGGTTCCTTCAAAGAAGCATTTAATCCAGATGATCCATTATCTAAGGAGCATTGGATGAGTTCCTTTGACGTAGTCACTTTAATTTTAGGGGCGAGAGGAGCTGCACCAAAAGGTGGAGGGCCTACTCTTCCGAAGGTGAGTGCAAAGACGCCGGTGCCAATAGGTGGGGGGTCAACTGTAAACTGGGGTATAAAGGAAAGATTGGAAGCCTTTCAACAGTCCGCTAGTCAATTGTCCAAGAACAAGTTGGTATACGATGGGCCAAATGCGAACTATAAATCGTCTACACAAAAACCTCTTGAACCGACGAAGAATCAGATTGAGGTGCGGAAATACTATCCGGGGAGCGATCCGAAGAATTCAGCATCGGGTTCTACTTCGGGAAAAAATAAGAACTCAAGCGGTGGGGGTACGGGGAAAGTTAGTTGGAATCTCGATGATTTAAAAAATACAGAATCTTTCAAAAAAGGAACGACGAGTAACGCACTAAATCATATCTTTGAGGGCGAAATTATAAAGGGACAAGCAGTTGGATTTCATTATGAAGGTATGCCAAATAGTAAAGGGAAAGTTGTTGGAAATGTTGATCCCCCTAATGAGTATGGTGTATACAGAGCCAATATAGAGGTTGATGGAATACTAAAGAAAGCTAAGACTACGTTTTTTCCGAAAGATTGGACACCACAACAAGTAATTGACGAGATAAATATAGCTTTCAACAACAAAGTTGTTTACAAGAATAATAGATATAGAGGGACTGCAAGTACAGGAATTACTATTGAATTTATTATAAAAAGTGGCAAAATTACGTCAGCATATCCGTTGTATTAAGAAGAATGGAGATAACAACATGATTAAATATTTGTATACAATTGAATTTAATGAAGATTTTAATGAGGTTATTTTGGATTTTGGTATTGATACATCATTAAAGAATGGTTATCTGATTAGTAATTCACTAGGTTCGGATATTTTTGGCGATTTTGCTACTGTAAAGGATGAAATTGAAAAATTACTTGAATTACTAGCAGGAAAGACAACTTTATATGAAGGGGGGGGGAATGTAAACTTAATAAAATCAGATGAATTTTTTACAACTATTGAAGATATCTTTGCTGAAGATGATGAAGAGGACAGTACATGTAAGATTGAGACTTTAGAATATACAAAGATCATACTGGTCTGGGCAAAAGAAAATTTTCAGTATAAATGCAAGCGAGGCGTTATGTTAAGAGAAGAAGCAGAAATAGCAATAGACTGGATAAATAAAAAATGCATTGAGGTGTATGAACTAGCGAGTAGATAGAGTCTGTCATAAATTTTATGTAAACTCTTTACAGTCTTAACAAGAAGGTCGTACAAGACAACCAACAAACCAAACACTAAATAATTCAAACACCTGATAAACTTTCAAAAGCTCTTTCACACTTGAACTATGAGTAGGAAAGGGCTCTTTTGCATGTCAAGCAACCTGTCCGAAGCTTAATAAGCCGAAGGAAGGCATTGAGGGGATGATTAAATCTCGGGGGAAATATTTAAGAGAGAAATATGGGCAATTAAGTTCTCAAGAACTGCATCAGCGTATAAACCTAAGGGGAGCTGTCCATAAAGAACTAAATAGATTAAAGAATAGTGAATTAACTAAGAAAGAACTAGATCCTGCTGTTGCTGGTGTACTAGATAAAAAACTGGGAAGTATTTTTTGATATTAATGATCCCGAGGGCAATGTACCTGTAACACAGCATAAAAATAATTAATCAAAGAATTGTAGGCATGCCGAAATAAATAGAGGAAGGTTATATTAAATCACTCGGGTCAGGTTCTCATGCTGAAGTAAGAGCTCTAAATAGAGCATTATTAGCTCGTCCCGATGCTGATATAGAAGAGTTCATGATATTCGTAATTTCTGCTAGAAAAATAAATAAGAAGATGCCAATTGGGACTCCGATGCCTCGCTGCCCTCATTGTGAGTATATAACAAAGGGGACTCATTTTATACCGGAGGTGCTAAAACATAATCATGGGAGATAAAGAAATAAATTATTCACTTGAAGAAATTATTGATGAAGGTGTGGATTTTGGGGATTTGTGGTATTCATCATCAAGTGATGAAGTACTAGATAATGCTGAGGGCGAGAACGGGAGCCCTTTCAATGGAATTGCTTATGAGACGTATGCAAATGGTATGTTGAGATATTTCAGTATTTACAAAAATGGGTTCCAACATGGATTAACTCATGAATTTTATGAAAGCGGGAAAACAAAATCGAAGCAATGGATCGCGGACAAATCATTGGCAAGAAGATAAGCTGGTATGAAAACGGGGAGATAAAATCAATTGGAGAATATGAAAATGGTATAGAATTGAATTATCAAGAATGGGATGAAAATGGAAATCTAGCTGTATCGAGAGTGTTAAGTGAAATTTGTGACAATTATAAGTTGTTAAATTTACGTAGAGAACAAAGAAAGAATGAGCAAACAGATTTGAATTAGTTGTGATAATAAAAGGTTTTTTATGTAAAAATAAGATTAATAAATAATAGAGAGATAGAAGGGGTCAACCCATTCTATCTCCCCTACTTTCTTAAATATTTTCGTACAAGTTGGTCAGCCTGTCGAGTTACCTCAGGTAGTAAAGAGAAACCTTTAATAACCAATCACAAACTGTCGGCAGAGAAATGCGATGGCCAATGGATATAAAAAAAGTCATCTTGCCTCTATTTTTCTTCTAAGTGAGCTAAGTATCTATTTACCAATTGATCTGCTTGGCGGGTTGTTTCGGGTAAGCGGAAATGAGGAGCTAGCTGTAAAACCCATTTGCATGCCGTAGGTAATGAGATTCGGTGTCCTACGGAGACATAAATTGGCTTTATGTTATCCTGGGTTCTTAATACGACACCAACTTTGTCAGATTGATCAACTAAAGTTGCATATTCCCCTCTTTTTTGACCAGGTTCTTCGGAATCTCCAATTAACTTGGTTTTACCACATCCTATTGTTGGAATGTTAAACAGTACTCCCAAATGACTTGCTAATCCAAATCGTCTCGGATGAGCGACCCCTTGTCCATCACAGACTATTAAATCTGGTGTAATAGATATTTTACTGAATGCTTTAATAACCGAAGGTAATTCTCTGAATGAAAATAATCCAGGAACATAGGGGAAACTAGACCTACCTTCTACTACAGTGCTTTCAACTTGTTTTAGAGTAACGGCATCAAGTATTACAACGGCAGCTACTAATCTATCACTATTTTTACTATAGGCTACGTCAACACCAGCAATATAGTTAACTTGATCTAGTTGGTCTTCCTTTATTACTTTTAAGGCAAGCTCTTTTTGGAGAATAATTGCCTGTGATTCGCTTAAATCCCATGAATGCTGAATAACTTGTTCGATATCATTTTCTCCTTTCATAGATAGATCAGTAGTATTTTTTTTATTATAGCATGACTCGTTTGATACTATATCGCAAAAGTAAGTTGATATAATGGTGATAGTTATTAGTAACATAGACGTGGGGATCATCTTCTTTTTTTCTGATTTTAAGATTACAACATAGGGGACGGAACAAGCTAAACAAGGTTACCTTCTGAAAAGAGGAGAGTGAAATTGAATATGAATATTGATACATTTAAACTAATTTCATTCAGAGGTAGAGTTGCATATGGGATTAGTTGTTTTGAGAATGCACTAATATCATTAAAATACAATTCAGATGATTGGAAAATTGTTTTGAGATATCTATGGGAATTCACAAGTTCAAATAATTTAGAAGACTGTAACTCAGCAACAGCTGAATTAATTCCTGAAAATTTAATGGAAACTAAAACATATGATGAAGATTTTGAGCGGATAAGTGAAGATGAATACCTATGTTTATATAATCTATATCAAAATATTGACGAATCAATAAATATCTTACTACGAGATATTCATGAACTGGGAGTTAGTCATGCTTATACTAATATTAGTGGGTATGGGGAAAGAAGTATGGATGCATTGGAGACACTTATCAGTCATATGTTAAATAACGACTTTCCATTACCTGATATTGAACCATTTTTGAAATCTTCTATAGAAGAAGACGATGGGTGGGGAGATGAGTTTGAAGGTATAAAATTATCTAAAATTCTTTAAGGGACAGTCAATCAACAACAAAATTGTACAATATAACGACATACTCGATTAACACGTTTGATAAACTTTCAAAGGCTTATTCCAACTTGAACGATAGGGAGGATGAGCCTTTTTAATATGCCAATAAAGAAAAATGTTAGTTGTCCCAATCGTGGATCAACCGAAAACCGAAAATGAAATTGTAGATAAAATAACTGATCTTGCTGGCGGCGCAGCAGGATTGGTTGTGCATCCAGGAGGCATTGCGTGAGAAAGTTGAGGGGGCGGGTAGTGGTAAGAGTTATTCTGAAAAGATACCTCGAGCGTAACCAGAATGGGATGATTATTTCCGTTCAAAATATGGTGATAAGAATGTTGAATGGAAAACTAGTTCAGAGTACTATCTACATCCTCCTAAATATATTCCTTATACACCTAAAATCAGACCAAATGCAATAATTACAAAACCTCCATTACCTAAAGGTGGGAAACCAGAGGGGAATTATGCTAAGATTCCACCAAAAGGTGATAGAGGATTAACGAGTCAAAATGAATCTGCTGATGTACTTGCAGAACAACGATATCGTACAACGATGCTTCCTGAATTTGACAATGGTAACGGGTATGGAATCGTTCCCGAAAAAAGTCCAGACTTTATCATAGAGGGGCAGGTGTTTGATTGTTATGCTCCTAATACAACTATTCAAAAGAACGTACTTGACATGCTTAGAGATAAAACTACAAAACAAGCTAGACGAATAGTGCTAAACTTAAATGATTACCCTGTTGAAAAAAGGGCTGAGCTTATTGAAAATCTAATTAGTCAAACACACAAGGATTTAAAATACCTAAATGAACTCCTAATTATCGAAGGACGTCAAGTAACTAGAGCATACTGGAGGTTTGAATAAGATGGATTTTAGACTATCAGTTGGTTCTAATTTGCCTAAAGAAGAATTGGGGAAATTGCTTTACAATATGATTTACGAAGTATTATTTGTAGAATTAATTAATTATGAGGCAGAGGTATGGGATCGAACTGGTACTCAATACGTGAGCATCGGTTGCACATATTTTTCAATGAGCATTAATTTAGATGATGAAGATGACTATACAGAACGTTTTCGAGATATGAATCACGAAGCGTACGGTGTGAATACAAATGTACTTATTAGTATCCAATTTATAACGCGTATGTTTGATATCGGATGGTTAAAACTACTCGAAGTAATTGGAAAACTATTGCGGTTAAATAATCTGGATTTGGTTGTTGAGGATCACACAACGTATCCTCTATTAAAAAGGGATAAGGGGCGTTTGTTTATTAATAGTAGTTTAGATTATAGGAAATGGTATATGACTACAGAAAATCTAGCACTACTGAATTATCCTTATCAAGAAGAAGATTTTTTTAAAGATAGTGAGAAATAGAAGGTAAATTCCCCCTGTTTGTAGAATGACATCAGAGTTTTTAAATTATCGTTTATTACAACCAACAGCGCCACAATGCGAGCTAACTGCCCATTGTGGTATTCTTTTTTCATTTGCCGCTATATCTCAAGTAACACAATTGGCGGCTGTTCAAAAACACCCCATCCAGTGCCAAATGAACTCACTATTCATTTAATACCAGACTTAACCCAGGCTTTGAATGATGGAGCTAAAATAGGTGATTTGTACCTTGTACACTGCTAAAACAATCCCTGCTGAGTTTGGGGCAGCAAAGGAAGCTTGTCAAAATTGTACGTTTACTTTTGAAGGAAATGCCCTTGATGCACTTACTAGGTGGTATAAAGGAGACTAATAGATGATGAGTATGGAAAAATTTAAACAAATTTCATTAAGAGGTAGAGTAGCTTATGGAGTTAGCTGTTTTGAGAATGTCCTTCTAGCTTTAAAATATAATCTCAATGATTGGAAGATAGTTTTGAACTACTTATGGGAATTCACTAATTCTAGCAACTTGGAAGAATGTAATACAATTGCAAATGAATTAATTCCTGAGAATTTGCTGGAGTTTAAAACATATGAAAAGCATGAGTTTGAACGATTGAGCAAAGAGGAATTTCTGCACTTGTACAAACTGTATCAAGATATTGATGAATCCATTAACTCATTACTTTACAGTATTCATGAGCTTGGCGCTAGCCACGCATATGGTACGGTTAGTGGTTATGGTAAAAGTAGCTTAAAATCTTTGGAAAGACTTATAATTTTAATGTCAGATCACAAATATCCATTGCCAAGTGTAGAGAAATTCTTAATATTTCCTATTAATAAAAATAATGGTTGTGGTAATAAGTTTGAGGGTACAAAATTATCTAAAATTCTGTAACGTCTTTTAAAGAGCAGGTATACGAAGCCCCGGTCGGCTCAACACGCTTATCGTTGCCGCAGCATCTAGTGCTTCTGTCGGCAACGATAAGCCTAAACTTGCAAATGAGCTGACCGAGAAGCTGGTTCAGGTTCGCAAGCGTGAAACCTTCGGCCACTGGGAGCTGGATACCGTTGTCTCTAGCCGTGGCAAAAGCAAAGCTTGTGTAGCTACTTTTATTGAGCGTAAGACTCAACACTACTTAGCCATGAGGATGCCCGATCGTAACGCCTATCGATGGAGGTTGCCCCTTGAGAACTCTCATAAATCTAAAGTTTATTTTGTAGATCCGTATTCTCCTGGCAACGATGCTATCTCTCTCATTAATAATCGTCCACGTAGATGTCTAGGCTGGATGTCTGCTCACGAAGCGTCCATGAATGAACGGTCGTACTTAGCTTGACAATCCGTCAAATAAATAAATCCCAGGACTTCACCGTTTCCTGATCAGTTGAGATGGACTCACTTTCTGAATTTGAACAAGGATATCAAATGTTTTACCTAATGGTACATCAACAGTCGTTGGGAAATCTGGACCTACCGTTGTTACTCCGGCAAAAATGGCATGTTGCTCGTTTAGCCAAGTTTTAGTCACTCCGCTTGCCTTACGCAAATCAACAAAAAACTGGTCGTATTTTACTTGTCCAAAGGTATAGTTGTAACTATTCGGCTCATCTAATTTTAATGTTCCATAGGGACCGAATTCTTGGTTAGTGTTGTAAACATTGTAACGTCCCTCATAGACAGATGTTCCAATGGATACATACCGTTTTCCATAATGTTCTGCTAAATGCTGCCCAGCTACTTTAGGGTATACGAAAGGGATCATATTTGTTTTCGAAACGTGCCCATTATGGCCCCACACGATTGTTTTTCCTATATGTTCTTCTGTCCATTTCGCATTCTCATACATGGCAATATCGTGTTTCAAATAAAAGTCTTCCAGGTTATCAGGAAATGCGGCTGTCATTGTCGTAAATTGCTCGATAATACGGGCATTTTGTTTGATCCATGCGAACTCTGGGGATTTTCCATTCAGTTTATTTTTATTTTGCTCTAATAAAGCGCTGATTTGTTTCGCATCTGAAACATACCGTGCTTTCGTTTCTTTCTTAAGATCGCCAAAGGTATCTAAATCCTTCGTTACAGGAATAAGGCCTTTCATCTTTTGTTCGAAACGAGTGACAAGTTTCGGATCGTATTTCTTTACATACGCTAGGATATTGTTATAAACACTCTCGTTTACGGTTTGTATATCCATCCCGATGATCCGTATTTTGGATTTATGCTTTGGAACAGCATTATATTGGCGTATCCATTGAAGCAGATCTATGATTTCTTTCGTGTTAAATACAGGACTTAGATATTGGCTTGGATCCCCTTTACCCGTAAGAACATAGCGATCGAGTCCCAATGCTCTGTCCCATCCCTCTTCTAACACTAAGGCCTTAAAGCCCATTTCAGCTGTCAAATAATTAACAATGCGATGCTTCATGGTAAAAACTTCGTGAGCCCCATGCGTCGCTTCACCTAAACCAACAATTGTAGCTGATCCGATCATATCCTTAAGCGGACTCAAATCATGAATAGGTGCTGTTGGATCCGTTGTCTTTAATGGCATTGCATGCTCTTCTAACCATTTTATATGTTGAGCCATTTGATTTGTGTTGTAGGAACCTGTAACAGGAACTTCTGCTTTCGAAGTTGCATAAGTACTTCCTGTAAAACTAGATAGAGTGATAATAGAGGCAGCAATTGCGATACCCATTTTCTTTTTCATAGAATCCTCCTGAAATACTTTATAAGTTGGTTTGTTAAGATAAATATATTCTAGTTCCTAAAAGTCTCTTTTTTCTTACTAGGTTCTTAAGTAAACCTTAAGATGCTTATGTATATACAAAAGACAAAGCAGCTGCAATCCTTATAGTTGAAGGAATATCTATTCAACCTCTTAAATCTGCTGTAAAGAAATCGGCTCCTACGTTTGTGCAGCAGCAGTTCAGGCATATCCATCTCTCAAGGAATACATAAAGAGAGCTTTCCTAAGAAAGTAGAAGATTCTACTTTTGGGAAAGCCCTTTTTTATTGCGTGCGTGTGCTGTTTATTCTATTCTTATGGCTGAATTATCATCTTGATCGCATTAATGAGGCAAGTCGTTGGATACGACGGATTGAAGGGTGCGGTTCCTGTCCGCGTTTAATTCCCAGAACATCGCGCCACGTAATCCTTTGGATTTGATGAATTCATTTTTCAAATGAATGGATTGCTCGTCATCATACGAAATAAAGACTTTTGTGGATGGGTTGTAGAGGGATGGAGTTTGCGTCACATTGTTCCAGTAGCGGGTATAGCCTTGGCCAGCAACCGTATATTTACCTGTAGAATCAGCAGACAGCAGGCCGGTGTTCTGCATGTGGGCGAAGTCATACGTCGAGCCGCTGGAACCGCCAGTGGCTTCACCGCTGCAGCTTTGGTACAGTCCGTTGTTATTTGGACCCGCGTTGCATCCTTTCCAGCCATAGCCATAGAATGGTTCGCCTATGGTTATTTTATTGGCAGGAATGCCTTTATTCAAATAGTTGGTTACGGTGGAATTGATGTTGAATTGGCTGCTGCCGTTTGTGTTGGCGGGGTCGTTATACAATGGCGATCCGATGCCGCTTGTCGCATCCCATGGGCCATAGTAGTCGTAGGTCATGATGTTGATCCAGTCCAAGTACTGTGCAGCGTTGGACAGCCAGTTGTTGGTGCCGCCTGCATCTGCCAGGAAGCTGGAGTTCGCACTGGAAGCAATCGTAATGTAGTAGCGCTTGCCGTCTTGCTGTCCAGCTTTATCAAGAGCTTGGCGAAGGGTTTGCAGCAGCAGGATGTAGTTGGCTTTGTCAGCTGTACGTTGGCAAGTCTGACCTGACGCGCAAGGTACGCCAACGCTGTTCGGATATTCCCAGTCGATGTCGATGCCATCAAATTGATACTGACGTAAGAAATTGACGGCGGAAGTGGCGAAGTTGCCTCTTGTCACAGGGTCATTCGCGGTGTTGGAGAATTGATTGGACCACGTCCATCCGCCGACGGAGGCGAATAATTTCAGATTCGGGTTGGTGTTTTTCAGCTGTCTTATCGTAACCAGTTGGTTGTAACCGCCATCAGCTGTACCGTCTGTAAATGAATCTCCAATTACGATGGAACCGTTCGGCGCATTATTTGGGGTGCCATTGCCGTTTTGGCAGGTCCATGTGTTTGGATTTGGATTATCGGGGCTGTTGGAAGGATTTCCATGTCTGCCGTTCCAGCAAATATCAAGGAATGCATAGTTGATAACCGTTACTTTTGTCGGGTCAATTTTGGCAGGCGTGAAGGACGGCGTATCGTAAGCAGCCCAGCTTGGGAAGTATCCTATAATCTCATATTGGGATGAAGGTTGGGAACGTGTTGTAACGGTGAGCGCATTACTGGCGGAGGATACATTACCTGCGGCATCTTTTGCTTTCACAGTAAAGGTGTAAGCGGTGTTGACAGTTAAGCCTGTAACGGTGTAGGAGGTTGTATTCGAAGAACCTGCCAACGTCGTGCCATTATAAATATCGTATCCGGTGACGCCGATGTTGTCTGTCGAAGCGGTCCAGCTTAAGGATACGGAGTTCGTCGTTACGGTAGGAGCTGTTAAGTTGGCGGGCGTTGTTGGTGGCTCCGTGTCTATAATAACAGCGCTTGTCGTGACATGGACTGGTGAGCTGGCAGCGGATACGTTGCCGGCGGCATCTTTCGCAGTGACCGTGAACGTATAGGCAGTGCTGGCATTCAAGCCTGTAACGGTATAGGAAGTAGTTGTCGAAGAACCGGCAAGTATGGAGCCATTGTACACCTCATAACCTGTGACACCCACATTATCCGTTGAAGCCGTCCAGTTCAATGTAACCGAGCTGCTGGTCACGTTGGAGGCGGTTACATTAGCAGGTACTGTCGGAGGTTGGGTATCCGGAACAATAGCCAATGTCGTTGCGCTTACAGGCGAGCTGGCAGGGGAAATGTTGCCGGCAGCGTCTTTGGCTTTAATGATGAAGGTATAAGTGGTATTTGGAGATAAACCTGAAACGGTGAACGTTGTCGTTGCAGTCGAACCCGCCAGTGTAGTTCCGTTATAGACGTCATAGCCTGTAACACCGACATTGTCGGTAGATGCCGTCCACCCAAGGGTGATGGATACGGTTGTGATATTGCTGGCCGTAACATTTGTTGGAGCAGTCGGCGGTTCCGTGTCAGCAGGAGCTAATTGTTTGCTCCACAGTGCAGGAACGTTTGGTGGTTCCCATCCGACAAGAGAGGTATGTCCTTGTACACATTGGTAGGTATCGGTTCCATAGGTGACGAGGTCTCCTGTTTTATAGGCCGTATTCGGTGCCCAAGGTGATGCAGCGAAAGCAGTCAATGGTACAGCTGTGAATACCAAGATGAAGACTAGAAACAAGATTGCACTAACTTTTTTGACCTTTCTCAATCTTAATCACACTCCGTTTCATATTGGGTTAGGTTCGCCAGACCTGAGGAATACGGCAAACATCTCCTTTCACGTACAAATCTATGTAATCGCATTCAAATCTCTTAGAACGATAGATGGGTGCTAGATGGATCAGAATGCGAAATTACAAGCCAAGGCAGGGTTAAGATGCTCAAATTAAGGCGGTATCTAAGACAAACATTAGAAACGGCATAGTCTTGTATGTGTTAGTGAAGTGTGAAGAAGGCGTTATTCATCCAAAGAATCCATGTGCTATAAAGAGGGGGAAGAGGTGGAATAAAGCGAATCGCTTTAACAATTTGCAGTCATCGTTTGACGTGTTGCTTGAAATTTAGTAGTTCATAAATACTGGGTCAAATCGAGGAGATCACATTTATAGATTTTCCAGCTAAACGTTTTAACACGAAAATAAATATATGCACGAGGCGAAGCGAGTATGAACGTTATGATGCCGAATGAAGCACGGGCTAGGGCAGACCTATTTTTTTGATTTCCATTATGAGGATGGTGTCTGAAGCAGCTGCCTTATATAATAGAAATGGAGCAGATAGAAGAAAGATTAGGAATGCGGACTTAATTATGGATACGTTTTGCAAGCTTCCTCGTAGTAGTAAAGTAGTGAATGTGTATATCTTCATATTAATACAAACAGTTGATATAGGGAAGTAGAAACGATCCCTTTCGATGTGTATGGCTCCATACTATTATTGTCGGAGGTACTGCAGAATATGGCGATTATTGATGTAATCAAATATGATGGTTCACCTGATGTATTTGCATGGAAGTTTCCCAATCATGAGCTGGCAACGTGGTCGCAGCTTATCGTAAATGAGTCGCAGGAAGCGATTTTGTTCAAGGGCGGGCAAGCGCTCGATAGCTTCACAGCAGGCAGGCATACGCTTAGCACGGCGAATATTCCGATATTGAATCATATTGTTAACTTACCGTTCGGAGGAGATTCTCCCTTCACTGCGGAGGTATGGTATGTCAATAAGGTTCATTCTCTGAATGTAAAATGGGGCACGCGGACACCACTTCAATTGCAGGATCCAAAGTATCAGTTGTTCGTGAAGGTGCGTTCCTTCGGGCAGTTCGGCATTCAGATCGAAGATGCACGTAAGTTCTTGGGTAAGCTTGTAGGCACGCTGCCTGTGTTCAATCAAGATACGCTGACTGAATATTTCCGCGGCGTGCTCATGATGAATATTCACCAGCTGATTTCTTCCTACTTCGTGCATCGCAAGATTAGTATATTAGAGATCAATGCCTACATATCGGATATTTCCAAGCATATTCAAGAGCTGGTTGCACCGGTGTTCGAGGAATATGGCATTCGTCTGCTTAATTTCTATGTAGACTCGGTCAATACGCCTGAGGATGATCCAGCCACACAGCGTTTGCGGGAAGCGCTGGCGAAGCGGGCTGAAATGAATATTATTGGATTCACCTATCAGCAAGAGCGTACATTCGATACGCTTGGAGAGGTCGCTAGGAATGATAGTGGAGTGAAGTCAGATCTGATGGGTGCAGGTATTGGGCTTGGCATGGGTTACGGGGTTGGCGGTGCTGTAGGCGGCGTCATGACGCAGATGGCAGGCGAGCTTCGAGTTGATGCGCATGACAAGGTATGTCCGAAGTGCAATCGTGGCAATCAGCGAGATGCCTCCTTCTGCACAGGTTGCGGTACATCGCTGGCTGTAAGTGGCGGCACGGAGAAGCCGGTTGAGGTGAAATGTCAGGCATGTGGGGAGCAGATGCCGCGTACGACCAAATTCTGCCCACACTGCGGGGATCCGTATAATCCATGCCCAGAATGCGGGGCAGACAATCCGCCGGATCAAGGTGCTTGTATCGAATGCGGACAAGCAATGCCAGTTCCATGCCGTCATTGCGGCGAACCGGTGTCCAGCAAGGTCAAGTTCTGTCCGCACTGCGGCGAGGTGACGACGCTTACTTGCAGCGGGTGCAACAGCGAGGTTAAGCCAGGGCAAAAATTCTGCGTGGAATGCGGCAATAAGCTGGTATAGGGGGAGAATATCATGAAGTGGGCATCACGGTTCAAGTGGATTACATCAGCGATATTTCTCATTCTAGGAGCGGTAACGGTTGGTTTATTTTTTGGCCTGTGCGATGTCGAATCCCGCGGCTTCTCATGGTGGCTGTCCTTCGGCTCCCTCATGATGGCAGGACTGATCAGTTATCTATTTTGCATGAGTATGCTCGTCCATCTGTCCAAGCACAAGGATGAGGTTCCTATGAATTTATCAATGGGAGCAATCGCCTTCATTTATAATATTGTAGTTTTGGTACATATTGTGCTGTTTTGGCTCGTCCTGGATATACCCGAGAAGCTGTACATGTGGATTCACATCATCACCTTTGCAGTAGCGTTCATTTTGGCGCTCCTCATTGGTCTCACGCGAATATCTGTTGGCCGCTTGCAGCAGGATGAGAGCAATCGGATGCAGTTTAAGAAGCGACTTCAGCTTAGTTTGCATGGAGCACGATTGGAGTTGGAAAGCTGGGAGAATCCAGAGCGCGATATGCTGCTGGAGCAGGTGAACAAGCTGGAGGAACAGGTGAAATATAGCGATCCGATATCGGTACCGACTATGGTGCTGGAGGAAGGACAGATCATGGATCAGGCCGCTCGCCTGGAGGAAGGTGTACGATCTATGGTGCGTGAT
Organism: Paenibacillus wuxiensis; assembly: GCF_040195695.1. NCBI lineage: Bacteria > Bacillati > Bacillota > Bacilli > Caryophanales > Paenibacillaceae > Paenibacillus > Paenibacillus wuxiensis. The sequence continues at coordinate 159,586 of NZ_JBEFZI010000008.1, read as the reverse complement.
CGCAACACGGTATACAGCGCTGATGAGCTGCGCGATATGATCCGGCAGTTGTCTAACGGGATGAAGCTGCGCAATGAGCAGTTAGCAGTGCTGAAATAGGTGGCAATGAATAGATGCGATGGGTAGACAACGATAGATTTAACATGAATGTATGCTCAATAGTTAAATAGATAGAAAGGTGAACTGAATTCCATGGGTGGTTTATTACGCACAATAGGAAGAGTGCTGCTCTTTTTGCAAGTTGCTTTTATTTTTGGCTTTTTCGTAAGCTTATCTCGTGTTACTCCTGCTGATGACCCGGTAGGGAAGCTGGGATTCTCTGTATTTGTATTCGGGATTCCAGGGCTTATGTCGTTCATCGGCGGCAAGTATTTGAAGAAACGTAAGGAAACACGGAAGATGATGCGGGAGCAGAATCTGATTCCGGCGCGCGATTCGTTAAGAGTGAGCGACTTGCTTCGATTCATCGGCTATATCATATTGTTCGGCATCGAGTGGAAGTTTCTCACTGTATTGGCGGAGTGGCCAGTACCTAAGTCTCAATTAACGACAATCTATGGCGTAGGGCTATTCTTCTTCATGCTTGGTATCTTCATGCTCTGGCGGGCTTCTCGAATCGATGCGAAGGCAGATGCGTTGTACATGCAGCAGCAAGCAGAGAACATGAACCCCTCAGACGAAGATAACGAAGACGATGAAGAAGAGAATGAGGATGGGTATGACGAACCGGTACATAGTCGTGCTGCTGCAGAGGTGGCTGCCAGTGCGCTATTGCTTCCGAAGATGGTCAGCTGCCCCGGATGCGGCGCTCAGACCGAGGTACCTCCTCGATCTACTGCTTCTTGCGACTATTGCGGATCTGCGGTTCCGTATGAGTAAGTGTAGCACATAACTAAGCGATGATTGTTGCTGAGCAGTAGAGAAATCTAGAGAAATTCGAGATTGTTAAGCGAAATAGGGCTAAATACAGGGCTATAGATGATTTTAGTAGAATTCAGGAGGAATGGGAGACATATAATGAAGAAAGGCTCTTTTTTAAAAGTAGTAGGCGGAATCTTTTTATTTTTCCAAATCAGCTTTATCCTCTCGTTCCTTCTTAACTTGTCACAGCTTCACGAGATCGAGGATTGGTTCGGGAAATTGTTGTATTCTGTATTCGTATTCGGCATTCCAGGAATTTGTCTGTTCCGCAAGGGCAAGCAGCGGAGGACAAAAGCCGAAATCGAGCTGCAGCTTCGTCAGCGGGGCATATTACTGCCTGCCAAGAAGCTATGGAGGGCCAGCAATTTCATGCGAGGCTTGGGCTGGATGATGATGTTATTCGTAGAGCTTGTGTTGCTGGGAAATATGATGATCTGGTCGGATATGCAGGAAGAAGTAGAGATGCTGTTTGTTTTTGTATTATTACTGGGTGTTCCGGGTGCTCTTCTCGTGTGGGCAAGCACGAAGCTAGATCGCAGTGCGGATGAAAAAGCTATGGTAGAACAGTATCGGGTACAATTGGTGAATGAGATGACCGATCACGATGAAAGGGACGATAACTTTAAACCTTACGAACGTGCGGCCGCAAATTCAGCTGCTGCCAACAAGCCGATGCTCCCAAAAGTAGTCGACTGCACGGGTTGTGGTGCCCAGATAAAGGTGCAGCCTGATTCTGTAGCAGCATGTGAGTATTGTGGCTCCATGATGGCATACGATGCAGTGTAATATTATGGAGCTACTATGATTCAGAAATGATGGTACAATGAATGGGTTCATTTTATAAATAGGTGGGATATCCTTGGAGATGTCGTTACGCAAAGCGCGGATATGCAAGACACCGCTGCTTTTTATTTTGCTTTCATTTCTGTGTGTAATTCTCTTTTATATGTGTGGCGTCTTCATGGGGTACAGCCCAGATATGCTTATCCAAGTCCCATTCATTATGGCAGGTTATACAGCTTTTGTATTTATTTTGGCCTATCTAGCTTATCGGCATTTGCATGAGGAACGGGCATTTATCCTTTTTATCGCATGCTTAGCCTTCTGTATCCGGTTTATGTGGGTGCTTGTCGTTGATACGAAGCCGATGTCTGATTTTCAAATCATGTACGATGCCGCAGTGAAAATGTCGGTAGGGGATTTCTCGTATAAGTACAGCGATTATTTCCAGGCATGGACCTATCAATTAGGCTTCACGATGTATCAGGCGCTGATGATTAAGATATTCGGCACAAGCTTGCTGCCCTTGAAAATCATAAATGCACTCTGGTGCGCAGGCATCACGGTGTTGGTATATAAAATTGGACGGAATCTATTCCATGAATTTGCGGCGAAGTTCGCTAGCATCACTTACTGCTTCTTCATTCCCAGCATTGTAATGAGCTCGGTATTGACGAATCAGCATTTGGCGACGTTTCTGTTCTATCTCGGGTTTTACTTTTTGCTCCAAAAACGAACGCCCAAGTGGAAAGTAAGCATGGTAATAGCGGTGCTGCTGTCACTTGGCAATCTCATACGTCCATTGGGCATTGTGATCCTATTAAGTATCCTGTTTTATGCCGTGATTTATTTAATCGTACTGAAGAAGGAGTCCATCAAAAAAGTGATCGGCTTCCTTGTTATTTTCATGACGACCTATTTTGCTATCTTCTACCTGGTTAGCTTCATTGCGGTAGGAACGGGAATCTCGAATACGCCATTAGAGAACCATGATCCGATGTGGAAATTTGTATTGGGCTTCAATCGTGGGACAGAGGGGGCCTATTCGGAAGAGGACTTTAAAACAGTGTCGCAATATCCGTTAGGAGAAGAGCGAACGCGTATTGAGAAGGAAATGGTGTGGGAGCGTCTGTCCAATGTTGGAGAGCTGTCGAATCTCTTCCTAAGTAAAATTCGGCTTATGTGGGGCGAGGTTGATGCGTTATTTTGGAGCCTGAATACGAACAGCGTGAGCAGTCTATTCGGTTTGATTCATACGTATTCGTATGTCAGTTACTTTGTCATTATCTTACTGCTGTTCTTAGCCGTTGATCTTCTTATTCTGCGCAGGGATACCGAACATAAGTATCTGTTCCTCATTCTATTAATTCTCGGCTATATGGGTGTGCATCTGTTCATTGAAGTGCAGCAGCGGTATCGATACTTCATTATGCCATCGATGATTATCATTGAAGGGTATGGTGCTTATGCGCTCGTTGTCGTCATGTCCCAGTGGAAGGAGCGCATCCCATTCCGCCGGTTGCTGCGACTGCGCGTGAAGGATGCACGACAAGAAGTCGCCGAGGAAGCGTGACCTTGCTTTTTTTAAACCAAACTTAAATGTGAGCCATCCTTGCCCTTAACCTTCTCGATTTATGCTGTTTATGCAAGACAACAAAGACATAATCAGAAGGTGAAACAATGATAGGATGGAAGCGAACACTGATTATGGGGGCGGCAGTCTGCATGATTGCCTGCACCTCAATCGCCAACAGCGCAGCAGCAAGCAGCATTGACTCTGGTGAGGCGGACATGGCAATCAGCCAAGCGTGGAAGCAGTGGGTCAAGGAGCATGCGAAGCCGATTGCCATACATAATGAGATCCATGGAAAGGAACAGGAAACGAAGGAACGATTCCAGGATCTCCAGTTTCTGAAGCCGTTATTGCAGCATAAGCGAATGGTCAGTCTAGGAGAAGCGTCACATGGCGCATCGGAATATAATTCAGCGAAGGTTCGGCTGGTTCAGTTTTTGCACGAACAGCTCGGGTACGATGTACTCGCGTTTGAATCGAATCTGGGCGAGACATCAGCTGCGTTTGCGGAGATTGGCAAGCGAACACCTACAGATATGATGAAGAGTTCGATCTTTGGCGTATGGCAGGTGGAGGAGAACTTGCCCTTATTCGAGTATATCGCGCAGCAGAGCAAGACGGCACGGCCGCTTATTTTGACAGGGATTGATGTACAGGGTACTACGGAACCGTTCATTGCATTTGTGGAGAAATGGTTCGCCCAAGTCGACAAGAGCAAAGCGGTATCGTTCGCGCAAACGGATCGATGGTATTTGAAGGTGCATGCCTACAAGGATTTGGAGCAATTCAAGCGGGAGCAATCGCTGCTGATTGCGAAGTATCAAGTATTCCAAACGTTCGTGAAGGAGAACAAGACGAAGCTGCAGGCTGTTTACCCTGAGCAACCAGAGATCGTTCCCATTATGGAGCGTGTGCTGCAGAATCGCATCGATATGCTGGAGACGTACTGTGAACGAATGGTGAAGCTATTCGCAGGGATTGAGCCTGAGCGACAGATGAAGGAAGCCAGCTATATTCGGGATGAGCAAATGGCGAGCAATGCGGCATGGCTTGCCGAGCGGCTGTATCCCGATAAGAAGATCATCGTATGGGGGCATAATTACCATGTTCGAAAGCATAATTCGACGATGGTAACCGAGCATAACGGCTTCGGCTTCGACAATCATCCTTATCCGACAATGGGGGAGATGCTGTCATTCTCGCTGCGGAAGGACAATTATGTGATCGGATTGTATGCCTATCAAGGAAGCTCCAGCAAGAATAGCAAGGATACCGAGCGCATCACGCTGCCGCATAATGAAGGAAGCATAGAAGCGGTGCTTAGAGCAGGAGGCCACCCTAATCAGTTCTTGGATCTCACACAGGCGAAGCTTGAACCGGGTACATCATGGATGTTCACTCCTCGTATTGCTAAAGCGTGGGGCGTACTTGAGGAGACGATGGTCGTTCGGGATCAGTATGATGGTCTATTGTTCGTGGACACGATCCATCCATCACGACGGATGGCACAATAATATAGGTTGAATAGGGCTGCATACGGGATGCGGCTCTTTTTTTGTGTATGCTGGAGGAGGATTCCCGCCTGCTGATTTCGCCCTTTCAATTGCACATTCGGTATCGCCTGTTTGGTCAATCATGATATGATAGAAGAGAATGGTTTCCAAGCTAACCCAGATTGGATTGGGAACGGAATCAGAGAGGAAGAGGAGGGGAAATCGATGATGCTCGAGCGTCGAGAGTTGCAGCAGAAGCCCATGCCACAGGATGTCCAATTTTATCGCGCTGAGAGCGAGATCGGAACACCGCTGCCTTTTAAAATATATCGTTGGAACCATGCGGGTGGCAGCATACGTGATCATACGCATGACTATTTTCAAATCTGGTATGTCGTGAAGGGCGAGTTCATGCATACGATCAATAATCACACGTATCGGATGGTGAAGGGCAATATTTTTGTAATCCCACCATACGCCGTTCATCGGGTGACATTAGTGGCCGGTCAAGGAATTGACATTATTGGACTTGAGTTTCTCCCGCATTTTATTGACGAGCAGTATCAGCCGCATAATGGGAGCAGAGGGAGGTTCGACTACTCCTATCTGGAACAGTTCATGCTGGATGAGGAACATGTGACCCCGAAGGTGGCATTGTCGGGAGCGACTGATCTTGAGGTATCGAAGATTCTGAATGATATGCTGGACGAATATCAGCAGGCTAATCGTTATTACGAGCTGGTACTTAAGGCGGATCTGCTGAAGCTGATGACGATGCTTGTGCGAGAGATGGATCGACAGCGCAATTCCGATGACGTGGATGAACGATTGGGCAAATTCAAGGAATTGATGACGGCCGCGATTCATTACATACATGAGCATTATAATGAAGAGCTGCGCCTAGAGATGATCTGCCGCAAGTTTAATATTTCGAAGACATACTTCTGTGATTTATTTAAACGATTTACCGGTAAGACGTATAATGATTACTTGGTCGATATTCGGATTCACAAGGCGGCCGCGATGCTGCTTGATACCGATATGTCGGTAACGGATATATGCTTCCAAGTGGGCTTTAATGATGTTCCGTACTTCTCCCGAGTTTTTAAGCGCAAGACGGGGGTTACGCCGAGCCATTTCAAAAAGAACGCTTTGTCTGTGTGGCAGCATAGCTAGATGAACTCAGGAGATGTCTATGGCAGGCTCAAACTGTAACCTCTTGCCTTCCGTAGATGAGGGACCAGCATGTAAGGAGAGAAATAGCTCCAAGTGAGTAATGAGCAGTTATTGCTGCATCGTATGCAGAGATATTGATAGCGAAAATAAAAAAAGATCGGGTCCAGCACATCAGAGACATCTGACTGCTGAAACCCGATCTTTTTTACATGGTTGTGGGCGAATATGTCCAGACGAATCTAATCAATGTTTCAGATGTGTATCCAAAAACTTCACCATGGCATTGTAGAATTCGATGCGGTTTTCCTCATTGTTGAAGCCGTGGCCTTCGTTGTCCTTCACCATATATTCGACGTCAACGCCTCTCTTCTTGAGGGCTTCGACGATTTGATCGGATTCGGCTTTGTTCACGCGCGGATCATTGGCGCCCTGTGCAACGAAGAGCGGCGTTGTGATTTTGTCCGCATGGAATACAGGAGATACGGCCTTCAGCATGTCTTTGTCCTTCTCCGGATGGCCGATGCGCTCATAGAACATGTTGCGGTTCGCTTCCCAATAAGGCGGCAATGTATCAAGCAGGGTGAAGATGTTGGATACCCCGACATAATCGACGGCTGCTGCATACATGTCCGGTGTGAACGTAATGCCGGCTAGTGTCGCATATCCGCCGAAGGATGCACCGTAAATGCCGACGCGCTTCGGATCGGCGATGCCTTGCTTGATTGCCCATTGTACGCCATCCGTGATGTCATTTTGAATGTTGCGGCCCCACTGCTTGTTGCCGGCGTCGATGAATGCTTTTCCGTAACCCGTAGAGGAGCGGAAATTAACCTGCAGCACGGCATAGCCGCGATTAGCCAGCAGCTGAGCTTCTGTATTGAAGCCCCACATGTCGCGGGTCCATGGACCGCCATGCGGATTGACGATCAGAGGGAGGTTCTCCGGTGTCTTATTCTTCGGCAGCGTTAAGTAGCCATGAATCGTCATGCCGTCTCTGCTCTTATAGGAGATCGGGTGCATGTCCGCCATCTGCTCTGAATTGAGCCAGTCACTCAGGTTGGCGAGCAGCGTCAATTGATCCGTTGTGGAATCATAGTAATAATACTTGCCCTGCACTTTGTCAGTGGATAGGCTGACGATGAGCTTGGTCTTGTCTTCATTGTAGTCGTTGATGCCGATTTCGCTTTCTGTTGCCTGCAGCTTGTGCTGAAGTTTTTTGTGCAAAGCCTCGAATGATTCATCAAAATATTTCACATGTACTTTATCCGTTATATATGCAGTCATGAGCAGTTTATCTTGCTTATGGTCATACACCGCTCCTGCCAGATCGACGTCCGGATGGGAGTAGATCAGCTGCTCATTGCCCTGAAGGTCGTACTTGACGAGCGCGGACTTGTCGCGACCTTTGTTGGATACAGCATAGATCGTCTTATTGTCCTTGGAGAAGCCAAGCGGGTTAACATTGTCGCCGCCTGATGTCGTAATGAATGGCTTGAATTCGTCTTCCTCTGTCGCCCGGTACAATACGACGCCCTCGATGCCATCTGAAGCAACGGCAAGGCGAATTTTGCCGTCATGATCGGCAATCCATTCTTGAATGTTGCCTGGATTCTTCGCGACTAGCTTCGTTTCGCCTGTCTTGATGTTCAGCTTGTACACGTCGAATGCCTTGGCGTCTTCCTTGTTCATGGAGACGAGAATCTCGTCCTTAACGCCGGACAGTGCACTGACTACGCCGACTCGAACTTTATCGAATGGCGTTAATTCCTTCTCTTCATTGCCGTTGAACGCTGCGGAGTACAGGTGGAAGTTCTCGTCCCCGCCCTTGTCCTTCAAGTAGAGGATATGATCGCCTTTCCAGAAGAAGCCGGAAATATCGCGATCCTTGGAGCTCGTTACGCGCACTGGCTCGCTGGGACCGTCCATCTTCTGTACGAAGACATTCGAGCGATTTTCCCACGGTGCTGCATAGGAAATATAATTGCCATCCGGAGACAGCTGATAGGAGAAGCTTCCGGGGTTGCGCATGAAATCCTCGACGGAAATTTGCGGCACGCCCTTATTGTCGATGCCGGAACGGCTCAGCTTCACAACGTTCTCAAGTGCGGACGCAGCCTCGCGCAGTGTTGCTGCATTATTCTCATGCAGTTTCCCATCTGGGAGCCCCTTGAGCAAGCCCAGCGTCTTAGCTCGTTCCGCATAATCGGTCAAGCTCTTCTCGTCTTGCTCCTTGCCAAGCGCACGGACGAGGATGCGGGCAATCTCGCCGCGTTTAATCGGCGCATCAAGAGAGGTGAAATCCTCGTCAGCTACCAAGCCTGCATTCTTAGCAGCCTTCATTGGTTCGATTCCATGTTGATACGTGAGGGTCAAGACAGCTAGGCGGACGAATTCGTCAACGGAAACCGTAGACGTCAGCTTTGCATGTTCATCCAAAATTCCTTTGGACGTAAGCGCATGAATCCCATTCTGGTACCAAGTTGCAGCTTCGGCTGGCTTCTGCGCCATGACCGACGTCGGCAGCGATGCAGCAAGCACAGCCGCGAGTGATGCAGCAATCCATTTCTTTTTCATTGAAAAGAACCCCTTTGTATACTTGTATATGTTCATAATTTGAACTTTCCCAAGTATATACGTAGAAATTGGGATTGCAGGATTCATGTAAAATATAACAGTCAGGTGAATTTATTGTATTTATACATCGCCATTTATACAGAAAAAGGGCCCTTTCTCATGGGAAAGAGCCCTTTTATGGATGGGAAGCTATTTTGTTAAATGGGTATCCAAGAACTTCACCATGGCATTGTAGAATTCAATTCGATTCTCTTCATTGTGGAAGCCATGGCCCTCGTTGTCCTTCACCATATACTCCACATTAATGCCTCTCTTCTTGAGTGCTTCAACCATTTGATCGGATTCAGCTTTATTTACGCGCGGATCATTGGCTCCTTGTGCGACGAAGAGCGGTGTAATGATCTTATGTGCATGGAACACAGGGGATACTTCCTTAAGCAGCTCCTTATCCTTCTCTGGATGCCCAATCCGTGCATAGAACATATTGCGGTTCGCTTCCCAATATGGCGGCAGCGTATTCAGCAGGGTGAAGATGTTGGACACGCCTACATAGTCGACGGCTGCTGCATACAGATCCGGCGTGAAGGTTATGCCGGCCAGCGTTGCGTATCCTCCGAATGATGCGCCGTAAATGCCGATGCGGCTTGGATCTGCAATGCCTTGCTTGATTGCCCATTTCACGCCGTCCGTAATGTCATTTTGAATATCGCGTCCCCACTGCTTGTCGCCAGCATCGATGAATGCTTTGCCATAACCTGTTGAGGATCGGAAGTTAACCTGCAGCACGGCATAGCCGCGATTAGCGAGCAGCTGAACCTCGGGATTGAAGCCCCACTCATCGCGAGCCCAAGGCCCGCCGTGAGGATTCACGATAAGCGGGAGTTGTTCGGGCTGCTTATTTTTGGGCAGTGTCAAATAGCCGTAGATCGTTAAGCCATCCCTGCTCTTATAGGAGATTGGATGCATATCGGCAAGGTGATCCGTTGTTAACCAGTCGCTTAAGGCAGCAAGGAGCGTCAGCTTATCCGTCGTTGAATCATAGTAGTAGTATTTGCCCTGTACCTTGTCATTCGACAGACTGACGATGAACTTCGTTCTTGCTTCGTTGTAGTCATTGATTTGGATTTCGCTTTCCATTGCCTGCAATTTATGCTGCAGCTTTTTGTTCAGAGCCTCGAAGTCCGCATCGAAGTAATAATTATGCTTCTTGTCTGTGATATAGGTAGCCATGAGCAGTTTATCTTGCTTGTCATCGTATACTGCACGATCCAAGTCGACCTCAGGATGGGAGTAGAGTAGCTGTTCCTTGCCATGCAGGTCGTATTTGAGCAGCGCTGTTTTATCGCGTCCCTTGTTCGATATTGCATATATGTTCTTGTTGTCCTTCGTGAAGCCAAGCGGGTAGACGGTTTCTCCTGTATCCGTTGTGATGAAAGGCTTAAATTCTTCGTCCTCTGTATCGCGATAGAGTACAGCGCCTTTAATGCCTTCCGTAGCAACGGCCATACGGATGGCGCCATTGTGATCGGCAAGCCAAGCTTGGATATTGCCAGGATTTTTCGCTACAAGCTTGGTAGCCCCTGTCTTCACGTTCAGCTTATAGACATCGAATGCTTTCGCATTATCTTTGTTCATCGTAATGAGGATTTCATCCTTCACATTGGACAGTGTGCTGACTAACCCGACGCGCACCTTATCGAATGGAGTGAGATCCTTCTCCGCATTGCCGTTGAATGCTGCTGAATATAAGTGGTAGTTTTCATCTCCGCCTTTGTCCTTTAAGTACAGGATGTGATCGCCCTTCCAGAAGAACCCCGCAATATCGCGATCCTTAGAGCTAGTGATGCGTGCAGGCTCGCTCGAGCCATCCATCTTCTTCACAAATACATTCGTCCGACTCTCCCAAGGAGCTGCGTAAGAAATGTAGTTGCCGTCCGCAGACAGCTGATACGAGAAATTGCCAGGGTTGCGCATGAAATCCTCAACGGAAATGAGCGGTACACCCTTGTTGTCGATTTGAGCTAGACGGAGCTTGCGCAGGTTGCGAAGTGCAGAGGCGGCTTCCCCGATAGTCGCGTCTTTATTTTCATGGAGGCTGCCGTCTGGATAGCCAGTAAGTAAGCCAAGAGATTTAGCACGCAGCGTATATTCGGTTAATGTCTTCTCGCCGCGTTCCTCTGTGCCAAGTTCATAGGCGCGAACGAGGATACGGGCAAGCTCCCCGCGCGTAATCGGTGCGTCGAGAGAGGAGAATTCCTCAGCTTCGACCCATCCTTCATTCGCAGCTGCCTTTAGCGGATCGATCCCATGTTGGTAGGTGAGCGATAGTGCGGCATAGCGGATGAAGTCCTTTACCGGGATTGTGGACGTTGGCTTTGTCTGCTCGGGAAGTATTCCTCTGGAGACGAGCGCCTGAATCCCTTCTGTGTACCAGGATGAGGCGGCAGTAGAAGTAGACTTCTGTTGCGCCATGACAGTCAGCGGAAGCGATGCAGCGAGCATAGCAGCAAGTGTGGCGGATATGACTTTCTTTCTCATGAATTGAATAACCTCCTTATATGTACAGACCCATATATGTATATGATGAAGCTTTTTATTTAGTATTTGGATCAATTGTATGTATTAGGTAGGTTATATGGAATCGTGTGAAATATACGCGAACACCCCGGATAGACGCTGACTGCTGACGTCCGTTCCGGGGTGCTGCAAGTAGGTGTGAAGTTATTGGATGGAGTAAGGAAGCTTGAATGTCCACAGTTCAGTGCCGTTATCGGATGAAGTGCTGTCTACACCGAAGTCGTTATCATTGACGATTACGAGTTTGTTGCCATCTACGAGGGATACACCTTCAATTTTCTCATATGGATATTTGAATTCAACTGCATCCAATACAGTACGCTTCGCAAGCGGCAGAATGCTGTTGGATTTCAGATCAGCAAGAGACATTTGCTCCAGTGTCTTGCCAGACTTCTCGTCGTCATACTTGCCAAGAATATTCGTAGCTGTTGTGAGATCGACCGCATAAATGCGCTTCAATTGAGCTTTATCGCCTGCGTTTTTGTCACGTTCGTCAATCAGCAGCGTATTCTCGTTGATGGCTACCACGTCCGAGATGACAATGTCTGCTTGATCCAGACCGGTGAACTGCTTGGCATCCTCTGTCACATACACATATTCAGCCACTGGCTGCAATGTCGCAAGATCGAGCTTGATGATGCGCAGTTGACGCGAGTTGTCTGTAGACTTGTCTGGATTGCGCAGCGGGCTTTGCATGGACATGAACATGTACTTGCCGTCTGGCGTAATAGCGACGCCTTCAGCACCGCGATTTTGGCGAAGCTTATTGTATACGGATGGAATGACTTCTCTAGCTGGTACAAGCGGTGTAGAGACTTGTGCAGCCCATCCTTTTGGAACAATGCGCTCAATAATCGTACCGTCGCGCTTCACATGAACGATGGAAGGGCCGTATTCATCCGAGATCCAGAACGTGTCATCCTTCGCGTTATAGGCAAGACCCTCGATATCGAGTCCGTATGGGTCGTAGGCTAGACCTTTTTCCCCTTTGGCATCGAATGGGGCTTCGTCACGACCTTTACTATTCGGAAGTCCGGTAATATGAGCATTTCCCGTCGTTGGATTTTTGCCATTTACCTTGAGCGGAATTTGCTCCAATATTTTAATTTCATCTTTATCGATTTGAATCTTGTATAAGCTAGGGGTATAGCTTGCTAATGGGAACGTCCGGCGAGTTTTACCGCCAACTTCAACTTGGCCGTTCGGGCCACGGTCAGCAGTGGAGTAGAACACATTGTCAGGATCGCCAGGCACATGAGTCAAGGATGAACCAATGCCCATCTTAATTCCTTCAGCTAGATCCGCTGCATTGAGCTTATACTTGCCAGTCAACTCAGGCTTGTCCGTCAACGCAACACTGCCTCTGAATTCATCCCAATCTACATATTTGCCGGTTACTTCACTAAGTGCGCGGAGAGGCATGTATAAGCGAGAGTCGATTTCTACAGCCGGCGAAGCAGGTGTAACCGTTTGCCCGTTGTTCGTGTACGTAACGTGAGATGCAGGTACGCTATCGGCAGCGGCAGCATGTACCGAAGTAATTCCTGTTCCAGCAGATAGTGTCAATGCGGTTGCTAGCACGATCATAGCTTTCTTTTTCATTTGTCATGTCCCTCCATAAGACGAATCTTTAAAATGTGCATTCTTGTCTGTTCACCTGGATTATAACAACCGCTTGTTAAGGTTATGTAATGGAAGGGTTAAGGAGATGTAATGGAAAACTTGAGAGTTTGTAAATAGAGGGGCATACAAATAAAAACGGACATCGGGAGGTGAAGTCTAGCGATAGGCTTGTATGCTTCTAGCATCATTATCTGCTCGATATAAGAGTAAAAATTTATATCAGAAAATCCCAATTTTGAACGTAATATAGTTGACAGTAAAAAATAGACTAGGTACACTATTACTATATTGTTAGCACTCTGTGTAGTGGAGTGCTAATCCATTACTTACTATAATGATAATGACTACGTGTAAGTAATGACATGAAAAGATATGAGAGGGGATTTTTATTCATGGCTAAGAAGCAATTCAAAGCAGAATCCAAGCGTTTGTTGGAAATGATGATCAACTCGATCTACACGCAGCGGGAAATCTTCCTTAGAGAGCTCATCTCCAATGCGAGCGATGCGATCGACAAAATGTACTATAAAGCTTTGTCTGATGACAATGTGGTGTTCAATAAAGAAGATTATTTCATTAAAGTTTCGGTTGATAAAGAGAACCGTACGTTGACAATAGCCGATACAGGGATCGGGATGACGAAGGAAGAACTGGAGAACAACCTCGGCGTTATCGCGAAGAGCGGCTCCCTTGCCTTCAAGACGGAGAATGAAGCGAAGGATGGCCATAACATTATCGGCCAATTCGGTGTAGGCTTCTATTCCGCATTCATGGTTGCCGATGTCGTGACGGTAATTAGTAAGGCGTTCGGCAGTGATGAAGCGTTCAAATGGGAATCGAAGGGTGTAGACGGGTACACGATTGAGCCTAGCGAGAAGGATGAGCCAGGTACGGTCATCACATTGAAGATCAAGCCGAACACGGAAGACGAGCAATATGACGAGTATTTGGATGAATACCGTCTGAAGTCGATCGTGAAGAAATATTCGGACTTCATCCGTTACCCGATCAAGATGGATGTGACGAAGCATCGTCCGAAGGAAGACGACGATAAGGAATTCGAAGCGTATCAAGAAGAAGAAACAGTGAACAGCATGGTTCCGATCTGGCGCAAAAATAAGAATGAGCTGACGACAGAAGACTATGAGAACTTCTACAGTGAGAAGCGTTATGGCTTCGACAAGCCGCTGAAGCATATTCATATCAGCGCTGACGGCGCTGTTGTATACAATGCGATCTTGTACATTCCAGAGAATACGCCATTCGACTATTATACGAAGGAATATGAGAAGGGGCTTGAGCTGTACTCGAACGGCGTGTTGATCATGAACAAATGCGCAGAACTGCTCCCAGACTACTTCAGCTTCATGAAAGGGATGGTCGATTCCGAGGATCTGTCCTTGAACATCTCACGCGAAATGCTGCAGCATGACCGCCAGTTGAGCTTGATCGCGAAGAATATCAAGAACAAGATTAAGAGCCAGCTGCAATCCTTGATGAAGGACGAAAGAGAGAAGTACGAGCAGTTCTTCCAATCGTTCGGCAGACAGTTGAAGTATGGTGTGTACAGCGACTATGGCATGAACAAGGATGTGCTGCAAGACCTGATCATGTTCTACTCCTCCAAGGAGAAGAAGTTGATATCGCTCGATGAGTACGTGGAAAGAATGCCAGAAGATCAGAAATACATTTACTACGCAGTTGGCGAATCGATCGAACGCATCGAGAAGCTGCCGCAAACTGAGCTTGTGTTGGATAAGGGCTATGAGATTCTGTACTTTACAGACGACATTGATGAGTTCGCGATTAAGATGCTCATGAAGTACAAGGAGAAGGAATTCAAGAACGTATCGAGCGGCGATCTCGGCATCGAGTCCGATGGCGATGACAAGTCTGCTGACGAACAAGACGAGAACAAGGAACTGTTCGAGGCGATGAAGGACATCTTGAAGGATAAGGTGAAGAGCGTTAAAGCCTCGAAGCGCTTGAAGTCCCATCCAGTATGCTTGTCTGCAGAAGGCGAAGTATCCATCGAGATGGAAAAAGTGTTGAACGCGATGCCGAACAACCAAGCGGTGAAAGCCGATAAGGTGCTCGAAATCAACGTGAACCACGAAGTGTTCCAATCTCTGAAGAATGCTCATGCATCCGATGAAGAGAAGCTGAGCCTGTATACGAACCTGCTGTACAGCCAAGCGCTCTTGATTGAAGGCTTGCCGCTGCAGGATCCAGTGGAGTTCACGAACGATATGTGCAAGATTATGGTGTAACGAAGAGGTCTTCTTCGATACAATGAAAGAAATCAGGATGGAAGATTACCCGCTGTCGGCCCAAGCGCTGGCAGCGGGTTTTTGCGTTTGGCTATCTGCACTTCAGAAGGACATCAATGGCCTTGAACATAATGCGAACTGCCTTAGCGGTGGATCGCAGTTGATTCAAGCTGCCGATCAGATAGGCATCGAGGGCGGGATGATAGAACATAACGGTTCCGGAATAGCCCCATGCGCCCCACGCATTATATCTTGCCGGGAATAGGATTGGAACGGTTCGAAAGCGGACAATGCCGTACCCATAATCCACGCCCGGCCTGAACTTCGTCCATACTTGCATGCGCTGGAGGCTTTCGTCGGATATCAACTTGCCGCTCGTAAGAGCCTTCATGAATGTCAGCAAGTTCTCTGAGGTCGATATTAAGGCGCCGCCTGCGTATTCCATGCTGATGCTTTTGTAATCGGTAATTGCAGTCTGGCCTGCATATAAGTCGGCCATGGGATAAGGGTCTTCTACTGCCGGTGTAGAATAAAACGCCATATGCGTATGGTGGAGCTGCAGCGGTTCGAATAAGTAACGGCGAAATGCTTCATGGAGTGGGATGGATGTGATGTTTTCGATGAGTAGGCCTAATAAGTGGTATCCGGTGTCCGAGTAATGGATTCTCTGTCCGGGAGGAAAATGGGACGTTAGATGCTCCTTGGACCATTGGATAACCTCCTGTGGTGTCCATTCGCGTGAAGGCTCCGAGGTGAATAGGTCGAGCATCCGTGGGCCTTGCTTGGGGCGATCCTCGAAGTAATCGTTCAATCCGGACGTATGGCTGAGCAGATGCTTGATTTGAATTTGAGTAGAGTAATCGGTGCCCTTGTATACATGGAGCTTGTGCATCAGCTCCGAAGGAAGGTAATGATGGATGGGATCTTCGTAGGTGAGCTTGCCCTCTTCTGCGAGCATTGCCGTAAGTACCGAGGTGAACAGCTTGCTTATGCTGGCAATATAATAGCGCTGCTGCGGAAGAGATGGCTGACCTCGTGTCGTGCCTTCCGCCATGTTCAGATGAATGCCCAAGGGCTCGCAATGTACGAGGAAATAGGCATTATGAAGCTTGCGATTACGCTGAATAACGCTTCTAAACTGCCGCTCGATTCGACTCATCGCTTCCTGACGGTTCATAATTGCTCCCCTTTCTGCCGCATGCGGGCGGCAGCGATAATATCGGCGGACGTACTGTCCATGACCTCAATGTCATTGAAGCCTTCTGGCAGCAGGCCATTAGCCGTCATAACGGACAGACCTAGCGTAAATATTCTCATCTTAAGCAGAATAGGCATCAGCTCTTCGTCTGTGAAATCGGCAAGCTCCGGATCGGTCTTCATTCTGTCGATAATGCTGTTCATCTCGCCCGGCTCATGCTGCAAATAGGGGTTCGGTCTCATGACCATGTCGCGGAACAGGAGCGGGTATTCCCGTGCGAAGCGGAGTGTGGCAACGCCAATATCATGAAATGGCTGGCCCGTATCCTGACTGAGGAGATAATCGTCGCTGAAAGTAAAAATACGCTGTATAACCACTTGAATGAGCTCCGCAACATCTGTGAAGTTGACATAAATAGGCGCAATTGAGCTTCCCAGATGTTCTGCGACCTTGCGAATCGTAATGCTGTAGATTCCTTCTCGCATGGCAATGTGGAAGGCGGCATCAATGATCGTATCCCGCGAAAATTTCGTCTTAGGCGGCATAGCGGGTTTCCTCCCTAGTAGGCATCCAAATCCAATGAAATATCATCTGATACATATCAAATGATATTTATATAATCAGTATATATGTGACAGGTAGATTTTCAATACCTCATCAGGAAAAAAACGGAGAATATATTTATTTATACATCTGTTCGCCCCTTCTTAAATGGGGAGGTTTGTCATGAACGGCTTTTTGTCCTGCCAAAATGAAATGTTGATTGGATGGAACCAACTTCCTTCATAGCCAATCTAACGTAATAGAATAAGCTTATTCAAATCTTGAGGGAGGATTATCAATGTGCTAACGGTGGACGAAGTAAGGCTGGCACAGCAGGGAGATTGCGAAGCATTTATTCGTCTTATTACAGGTATGGAGCGCAGTTTATATCGGGTAGCACGTTCCATCTTGAAGCGGGATGAGGATTGCGCTGATGTGATTCAGGAGGCGATATTCAAGGCGTTTCGCGCGATACATACTTTACGAGAACCTGCCTACTTCCAGACATGGATGTTCCGTATTGTAATGAATGAATGTCATCAATTAGTCAGCAAGCAGAAGCGGGTTGTCATCATGGCTGATCTTCCGGCAAAAGCCGCACCTGTTGCGGACAATGAGCATATCGAGTACTTGGATCTGATGGCGGAGATTGATCGGTTGGAGGATAATCACCGCATCGTCATTTCGCTGCATTATTTTGAGGACATGTCTGTGAGAGACATTGCGGAGCTGCTGGACACAACGGAAGGAACGATTAAGTCGCGTTTGCATCGGGCCCGTGCAGCGTTGGCGAAGGTGATGGACAATCCTTTTGAAAGGAAGGGCGACTATGAAACATGTTGATATGGAGCATGTGCTCAAGCAGGCGGCTGCCAATGAGCCGCGTGAAGTCCCTGAAGTGGTGCGGCAGCGCTACGACGCTACTTATGCAGAGCTGCGAGACCTGGCGGCTAAGCGGGATGCTGTGCCTGACGTTGTGAAGCAGAGTGTAGTGCAGTCCGTTCACGCGCTGCGATCAAATGCGGCAAGCCGACAAAAGAGACGCATGCGCCAAGTCGCCGTCATAGCGGCAGCAGTATCTTTTATCGGCATGGGCATTATCGGTTCTGGGTTCGTGTCGCCGGTGATGGCGCAGACATTGAAGAAGATTCCGCTTCTGAATACCGTGTTCACGATTGCGGGGGACTTAGGGCTGCAGGCAGCGGATGAAAAGGGGCTCGTCGATAATGTCAATCAAAGCGTGACGATAAACGGAGAAACGCTGAAAGTATCCAAGGTCATCTACGATGGGGCAAGATTATCTGTGGGCTTCGTTCAAACAGCGCCTGGGCGGAAAATCGAACAGGTAAAGCTGGCGATTGACGGAGAACTCGATCATTTTGCGAGCAGTTTACGGGATAGCATCCTATCGGAAGACGGCAAGACGGTAAACAGTGTCATTAACTTTACACCTAACTGGAATCTGCCCGATGAGTTCGAATTGAAGCTGTTTGTGTTCTTGGAGGGAATGGAGCAGGATCGATTCGAATTCAGCTTCCCCGTGAAAAAGGTTGCTTCGCTAACCATCACATCGGACGTGGTAAGAAAGCACGGGGAGTCCGTCGTGAAAGTAGATAAAATCGAAATGTCGGAAGTGTCAACGCGGGTTATTTTGAAACACGAGCATCCACATCGTCCTAAAGAGTTAGAGCCATTGGGACTTAATGTTGCCATCTTCGATGATCGCGGAAATGAACTCCAGCCAATTAACGGGAGGGATGGATCAGGGACGTTGATTAATGGGATCGAGCACATTACGTGCAACTTCAATTTCGCACCGTTCCAACATCCATCGAAATCGATTACGTTGAAGCCGTATTTCAGAACATTATCTAAGAAACCGCGGTCTCAAAATAAAACTATGGTTAACGAGATGCCAAGCGAAGAGAAGCCACTTATTCTCAGCCAAGGAGCGGCTGGACGTTTGGAAGTGACGCGCTTGGAATGGAAGGGCGACAAACTATTTGTCTATTACAGCAAGTTTGGCGACAATCCGTTTGATAACGGTCGTCGTTTATATTTGGAAGATGAGCAAGGGCAATTGCTCATTGATGAGCAAATCCGGGTGATCGATCCCGAGAATTATCGCTTTGTCGCGGGATATGACCAGGTATCGCCCGATCAGAAACTGACATTCGTGACGGAAGATACACCACTGGTGGATTACATCAAAGACTTAGAAATGACAATCCCCTTAACGGAATAGGTACACAGAAAAGGAACATATCAACTGACAATGCTGAAGGGAGCAATTTCAAATGAAATCATGGAACAAAGTATGGATATGTATGACGGCAGCAGCGCTTGTGCTGACAGCTTTACCTGCAACGGAATCTTATGCGGCGAAGACGGTCACACAGGCAAGTGATCAGAATACGATGAAGCTAACAGATGTAGATAAGGAGATTCAAGAGAAAATAAAAAAAGAGGTTCGTGATTTGTCAGGCTTGTCTATCGTTGAGGCCGATGTGAACATGGAAGGAGTGAACTTGACGATTACTTTCAAAGACAATATAGGGAATATGATGATGAACAAGAACACGAAGGAAATCGTGTTTTTGAACCTGCGCCTCACCTTCGATCAATTAGAAAAGGCCAAGCAGGACAAGATGATTGGCTTGCTTAAGGAGCTGAATAATAAACGGAAGTATGCACCGAAACAAGTGGATCTACATAAATCCCCGAATGAAACCCGTATTTCGATGCTGGGTGAGGATTTTGCCGCTTCCATGACAGATCAGGATCATACCGCTTATATCGACTTCTCCTATAAGAATATAGACGCTTCAGTACGTAAAAATGCAGAAGAAGCCTTGAAGAAGTTCTCGAACGGTGGAAATCCAAAATTAACGAGAGCCCAACTGCACAAGTTCGTGAGCAAGGATCCGAAAATGAAAGAGGACTCCTACGTATGGCGAATTAACGGCGGCGATGAAGATCATTGGATAGGTCTGGAGATTGGCGCTGTTACGGGCAAAATCTATGATGTTCTCATCAAAAAAGTGGATGTTCCTGATAAAGATCAAGCATATGCGGATTTGGACATCAAGAAAGTGAAGGCTGCAGTAGAATCCAAAACAAAGTCAATATTCAATGTAAGCTTGGGCGGGTACGAGGCGAAGCAGGAGTCGAAATACGGAAGTAAATTTATTTTTACGAAAAAAGGCAGTCCTACGATAGAAGCCAGAGTGGACTTGAAAGGGAATTGCTACGGTATCAGTCTGCTTCCTGAGAATGGAAAGAGGAACTAATGGGTAGGAGGAGGATATCTTCATGAAACGATGGAACGTAGTTCTATCTGTAACCGCAGCAGCGCTGCTTATGGTATCCATTCCGGCACCGACATCCGATGCAGCGGCAGCGGCCAACTCCAAACAACAAGGCGAGCCGGGATTCATGAAGACCGTTAAGGATTTGGACAAGGAGCTGGTGGAGAAGGCGCAGGAGGCTTTGAAGCCGTTTGTAAATGAAGAAATCGACTTTGAAGGCGTACGGTATTCGTATAAAATCGATGGGAAGAAAGAGCCTACTCTTTATTCGAAAGCCTATCGAACCGTAACGCATCCCGTAAAGGGAGCGGAGAAAATATTTGCTGCTGAGGTTACGATCAAAGCACAAACCGGTGAAATTTATCAAATCAATCTCGACCCTCAGCTCTCTTCCTTGGACGAGGGCATCCGGACAAAGATGAAGGCAGCCATCACAGAAACAGAGAAGAGCCTCTCGTATGACGATATTATAAAATTGAACATTGATGGAGCAAGCGGCGAAGTCAGTACGCTAGGCCCTTACCAGCTTGTCATCGACGCGAAAAGCGGCAAAGTGCAAATGGCAATTTATAATGTGCCGAATTCTAAGGTTGATCAGAGGGCTGTCCAAGCTCCTCAACAATATAAATGAAAAAGGAAAGGTCTACGCATTAACCAGAGAACTAGTTGCGAAATCAAAATAGAAGACAACCGAGAATGTTTCGACGGAGAACAGAAGACAGAAGGCAGAAAAAATCAGAGAGGCTGAGTGCCCTCTGATTTTTTTTACATATGATCCGGTTTCTTATGCAAGCCCTACACCATTTGCAGTTCTTGGCTGTGAATATCCACGTACCGTGCGATATATTCTTGGAAGGTGAACTTCTCATCTCCCAGCGAATAGATACGAGCACCTGGCTGCAGAAATCTCAGATCCAAATGCTTAATGACGCTTGGATAAATAGGGTGAATCAAATCGATGAAGTCTGAATCGTAAAAGGCTTGCGCAATTTCCATCGTAGAAATTCCGATTCGCTGCAAAATGTTCATCGCTAAGTAGCGGATAATATGGTAGCGGGGATGGCACACCGTGCAGAATAGATGCTCCTTCTGATAATGCTGCTCGATGAAATTCGCAAGTGGAATATCAATGTCGAATTCGCGTTGGCGGAGATTATACATGAATTCGTTGTGGATCATTTGCAGTTCTTTGGCGGAATAGAATTGCTCGTCAGACAATATGGCGACAATTCGTTCCTTGCTCTCTCCTCGCTTCAATAACCGGAGAACGTTCTGATCCTCGTATCCATACAGCGTATTCTTGTTATTGTAAGTAAATTGAGGGTAGTAGGATTTGAAGTAGGCGTTGCCAATGCTAATTTTCTTGCAATGGGGCGGCAGCCTGCTTAACAAGTAATCACTAGACAAGCGCTCGCCGTAGGCATCGCTCGTCTTCATGTAAATGAACAAATCACAATCGTTCAGCACATGATCGCCGATACCGATCTCTTGGTTGCAGTTTTGGATAGGGAGCACATCTACCAGCTTATAACTGTAGCGGAATGTGTGAGATGCCATCAAATACCTGCGTATGGGAAATACGTGACAATTTCCGAATACAATACATTTTTTCATTCGATATACACTCCCTCATTCTATCTATGATAGACAGAGATAATCGAGCCTCGCGTTCCGTGTTCAGGGGTTACGTGACAGGAAGATAATTGTCAACGGGATTCAGCGGGAATTGATTGAATGGAAGGTGGTAGGTCTCTTTCCCTAGAGTACCGCCCCACTTGGTCTCATAATATTGGTGGTACAACGGGAAGGTAACGTGATGGAGATGGGTGAGCAGGGGATTGGACTTAACCGTCGAAGCCCCAGCATTATGATGGGTCACGCCAAGTCCGGTTGGAACGATCGGGTATCCTGCCAGCACGACTCTTCGGTACCAGTCCTGATCGGAGAAGTACATAGGAAGCAGGTGGTCCCACGGTCCAGCAGCCCTAATTGCGTCCATGTGAAATGCAGCGAGCGTATCCAAGTTAGTGAAGGCGACGCCCCATCGATGCCCAGTCTGCTGCCATGCTGCTAACGTAGCGAGGAATGCATACGGAACGCCTTCATGAGCTTCTGCGTCGGAGTGCATATAGAGAACAGCGTCACATTGCCGCTCAGCGCCCCATCGATGCAGCATATTTTGCGATTGACTATGTGAGAAGGGAACAGGGGGCTCGTAAATCGAAACGATAGAGGATAAGGCTTCTTCATGACGGAGGTCATGGCTGTCTGAATTATCGATGATAACCGTATGCGGCCAGTAGGGCTGGATACTGGCAATGGCCCGATACAATAGATCAAGGCGATTCACATAAAAGATGCCGAGCATGTATTTCATCCTAGCGACCCTCCACAGGTTCCTGCACGAAGCGGATAGGAACTGACCTATTGTTAATATATAATGCACGGCATTGGCTATTGGTCAGGGACAAAATGTCCCTATTTGCAAAAAAAAAACGGCTGAAGCCAAATTTCCCGATGAACCGCGCCGCCTTGTACTTCATGCTTTTAAGTGCATGATCGCTGTGGTATGCTGTGATTTACAACTAGACCGCTTACCGACTTCGAAGAAGATAAGTCATACTGCCAGGGGAGGAGATCATGGTCAGACTGAAAGATATAGCAGAGAGGGTCGGAGTCTCGATATCGACTGTCTCACGCGTTATAAATCATGATGACAGCAGGCGAGTAAGTGAAGAGACGAAGCAGAAAATATGGCAGGCCGCCAAAACACTCAATTATCAGGTAACACCTATAGCCAATCCCAAAGCGCGTACCCGAACGCGGCATCACACATCTCCTATGTCCACTCATGCGATTGGCTGCATCCTATCACTTCCTGACAACAAGTACAATCATCCTTACTTTTCTCCGATTATTCAAGGAATAGAAGCCAAGCTGCTTGAGGCAGGAGCTTCACTTGCTTTTTTACATACCCAAGCTGAACTGAGAAGCACCACGTTGTTTGAATCCCTCTTGAAGTCGTATCAGCTTAGCGGAATCATTTGTGTAGAAGGAATGGATCCTGCTCAATATAAGTGGCTGAAGGAGAGAGTGCCGAACATTGTTGGGATCGATGTAGCAGATCCGTCAATTCCGGTCATCTCCTACGATCGGATGAATGCGGCAAGGGTGGCGGTTGGTCATCTCATTACGAATGGGCACCGCAAGATTGGATTTATTGGAGGGAAAGGGCTGCTTGGACAACTGGAGCGGGAGAAGAGGTATCGGGGATACCGAATCGCTCTTGAGGAAGCGGGCTGTGTATGGAACCCGAATTGGGTCATTGACGCTGAATGGGATGCGGATCGCAGTTATGAACAGATGAAGCAGCTAGTACAACAAGTAGATCGGCCTACTGCGATGTTCTGTGCCAGCGATATGATGGCGATTGCTGCGATGCGGGCAGCAGCGGAAGAGGGACTGTCCATACCCGGGGATCTTGCCTTCATAGGCATTGATGATATTGAGTTCGCCAAGTACAGCTCTCCGCCATTGTCGTCTATTCATATTCCGAAGTACGAGATGGGGTATGCTGCTGCGAAGGCTTTATTGGATGGGCTGACGGATCCATATCCTGCGCCTTTCCGAATGCTGCTCCCTTTTTCTCTGATTGTACGCAAGTCTACCTAAGCGGATGAGGCTGTTCTCAAGAGCTGTTAAACAGGAGATCAGTCCTATAAGATAAGCGAAGACGCCTTTAAAGCCACAGTGTAGTGGGGGAAAGGCGTCTTTCGTCATGCATATTCACTCCCATGTAGGGGTCAAATTGTAAGACGGACTTTTGAACCGGATCCTTGAGTGTTTCACTTCGAGCCTGTTCTATTACGAACGGGAACCGATGATCGATGTAATGAGTTGAGGATACCAGTCCTGAATCGAGTCGAACTTGAATCCGTGCTGTGCTGCCTTGCTTGTATCCAGGCCCCATTGCTCCGGCACGCCGAACGGAGACAGGTGAGCGGTATCGAATGCTGCTGCCTGCTGTGGATCGGAAGTGTCTACGATAAGTGCAGATTTGCCTGCTCCCTCTTCGATGAGCTGAATGATCTGACGGATCGACAGTACCCCGTCCGAGCAGGCATTGACAGGCCCTTCGAAGTGCTGGTTTTTCAGCCAGAATAGGAAGCGGGCTGCTTCATCCGAAGTGATATAGCTCATCTCGGCTTGTGGATTCGGAAGTCCGATAGGAAGCCCCTGTTGTACATGCTCGATGTGGAAATGAAGCCGCTTCGTATAGTCATCCATGCCAAGCACGATTGGAAACCGGACGGCACATACGGGGAAAGAAGCATGCTGGAACAGGACGGCTTCAGCAAGCCGCTTGCCTTCGCCATATGCGATTTCCTGCGGAAGATTGGCTGGTATGGCGTATGTATATGGGGAGAATTCCTCTTCGGAATAGCCTATCTGCCCGAAGGGATAGACAGACAAGGTTGAAGTGAAGATGTACCGCTTCACCTTGCCAGCAAATATCTCACAAGCATGGAACGCATCCTGCGGGTGATAGCCGATATTATCGTACACGACATCCCATTCCGTGTCGCCGACAGCCTGCCGCAATTGTTCAGGCACTGTTCGGTCAAGACGGATACGCGTCACTTGATCACCGAAAGAATCCTCCGTATGTCCTCGTGTTGCAACGGTAACATCCGAGCCTTCTTGAATAAGCAGGTTTACAAGCTTCTTGCCAAAGAAGCGGGTTCCCCCGAGTACTAGCACTTTACTCATGTCATCAAACTCCTTCTCTTACCTGTTTATAGTGTGAAGGGGACGATTTATTCTACCTATGTTGTATTCGCCGATTGCACGGATATTCCTGTACGCCGTATTGAAACTGATCAACTCCATGCAATACGGAGAAGCTAAGGGAGATGCATAGTTTGGATATTTGCCCCAAATATTTAAAATTTGGTTGATGAAAAATTCATCCAAAAACGTGTTGACGGAGGAAAGTTTAGCGTAATATAATGACGACAAGCTTGCAGATGAAACCATTTCGTAGTAAATGTGCTCGCGATATTTTTATCCAAACTTCAATAGATTTTACCCCAAATATATTTGTCTTTTTTGCGCAAAGTGATTCAATACCCAAACTTAAGTACTTGGGTAGCACTCATCATATTCCCATCACATGACCATCAATCACGATCATCACATAAGAAAATCCATCACATCAGACACATTTCAATTATTCACCATTCAGCATGGTGCAAGAAGAAAACTCCTTATGAACCCAAGAATCTAATAGATCTAATACATCCAATACATCCAATAGATCAAATGCACCTATGATCCTATAAATCCCGTCTCGTATGAATTCTAAATACCTCACCATGGAAGCCGACTAGAAAAATATCTGATTGAACGTTAGCTATGTGCTACATGTTTTATTTGCTGACGCTTATTTCCCCTTACCTGCATTTAGCTGCTGCACAAGAGAACTAGCGGCATCGCGTATTGAAAGCGCTTTACTATAGAGGGCGATGTGCTGCTGCAAGCGGGCATTTTGCACAAGGCTTGCAAGCATAATCGAGAGGAGAATGAGGAAATGAAGACAGAGAAGCAAGTTCGAATTGGCATGATTGGTGCACGTGGAAGAGGGACAATCGCGAAATATTGGCATCAGCCGGAGGGACGTTCCATTGTAGTGGGGGCAGCTGATATTTATCCGGAGCGCCTTCAGGAATTCAAGGACGATGTTAACCCGGATGCGTTCGTCACGACAGACTATCGGGAACTCCTTGCACGTGAAGATATCGATGCGATAGCGGTGACCTCGCCTGATTTCTGCCATGAAGAGCATGCCGTAGCTGCGCTGAAGGCAGGCAAGCATGTATTTTGCGAGAAGCCGCTGGCGATTACGGTGGAAGGCTGCGACAACATTTTGAACGCATGGAAGGAATCTGGCAAGCATCTGATGGTAGGCTTCAATATGCGCTACATGAACATGTACCGCACAATGAAGGAAATTGTGGATTCCGGTGTAATTGGCGAGATCAAGGCTGTATGGGTAAGACATTTTGTTGGCTGGGGCGGGTATTTCTATTTCCACGATTGGCATGCGAACTCCAAGAACAGCACAGGATTGCTGCTCCAGAAGGGATCGCATGATATCGATATCATTCATTGGATTACAGGGCGCTATGCGACAAAGGTGAGCGCATTCGGCAGCTTGGACTTTTATGGCGGGGATAAGCCGAATGACTTAACCTGTCCAAGCTGTGAGGAGCGGGCAACATGTACGGAAGCGAGCCCAGGGAGACTGATCGAATGTGCATTCCGTGAAGAGGTGAATGTGGAGGACAACAATATGGTCATTATGGAGCTGGAAGGCGGGATTAAGGCTTCCTATTTACAATGCCACTTCACACCGGATTATCAGCGGAACTATACCTTTATCGGCACGGAAGGCCGGATGGAAAATAACGAAATGGAAGACAAAGTATACGTATGGACGCGCAAATCCAATACAGAGCACGAACTGGCAGATCGCGTGTATCAGATTAAGGAGGCGAAGGGGTCGCATGGCGGAGCGGATCCGAACATTTGCAAGGACTTCGTCGATATGATTCTGCATGGGAAGGAGCCGATAGCAACTCCACTTGCGGGTCGTATGAGCGTGGCTGTAGGTTGTGCGGCAACCGAGTCGATTCGCCAAGGCGGCGGCGTTGTCCCTGTCTCGCCAATCCCGAATTTGGATGCTGCCGCTATCCTATCGGAGGGCTAATCCATGAAGCAGCCGGATAGCTTGCACGTAGACGATGCATCAGGGAGGAAGAGGCGATGAAGGCAACTGAACTTGCAATGCAGCGTTCCAGTGAGCTTGAACCTGGGCGCAACAGTCGAATGGAGCGTATACGCAGGGGGCTGGTGAAGAATTGGCAGTTGTACCTGCTCCTGCTTCCGGTCGTGCTGTACTATATCATCTTTCACTATTTGCCGATGTACGGTATTCAGATTGCCTTCAAGGACTTCATGGCGAATAAGGGGATATGGGACAGTCCGTGGGTTGGCTTCAAGCATTTCGAACGCTTCTTCAACAGCTTCTACTTCGAACGCCTGCTGACGAACACGGTACTCATCAGTCTGTATTCCTTGGCGCTAAGCTTCCCAATCCCGATCTTCCTTGCGCTGATGCTGAACGAAGTGAAGGCCGAGCGGTTCAAGAAGGTCGTACAGACCATTACGTACGCCCCGCACTTCTTGTCGGTCGTCGTTGTTGTGGGGATGCTGTTTATTTTCCTGAATCCGAGTACAGGCATTATCAATCATCTGATCGTGGCGATGGGCGGCGAGCCGATTACCTTTATGACCTCTCCGGGTTGGTTCAAAACGCTGTATGTGCTGTCCGATGTATGGCAGACCATGGGGTGGAGCTCCATCATCTACTTGGCGGCTCTTTCCGGTGTTGATCACCAGCTGCATGAAGCAGCTACCATTGATGGCGCAACACGTGTACAGCGCATCTGGCATATTAACCTGCCGACGATTGCACCGACGATTATCATTCTGCTCATTTTGAATCTGGGCAGCGTCATGTCGGTTGGCTTCGAGAAAGTATTCCTCATGCAAAATTCACTCAACATGAGCAGTTCAGACATCATCTCCACCTATGTGTATCGTACCGGTATTTTGGACGCGCAGTACAGCTTCTCGGCTGCCGTTGGATTGTTCAATTCCGTTGTCAATTTTGCGCTCTTGATTGTTGTGAACTACATTGCGCGGCGTGTCAACGAGACGAGCCTATGGTAAGGGGGACAGAAGATGATCGATCGTTCGTTTGGCGACCGCATATTTAACCTAATCAATTACACGCTGCTTACCTTGCTCACTCTCATCGTTCTGTACCCGCTCGTATTCGTATTGAGCGCTTCTATCAGCAATCCTGAACATGTGCTGCGCGGAGAAATGTGGCTCATTCCGAAGGGGTTCAATTTTGATGCCTATACGAAAATTTTTCAAAACAAGGACATTCTGCTCGGCTACAGCAACACTATTCTATATACGGTCATCGGTACGGCGCTTAATGTCGTGATGACCATCTGTGCCGCCTATCCATTATCTCGCCGTGACTTGGCGGGGCGGGGACTAGTAACCGGACTTATCGTATTCACGATGTTCTTCGGGGGCGGATTGATTCCTACCTATCTATTGATTAAAAACTTGAACATGCTCGATACGCTGTGGGTCATGATTATCCCGAATGCTGTATCCGTCTGGAATATCATCATTATGCGCACCTTCTTCCAGCAGTCGATTCCCGGTGAGCTACAGGAATCTGCGATGATCGATGGCTGCACGCACATTCAAACGCTGCTCCGTATCGTACTGCCGCTGTCCATGCCGATTATTGCAGTTATGGTGCTTTTTTATGCAGTGGGTCATTGGAACTCGTACTTTAATGCCTTGATTTACTTGACGACGAAGGAGAAATTCCCACTGCAGCTTATCCTGCGTGAAATCTTGATTCAAAGCGATTCCGGCAAGTTCGTGAAGCTGACTTCTGAATCAGCGGTCCGGATGAAGATGAGCGTGGAAGGGTTAAAGTACGCTGTACTCGTTGTAGCGAATTTGCCAATGTTGATTTTGTATCCGTTCTTGCAGCGGTACTTCGTGAAGGGCATCATGATTGGCGCATTGAAGGGGTAGATTGCACGGCTATCGGTATCGGTATTCCAATATTGAATAATAAAGGGGGACATGTGATGCGTTCAAGAAAATGGTTCACATTGACGCTTAGTGTGGTGCTGAGCTTCTCATTGCTCGTAACGGCGTGCGGAGGCGGGGGAGGCGGCGGGGCAGCGAACGAGGGCAATCGTGATGAGCGTGTGGCGCTGATGAACAAGGAAGGCATGCCGATCGCGAAGGACAAAATGACGATGACGGCCTTCGCCGGCAAGTTCTTCGCTTCTGCCGATTGGAGCAAGCTGATGCTCTGGCAGGAATACGAGAAAATGAGCAATATCCATATCGAGTGGGAGACCGTGCAGATCGACAGTCTGAAGGAGAAGCGCAACATTAAGCTGGCTGGCGGCGATTATCCGGAGATGTTTTTCGCCTCTGCACTGCCGAAGACGGATTTAATCAAATACGGTAGTCAAGGGACATTTCTCAGGCTGAACGACCTCATTGATCAATATGCGCCGAACTTCAAGAAGATTATGGAGCAGTACCCGATTGTAAAAAAGGGAATTACGATGCCGGATGGCAGCATTTACGGCTTCCCAACCATATTTGATCCAGAGTTCAAATCGCTGTTCTACGGCACACCTTGGGTGAAGCAGGAATGGCTGGAAAACGTGGGAATGAAGGCGCCGACGAATCTGGATGAATTGGTTCAGGTGTTGAAAGCGTTTAAAGAAAAGGACCCGAACAAGAACGGCAAGCAGGATGAGATTCCATGGGGATCCAGGGGCGTCAGCATTATGATCAACTTTTTGCGCGGACCATTTGGATTAAGCAAGAACGGGATAGCCAATCCGAATGTGGATCTTGATCCGGCGACGGGCAAGCTTCGTTTTGTTCAGTCAACTGATGAATATAAGCAATTGCTGCAATATGTCGCTAAGCTATACAAGGATGGACTACTGGACAAGGAAACCTTCACGATGAAGGATACGGACATTACGTCGAAGGCGAGCGCCGGCTTATATGGGTTCTTGGACGGTGTTGATCCGAAGGCCGTGTACAATCAGGACGGCTATGTGGGGATGCCGGTCATTCAAGGAGTGAACGGAGAGAAGCAGCTGACGAATATCGGCTCGCCGCTCGGCAACCTCGGTATGTTCGTCCTGACGGACAAAGCGAAGAATCCAGAAGCCGCAATACGCTGGATTGATCATTTCTATGGCGATGAAGGCGCTAAGATGTTCTTCATGGGCTTTGAAGGTGTTACCTATCAGGTGAACGACAAGGGTGACTATGAATATCTAGATGCAATTAAGAACAACAAGGATGGTCTGAATCTGGATCAAGCCATCAGCCAATACCTAACGTGGCCGGGCGGCTATTATCCGGGCATCGTGAAGCAAAAGTTCTTCAAGGGTGCGGAGGGCTATCCTTCTTCTGTGAAGAATGCGCAGGATGCAGAGCCATTCTCCGTGAAAATGGAGGATGTGTGGCCATCGTTCAACTTCACACCAGAGGAGCAGGAAGAATTGACGACGATCCAGACGGACATCCAGACGTATATCGACGAGATGCGCGACAAGTTCGCCTCTGGAGCGGCAGGCTTCGATCAGTGGGATGCGTATGTGAAGCAGCTGGAGCAAATGAACGTGAAGCGTTACTTGGAGATCTATGAAGCTGCTTATGAGCGTTATAAGGGTGGAAAATAATCTATCCTAAGACCATAAGACCCGCAGTGTGGCACTTGAAAAGTGGCTACCTTGCGGGTCGTTTTTTCGAATAGAAGGATTAGAAAAAAACATTGACACCGTTTTCATTACCAATTACTATGAAATTGCGGATAATTGGGTCACCCAATTTCGAATGAAACGCATGAAAGGTAATGAGCAATGACGATTAAAAAAATTAAGTACCACCGTGTCTATGAAGATGTCATTGAACAAATAGAGAATCTGATTCTCGAAGGCAACCTGGCTCCTGGAGATGTATTGCCAACGGAAAGGGAGCTCGCCCAAGCATTCGGCATTAGCCGCGGAACTTTGCGGGAGGCCTTCCGTATTCTCGAACGAGAAGGACTCATAGAGACGCGCCCCGGAGGCGGACGCTTCTTGAGCAAGACGCTGAACGAAGCCGAAGACAAGAAGCGCATGCTGGAGAATATCGAACGAGCCACGATCATTGAGCTGCTCGAAGCAAGAGAGATATTCGAGACGGGCATCGTCGAGCTTGCTGCGGAACGAGCGACCGAGCAGGATATTCGGGAGATTGAGCAGGCATTTGAGAAATGGGGCAAGATTGACCGTGACTCCGATGATTCGGATGATTCGAATGGTCAAGCCAATCCGGATCAAGCATTCCACCTTTCCATTGCCAAGGCGACACACAATGTTGTACTCGTCAACCTGATCGATCTGCATATCGATCTGCTGCAGAAGACACTTGCGAAGACGGAACATATTCCGGGGCGCAAGGACGATGTATATAAGGAGCATTACCGCATTTTACAAGCCATTAAGGAGAAAAACCCACAAAAAGCAAAGGAAGCACTGCTCTATCACTTGCAACAAGTTAAGCAGAACATTCTGCTCCACAATGGAAGCTCAAAAGGGTGAGCGCATCGCTTCCTTTTGATCATTAAATTGGATCATCCAATTACCCACATTTCCAATACTCCCTAGAACTCACACCTAGACCCTAAAGAACACCGGATAGCAAGCTGCAAACAAAAAATTACAACACGCATTGCGTACTGTGATGGTGGAGGGTACCTATGACAAAAGAACAATTCAAAATCCTGGCCCCGTGCGGGATGCTGGGCTATGGCTTTCCAAGGGCCTCGTTCATGAACGGTATGGCGCATCATCCGGATGCCATTGTCGTAGACGCTGGGTCTACGGATGCCGGTCCCCATAAGCTGGGTGCGGGAACTGCAATCGTCAGCAAGCAGGCTTGCAAGAAGGACTTGGAGATTATGATCAACGCGGGAATCCAGGCGAAGATTCCGATCATCATCGGATCGGCCGGGGGCAGCGGCGCCAAGGTACATGTGGAATGGACACAGGCCATCATCATGGAGATCCTTGAAGAGCATCGCTTCCAAGGCATCAAAATCGCCACGATCTGGGCAGACATTCCTCACGAGGTGGTTGCTGCGAAGCTGGATGCCGGGCAGTGTGCGCCATTAGGCCTGACGGTTGCGCCGCTGACTCAGGAGCGCTTGGCGGCAACGACGAACATCGTGGCGCAGATGGGGCATGAGCCCATTGTAGAGGCGCTTCAAGCAGGAGCAGATATTGTGATCTGCGGACGGGCCTATGATCCGTCTCCATTTGCGGCAGTTGCCATGCTACATGGATTCGATACTGCGCTTGCCTATCATTTGGGGAAAATACTAGAGTGCGCCGCGCTGTCGGCTGAACCGGGTACGACTAAGGATTGCATGCTGGGCATATTGCAGCCGGATTCCTTTATCGTGAAGCCGCTTAGCGAGGTGCGCAAGTGCACAGCCGTGTCGGTTGCCGCCCACACGTTTTATGAGAAGGATCATCCATACATTTTGCACGGCCCAGGTCTGACGCTGGATTTGGAGCATTGCATCTTCACGGAGCTTGGTGATGGCAGTGTAGAAGTAAGCGGCAGTCGAATATCGGAGACTCCGGTGTACAAAATCAAGCTGGAAGGCGCTATGAAGGTGGCCTGCCGTACCTTCGTCATTGCCGGTGTACGCGATCCGCTCCTTATTGCACGGATTGAAGAGGTAGAGGAACTGGTCAAGCAGCAGGTGTATGAGTACTACGATGAAATTTCAAGGGAAGACTACCACATTCATTTCATTAATTATGGCTTGAATGGCGTGTTGGGAGAGCTGGAGCCGAATCGGGCACCTGCTCATGAGCTCGGTGTCGTCATCGAGGTAACTGCCAAGACGCAGGAACTGGCGAATGCGATTTGCAGCTCGGCCCGTTCCACCTTCCTTCATTACGGGTATGAGGGAAGAAAGTCGACGGCTGGCAATCTAGCATTCCCATTTGCACCGAGCGACGTGCCGTTCGGCGACGTTTATGAATTTTCCGTCTACCACTTGATGGAGGTTGCGGATGGGCTGGAGATGTTCAAGAACGAATATACAGAGGTGTAGTCATGAAGCTATATGACGCTGCGGCCGTATTTCGAAGCAAAAATAGCGGGCCCTTCGAGATTACGATAGACGTCTTGTTCAAAGAACCGGAGCTCTATTACAAAATGAAGCAGTCTGGTCGAATGAATAAAGAGACGGTATCCAGGTTATACCAAATCCCGCTTGAACATATTACGCAGCTTGTGTTTTTCGACCAAGCGCTCGGCTTCAAAATTACGTTCGCCAGACAGGTGTCCTCAGGCACCGTATTCGATCGGGATGTATATGGAGCGCAGCAGCATGCGCCGCTCATGGAATTGGAAATCAGCTAAGCAACCGCCCGGAGGTGAGTGGAAATGAAAGCGGCTTCGAAATTAAAGCGGGTGTGGGCGGACAAAGTGCTCTATCTCCTGCTGCTGCCTTGTATTGCGTATTTTCTCATTTTTCATATATGGCCCATTATCGGAATGAAGCTGGCCTTCTTCGACTATCGCATTTTGGGTGACCATGTGTTCGTGGGCTTGAAATATTTCCGCGAATTATTCAGTACACCCATCTTTATGAATGTTCTGGCGAATACGCTCATCATTAGTGGGATGAAGCTGGTATTGCTTTTCCCACTGCCCATTTTGTTCGCATTAATGCTTAATGAATTCCGCAATGGGCGCTTTCGCAAGGCGGTTCAGGTTATCTCCTATTTGCCTCACTTTTTATCGTGGGTCGTCATTACAGGGATATGGTTCGAATTTTTATCCCCATCGACAGGTGCCGTTAATGAGCTCATTCAAGTGTTCGGCTTCCCCGCGCATGACTTTCTGACTGACAAGGGCAGCATTCGCTGGGTTCTGCTGGCGAGTGAGGCATGGCGCAGCATCGGATGGGATTCGATTATTTATCTTGCTGCCATCATGGGAATCAGTCCTAGCTTGTACGAAGCGGCATATGTAGATGGGGCGAGCCGCTGGCATATTGTAACGCGGATCGTGCTTCCGCATTTGTATATTCCGATGGTCACGATCTTCATTCTCAATGTCGGCTTCATTATGAATGCCGGGCTGGATCAAGTATTGAACTTCACGAACGATTCGGTCAACAGCAAGATCGATATCATCGATACTTACGTGTATCGGGTTGGTCTCATTAATGGCCAATATTCGTTTGCAACGGCAGCGAATTTATTCAAGAGCTTAATTGGGGTCATCCTTGTGCTGTCGACTCATTTTATATCGAAAAAAATTACGAACAAAGGCGCCTGGTAAGGAGGGATGCATCTTGCGAAATAAAATAACCGTATCCAAAATGCTGATCGGCCTTATCCTCTCAGCACTTGTCTTAACGATGTTCATCCCGATCATGAACTTGATTGCCAGAGCGCTGTCGAATCCAGACAAGGTTCATATGCTGCGGGGCTATGAAATCTGGCCGCAAGGCTTCTCCCTTATTAACTTTCAAGTTGTGCTCAACAATGCACTGGTCAGCAAGGCGCTGTTGAACTCTTTGTTTATTTCAATTACGGGTACATGCATCAGCGTTATCTTTACCACACTCGCGGCCTATGTGCTGACCCGCAAACATTTAGTAGGCAAGACGCCGATTATGATTTTCCTCATTATTATTATGATCTTCGAACCGGGGATCGTGCAGGAATACATGGTCATTAAGGATTTGCATCTGCTCGACAGCTTATGGGCTATGGTATTCTACCGGATGATCAATGTGTACTACCTGATCATTATGATGCGTTTCCTTGAAGAGATCCCGGACTCCCTTATCGAGGCGGCGAGAATCGACGGTGCCGGACATATTCGAATGTTCGTCAAAATCGTCCTGCCGCTGGCTCGCATACCGCTGCTGACAATCGGGATGTTCTATGCGGTTGCCAAGTGGAATGAATTTTTCAAATCGAGCATTTTTCTATCGAGTCGCGACAATACCGTATTGCAAGTGCTGCTTCGGCAGTTCGTTGTGGAGCGGGACAGCACGGCCTTAATCGGCACAGCCGATCTGCTGAAAAACAGTAATGTGGCACAGTTGGATTTCTCATCCCTGAAAGCAGCGACGATCGTCATTGCCATTATCCCGTTTCTTATCCTCTATCCTGTCATTCTGAGACATTATACAAGCGGAGTGATGGAGGGCGGAGTGAAAGAATAAACAAGCTATTGTGATCAAAGAAATGCATTTTGTTCAAAAAATGCAGTAGCCTTCTTAGTGCTGAAAACCATCTATGAACACAAAGGATTATAAATATGGGGGAGGAAATGCAATGAAAAAAATGATTTTCCTTATGCTTGCCAGCTTGATGATGCTTACTACAGCGTGTGGTTCCAGTGGAACGAAGGATGCGGGAGATGCACAATCATCATCCGAACAAGAGGCAGTCACGATATCAATTGTCGGCAAGGATCTGCCGCCTGATGCAAGGGTGATTAAAGGGATTGAGGAAGGCATGAAGGCAGAAGGAAAGAACATTAAGCTGGAGGTCGTTCCCGTACAGAGCGGAACTTATTCGGAGAAGCTGGGCTTACTGCTGCAAAGCGGCACGATTCCGGACATTATGTACTTCCAAGGCGGGGATTACGCATTTGCCATCACGCAGCAAATCCTTGAAGATCTTACCCCTTACATTGAACAATCCACCCATGTCAAAGCATCCATGAACGTGTTCAATCAAGAACGCACGAAAAACTATCCGTACTTAGTATGGCTGTCGCCAACAAGCAGCCAAATTCCGGTCATGCGCCAGGACTGGTTCGATAAGTCGGCAACAGGCAAGGAATTGCTCGCGAATCCATCCATAGATAACTATTATCATTTTTTCAAAGAAATGAAAGAAAAGAATGGTGCCAAATTTGCCTACACGACAGCGGGCAATCTTGATGAGCTTGATGTGATGTTCGCACAAGCATTCGGTTTGACCTCGACATGGATTAAGGGCGCGGACGGGAAATACGCATTCGGCAAAACTACATCATTTGAAAAGGACAAGCTGGAGTTCTATGCCAAGCTGTATAAGGAAGGTTTGCTTGATCCAGAGTTTCTAACAAAGAAATGGGATACGAAGGAAAAAGCTTTTTATGATGGACAAGCTGCCATTATCGCAGGGACACAGGGCAAGGTGATCGACCTGTACAATAACAAAATGACGTCTCAGAATGGAGCGTCGGCCAAGGTAATGCCTCTCCCGCCAGCGAAAGGCAAGGCGCAAGGCTACCTGCCGATCGATGTCAGCAAGGAAAGCCGCGGCTTTGCGATAAGCAAAGTGTCCAAGCATAAAGATTTGGCTTTTGCTGTACTCGAATATTTGGCTAGCCCGAAGGGGCAAATGCTCGACAAGCTCGGCATTGAAGGTGAAGAGTATGAGATCGTTAACAACAAAATCAAGCTGAAGGACAAATTCGCGGAATGGTATCCGCTATTCGTCGGCTCTACGATTAACTTCAAGCCGGAACATGAATTCGATCCTGCGACACCATACCTGTCTGAACCGGCAATGAAGTCACTGGAGATGATTGATTCTCTGTCGAGCAAGGATAATGCCTTCATAATACCAGCCGAACTTGCCGGCAAATGGGACGCCTGCAATGAGCTGTACAAGGAATTCGCAGCGAACATCGTGATGGGCAGCAAATCGGCAGCTGACTTCGACAAGTTCGTGCAGGCGTGGAATGATGCCGGTGGCAAGGAAATTACAGAGTACGCGAATCAAACGATCAAATAGGAAGCTCGAAAGCTAGAGCGTATGAGACTGGATATCGGGGAGCGAGGCGACTGCCTCGCTCTTCAGGCAGGAGGGAGAGAAACGGGATGGTTTCTTTTGCGCAGCGAGTACAAGGAGCAATCTACGGAACAGCCTATGGGGATGCAATGGGTGCTGTCGTAGAGAAAATGACGTACAGCGAAATTAAAGAGAAGTATGGGCGCGTGGAAACAACGCAAACGAAATGGTGGAAGGCGGATTGGCCGGAGGCAGCGAGGCAGGGGAGAATGAGAGGCCAAGGCATTATTACCGACGATACGTTAATGACGCTCGCATTAATGAATGTATATGTTACGGAACGCCGACACCTGGATGCCTATGATATGGCAAATGAATTCGTGAAGGAGATTGCGTTTCGGCCACGGTATATTCCGGAATTCGGCCGGGAAGCGCTCATTATGGATCGATTGTTCTATCCCGAGAAGCATATTTTCAAT
Organism: Paenibacillus wuxiensis; assembly: GCF_040195695.1. NCBI lineage: Bacteria > Bacillati > Bacillota > Bacilli > Caryophanales > Paenibacillaceae > Paenibacillus > Paenibacillus wuxiensis. Next base: position 122,566 of record NZ_JBEFZI010000008.1, on the reverse strand, counting down.
CGGCATGTGCTCGCGAATTGTGAACCGCGCGAAGGCGGGTACGGCAATATGGTCAACTGCGGGGCAGCCATGTATATCTCCCCGATCGGCATCGTGAATGCCTGCAATCCGAAGGGAGCCTATGATGAGGCGATTCTGTTCGCATCCGGGCATCAGCTCAGCTACGGCCTCGAGGCGGCAGGCGTAATGGCATGCTGTGTTGCGAAGGCAATGGAGCCGGGAGCGACCGTACATGATATAGCGGATACGGCGCTGCATTATGCGAAGGACGGCACGAAGCGGGCGATACATGACATTTGCGAGACGGCTCTTCTTCTTCAGTCCCGCAAGGAGGATCGAGAGGAAATCGTTCTTTCCTTCCATGAAGTGCTCGCGCGCTATTCACCAATGGGAGACGATGTGCATCGGAGCATACACAAGATCGGCATCCCATCCAATCACTACACGCCAAGCCGATTGTTCGCCATCGAGGAGCTGCCGCTTGCACTGGCTTATATCTTGCTGCACGAGGGCAATCTGCTGGAAGCGGTCAAGGACGGGGTCAGCTCGGGGCGCGATACGGATTCCATCGGCGTCATGATCGGCGCTATTCTGGGGGCTATGCAAGGCGTGCAGGCAATACCTGCGGAAGAGATAGCTACACTCGAAGACATCAATCAGCAGCGCATCGATCAGCACTGCGAAGCATTCATGGAAGCGGCAACCGCGATCATTGGCACGGATGCCCAGTTACATCGAAAAAGAGAGCAAATGATAGATCAGATGATGTAACTCATTTACAGCATACGAAAATGGAAAACGTTCTTACGTTCTAACATTCTTACTTCATAACATGCAAGAGAATAACGACTTAGAGGCGGTGACAGATTGTATGATACCGAACAATTATGTAGAGAAGATTTATGCAGGTTACTTGGGAATGAATATCGGGATTCGGCTCGGAGCGCCGGTAGAGCCGACAATTTGGACCTATGAGCGAATTCAGAATACGTATGGCGAGATTACGGGATATGTGAAGGATTTTAAAAACTTTGCGGCAGATGACGATGCCAACGGCCCTTATTATTTCCTCCGTGCACTCTATGATGATGCGGTGGATCGTGACATTACGCCAAATGATGTGGCGCGTGCTTGGCTCAACTATTCTCGCGAAGGCATCGGCATGTTCTGGTGGGGCGGATATGGCGTAAGCACTGAGCATACCGCGTATATCAATTTGAAAAAAGGAATCTCCGCTCCGCAATCTGGTTCGATTGAGCAGAATGGACAAATTATTGCCGAACAGATTGGCGGTCAGATTTTTATTGATACATGGGGACTTGTGAATCCCTGCAATCCGAAGAAGGCGGCTGACTTTGGCGAAGCAGCGGCAAGAGTATCACATGATGGTGAGGGTGTGCTTGGCGCGAGATTTTTCTGTGCGGCGATCTCGAAGGCTTTCGAGACAGCGAACATCGAAGACATTATTGAAGCAGGTCTAGCGGAAATTCCAAGCGATTCCCTCTACGCGCAGGTTGCGCGTGCTGTGCTCGCCTTCTATGAACAGCATCCGGACGATTTCAGAGCATGTCGCGCGATGCTGGAGCGGGATTGGGGCTACGATAAATATACGGGTGTATGCCATATCATCCCGAATGCAGGCGTATGTGTGCTGTCCATGATCTACGGACAGGGCGACTTTAACCGTACTGTCGAAATCGCGACGATGTGCGGCTGGGATACGGATTGCAATGCTGGCAATGTTGGAACGGTGCTTGGGGTAGCTTGCGGCTTAAGCGGAATCGGGGAACATTATCGCACGCCGATCAATGACGGTATCGTCATGTCGGGCATTTCGGGTTATTTGAACATTCTTGATATTCCTACTTATGCGAAGGAACTGGCGATTCTGGGCTATCGCTTGGCCAATGTGCCATGCCCGCCCGAGCTGCTGGACAGCTGCAAGGAGAACGAAATCCATTTTGACTTCGAGCTGCCAGGCTCAACACATAATATGCGCGTATCTGATCCATTCTTCTGCCGCCTAAAGCATTCTACAGAACAGGCGTACCAAGGAACGGGATCGCTTGAGGTGCTATTTGATCGCATGACTCGCGGTGAGAGCTCGAAGGTGTTCTACAAGTCATTTTACACTCGGGATGACTTCAACGATGAGCGTTATTCGCCTACCTTCTCGCCGAAGGCTTATTCAGGTCAAACGGTATCGATGAAAATTTACCTTGATCAGTGGGGCGGCAATGCGCCGATGACGATTGCCCCATATGTGCGTTTGGCGAAGAGCAAGCGGGATTTGGTACAGGGTTACCGCAAGCTTGTGAACGAGCAGTGGATCGATGTGGAATTTGTCATTCCAGAAGAGGGAGAATTGATTGATGAAGTTGGCATCGTTCTGGAGTCAGACTCTACGCGCAAGCCGAAGAGCCTTGGACGCATCTTCATTGACGAATTCCGGATTTACGGCAAGGCGGCCTACACAATTGACTTCCACAAGCAGGCGATGAGCTTCGGCTGTGTAACCCCATTCGCTCACAATCAAGGGGCATGGAGCTTGGTAGATGGCAGCATGTACGTGATGACAGCCGAGCCTAGCGAGTCTTATGCAGGCAATTATTTTGCGACAGATTACTCGGTTGAGGTTACGCTCAACCCGCAATGCGGCGATTCACATCTTGTTGCGATTCGGGCTCAAGGCGCCATGCGCGGATACCATGCGGGACTGGACGGTAAGGGTCAAGTGTCTTTATACGCCAATGACTTTGGCTACAAGAAGCTTGCCAGCTGTGCCTACCCATGGAAGTTGAATCAGGAGTACGACATCAAGCTAACCGCAGAGGGCAGTACCCTTACACTAAGCATCAATGGCGAGCAATTGCTGCAGCACGAGGATGATGCGTGGAGCTATGGCATGTATGGAGTAAGCACGCTCGGTGCAGCTAGAACCTACTATCGAAAACTGACAATAACGGAGCTGTAAACGATGAGCATAATCGTAATCGGCAGTGCCAATATGGATATGGTTATGCGAACAAGGCGCATTTCACGCCAAACGAAATAGAATGCGGCTTGTATACCAATGTAGAGATTAGGAGTAAGGAGGATGCGATTCCAACACTTGCTGAGCTTGTAGGCAGAATGAGATACGCTTGAAGTGAAGTGCTAGTTCTTATGACCATATTCGACCTTGAGGGAGATTGCCCTTAAGGTCTTTCTTTTTGTCTTCTATAGAATAATCGCAAGAATATGAGGGGAATCGCGGATTGAAAGTGGGACGGCAAAACACGCTGAATAATCATGAATGATTTTCCATTATATACTCTGCGTCTTTTTGCATTCCTCGTAGGTCTAACCTTTGTAAACTTCATGAAGCTACACAAACACACAGTCTAGGCTCACGCCAAACATAAGGAGAGTATAAACAACGATGAAGAAGACAAAAATAGCAATTGCAACAGCGACACTATTGGCAGGTACTGCATTTGCTGGGTTTATGAATACAACTTGGGCTGGTCAAGTAGAGCTGAATACAAAGTCGATAGCTCAGAAGCAAACACTAGCAAAACTGCAACAAAACATGTTCCGCGACATTAAGGTAGAAGAGACAGATGTTATATATACAGTAAAAGGCGAGGCTAATGTATTTGAAGGAAATTTTCAATATGTAGTTAAGCAAGGCGATACAGAAATTACGAAGGGCTTTGGAACAGCGTCGAAGGGTGGCCCAGAATGGGGAATATTCTCGCAAGATATTACAATTTCCAAAAGCAAGCTATCTGCTGACCAGACACTGACACTTGAATTGTATGAAGAAGATGCAGCAACAGGCGAGCCTATGAACAAACTAGAATTCCCTATGAACGAAAATGGTGAAGAAAAGGGAAATAAAGCGTTTCGTGATGCGAAGGTTATAATTACTGCTGTGACATACGCGGTAAAAGGCGAAGCAAACGTACATGAAGGTACGTACCATTACGCGGTGAAGCATGGAGATAAAGTAGTAACTCAGGGCTTTGGAACAGCATCCAAAGGCGGGCCAGAGTGGGGGGCATTCGAACAGACAATTAATGCTCCTGTAGCTGAAATGACGAACGGTACGACACTGTCACTTGAATTGTTCGAAATCGATCAAAAGACAGGAAATGCGATTCATAAAATAGCGATCCCATTGACAAAGACAGAAGAAAAGAAACAAGCTAAGATGTTTCGTGATACAAAAGTAGTTTCTTCCTCTGTCGTGTACACGATTAAGGGCGAAGCAAGAGTGTTTGAGGGGAATTATAATTATGCTGTCAAGCAAGGAAATAAAGTAGTTGCGAAAGGTTTCGGAACAGCAACGAAGGGTGGCCCAGAATGGGGAACATTTACACAAAAGATCTCGGTTCCAGTGAGCAAGCTGTCTGGTAAACAATCGCTTACCATTGAATTGTTCGAAATCGACGAAGCGACAGGTAAAAAGATCAACAGCGTGGTTATACCAGTAAAATAAGAAAATCATAAGTTCTAGAAATGTCCCGCAGTGTCGTTGGCGCTGCGGGATTGTTATATGGATCGTGTTCAATCAGCTTTTACATATGCACAAGGAGGATGCGAAGCCGCGTGAATAAAACCGATTTGGCAAGACAAGCGATTGCTGGCGACGAGGATAGCTTTACGTTGCTTATACAAGAGAAGAGAGAAAGTATTTATCGGATGGCGTACACGTATGTGAGAAATAAAGAGGATGCATTAGAAATCGTACAGGAGACGGTATATCGTGCCTTTATATCTATACACAAATTAAAACAGCCGCAATATTTCAGTACATGGCTGACTAAAATTGCAGTTAACTGTTCATTGGATTATATCCGCAAATCCAAGAAGGTTGTGTATTTGGATAAAGAGCATGAAGGCAGCTACACCCAAGCGGGGCGAGAGGAAGCGCTGGACTTGTACGAGGCGTTGGATCGGCTTGATGAAAAAACGAAAACGGTTATTATGTTGAGATACTTTGAAGATATTCCGCTCAAAGAAATTGCAGAGGTAATGGATGCACCGCTTAGTTCGGTGAAATCCATTCTATATCGTGGGCTGCAAAAGCTAAAGTTGAATCTTGGGGAGAGTGAGTACGATGGAGAATAAAGAGCTTAGTCAATTAAAACAAGCTTATGATGATATTGAAATACCAGAAGAGCTTGCTGTAGTTACACTGAAGGCGATTGAACGAGGGAAGCGTGAACGGCAAAACGTTAAGGAGAAGAGAAGAAATCGCTGGCTGAAGCTAGTAGGCGCAAGCGCAGCTGCTGCATTGGTGCTGTTCGTCATTAGTGTGAATACGATGCCTGCTTTTGCGAAGCAGATCGAAGAGATCCCAGTGCTCGGCAGACTCGTGAAAATATTGCAGTTCAATCAAGGCAGCGCCAGAGGCGGAGAATTGCAGGGTGGAACGGATGTTAGCTTAATTTCGTTGCGTCAGCAAGGCAATAGCGATGTAATTATGCTGAATTTTACAAAAACCTCAGAACAGAATAAGGCCAGAGAGAAGGCAACTTTGTTCAATGTGAAATTCTCAGAATACCCTGATACGATGACGTTTTCCGTATTTGACGCGCGTGCTTTTTCCGCATTGACAGACTTGGCAACATTGAAGAACAGCAGGTACATCGACGATGCTTACCAGCTAATAACTTATGACGATACGACCATCCGATTTAATGTCACATTTAATGAGACCGTCACCTATGAGGTGCGGGAATATGGAGATCCGGCACAGGTTGTCATCATCATCACTCCTGTGAGCAGGGGCGATGAAGGCCGCCAGCCCGTTTATTCTTTACGAACCGCTTCACACCCATTTGGTTCTGCTCAAGCCACTGCAGAAGAAGCGCTGTTCGATTGGGAGAATGTACGAATTCTGAAAGATAGAGAAGGAGAGTATTTTGTTGAAGTTGGGTACTACGCTTCAGAAGATGAGGCTCATCGCATGCTGCAGAAGCTGAAGGAGCAGGGCAGAACCAGTGAGGAATGGTATGTGGAACAAAGGGAGTATATGCAGCTTCCTAAGATGATCCCTGCTACATAGCTGCTCGGTTATGCCAGAGGATAGATAGAGTTTCGTTCCTCTTGTAATGTAATGACAGTTGCAGGTGACCCTTTACGAGATATGAATAAATGGATGTCCAGACTGAAGAACCCGCCGAGAATGGCGGGTTCTTCAGTTGCTTGGAATGGTATGCAAATGATCAAGCATTCTTCATGTTTGTGTGCCGCGAATGCCTTGTCTAAAGTTTAGGAACGCTTATTTCCTTTGGAACTTTTAGCATCCATCGTGTTAAGGAAATCCTTTGTGGTTCGAACCACATACTTGACCTCATCAATCGATCTTTCCATGAGCGTGATTCTATGTAGATCAAGAAGCATCTGCTTGTCTTCGATGCCATCCTCGATGCCGAGCTTCTGGAAGTCAAACAGTTCACTAGGCATAATATCCAGCGCATGCATAAGAGATTCCAATGTCTTCAAGGTTACATTGACTTTCCCGGATTCAATATCGGATATCCGCGACTTGCTCATGCCCTCTTTTCCCGTTCTTTCTGCAACTTGCTCCTGGCTTAATCCTTTTGCGAGTCGAATCATTCTTAGCTGTTCGCCAACAAACTTAAGCAAATCTGACATGATGTTCACCTCAGTTTAGAGGTTATTGAATCGTAGAGGAAAATGAGATATCACTATAACATAACAAAAAGATAAATGTTATACTATAATGGAACTATTATATGGAAAATGATATGAATCATGGATAATTGCATTTCCGTAATCAGTTTAGTAATCGATGTGGAGGAAGAAAAAATGTCTGATTGGGTAAAAGATACCTTGCAGCAACGATTGGAATTCCTTAGGACACAAGTCGAGCTACTTCCGGAAATAACAATACTGCAGAATAAATTAGATGAATTGGAGCATTCGATTCAGCGCAAGTTAGGTCGAAGTGGGCGCAGCTTGCACAAGGAATGGATGCAAGTGCAGAACGAGATGGCTTCTATGCAAATGGGATGGATCTATGCAAAGGGTGTACAGGATGGATTGAAGATGCTCATCTTCTTGAACAAGTCAGAGGAAGAATTGGCGATGAGTAATAGCCATCTCCCAATGAACTAGCAAGAACAATGTCATCAGGTTAGACAAGCTCAGCAGTAGGAACTGTTGGGCTCTTTGTATTGGTTTCATTCATAGCCATATTGACGATGATAATCATTATCAATTATGATGAGAAGGAGGATAGATTCATAAAGATAGATTCATTATGCTCACCGATTTCTTCTATATAAAGTAGGAGGCAGTATGAAAACGATGAATAAACGGAATCATTCCAGCAGTCGTATTTCCTGGAATGAAGCGATCTATAAACTGCGTACAGCAGAATACCGCAAGGATGTACAGGGCTATCAATCCGCCCAACAGTGGACAAGTACACATCTGTTGATCATTACAACACAAGGGCATGGAACGGTACAGCTGGACAAGAAGGAATATTCTTTGTCTCGTGAAAGTGCGTATTGGTTCGCCCCTGCTCATACATTCGGCATGAAATCAGAAGCAGAAGATGGCATAGAGGCCTATCTTTTTTATTTCGATATGTATAGAGAAGCAGAGGAAGGAGCACTGCTTCATCCCTTGCATGATGAACGGGAAATCGAACACCAGGAGACAATTGCGGTGACTTCAGCAGGAGAACTGACACTTCTGTGCGATGCAGTCGTTCGCATGCATGGCAGCGAGAGTGCTCAGGAACGATTCCGTGCTCAATATGCCTTCCAGGAGCTTATCTATACGCTGCTGAATAAGAAGCCGAACCACACTGATCATGGAAGTTCTTCAATTGAGAGAGCGAAGGCATACATGGAATTGCACTACAGTGACAGCTTGTCGATCGAGCAATTGGGAGCCATTGCAGGAGTAAGTCCGAAGTATTTCGTCGATTTATTCAAAAAGACATTTGGCCTCAGCTCAAACGATTATTTGACAGAACTGCGAATGAATAAGGCGAAGCAATTCCTGAATCGATCTGATGTGAAGCTGCGAGATATTGCGCATCAGGTTGGATATCAGGATGAGTTTTATTTCAGCCGGAAGTTCAAGCAGATGGTTGGTGTTTCCCCTTCGGTTTATATGAAGAGCCGCAGGAAGAGAATTGCTGCATACGGAACTGGAGTAGCTGGCTATCTGCTGGCGCTCAATATTATTCCCTATGCTGCGCCCCTGCACCCGAAATGGACGAAATACTATTACGATCAATATCGCTATGATATTCCTGTTCATCTCAGTGCGTACCGTGTCAATGAGCACTGGGAAGCGAACATTATGAAGCTGCACGAGGCGGCGCCGGATGTAATTGTCAGCATAGATGGGCTTGCCGAGGAGGAGCAAGAGCAGCTTGGTCAGGCAGGGAATGTCTGTCAAGTTCCAAGTACGAGGAATTGGCGAGAGCAGCTAATGCATGCAGCGAAGCTGCTTGGGGAAGAGACGGAGGCTGCGAATTGGCTTGCTCAGTATGATCGCAGAGTGGATTGGGTAAGAGAACAACTTCCATCTGGCGTGAAGGATGAGACCTTCCTCTTCGTTAGAATTTTGAGAAAGCAGATCTATGCATATTGCAATCGTGGAATTGCAGAGGTTGTATTCGATAATCTGCAGCTCCAACAGGCATTCCAATGGCCAGAGCAAGTCTATAACATGGAGCTGTCATTGGAGCAGCTTGCCCTAATCAATCCAGATCGCCTGCTCGTCAACGTCTGCCAAGAGAGTGAGACGTTAGCCGCTTGGGAGCAGCTGCATGAAAGCTGGCGATGGCAGCAGCTTAGTGCTGTGCGTCGTCAACGTGTTCATCTGATACATACAGATCCTTGGGTCGAGTATTCTCCGATCGCGATGGAACGAATGATGGATACGATGCTTCAATTGCTATCTGGAAATTGTCCATAACAATTCAGGAATTTATCCATTGGAGATTCGGGGCAAACGTTCTATCATTTAATAGTGATAATCATTATCAATTGAAACGTTCGAAGGGAGTTCAGAAATAAATGAACAAATGGATGGCTAAGGGGTTATTATTGCTTTCACTTTCACTGGCTTTGACAGCATGCGGTGCTGGTGGCGCGAAAGAAGGCGCTGATGCGAAGAACGGTTCAGGCACGGAAACGACTGCACCTGCAGCGTCTAACACAGACAATAAAGATAAAGAGTCGGCACCATCCGGCGAAACAAAAACAATTACGTATTTGGATCAAACGTATACGATCCCTGCTAAAAAGGAAATTCGCATCGTAATTTCTGGTTCTATGGAGTCCATGGAAGATGCGGTTGTACTTGACGCGAAGCCCGTTGGTGCAATTAGTGTAAGCGGGCAGTTCCCTGACTTGTTCAAGAAAGCGACAACGGAAGCCGTATCGGTCGGAGAGAAGATGGAGCCGGATTACGAAGGCATCTTGAAGCTGAAGCCTGACGTCATCCTCGCTTCTACGAAGTTCAAGCCAGAGGCTATCGAGAACTTCAAAAAAATTACGACTACCATTCCGGTATCACACGTGTCTACGAACTGGGAAGCCAATCTGAAGCTCTTGGCAGAACTAACAGGCAAGGAGAAAGAAGCGGGAGAGGCTTTGAACAAGTATAAAGCCGACTTAGATGCGACGAAAGCGAAGTTCGGCGATAAGCTGAAGGACAAGAAGGTACTGGCGGTTCGTGTTCGTAAGGGCGATCTGGCGATCTACCCTGAGGGAGTCTTCTTTAATGCTTCCCTCTATAACGATTTGGGTCTGACGGCTCCCGCAGAAGTGAAAGCAGCGAAGGCGCAAGAATTGATCTCGCTGGAGAAATTCTCGGAAATCAATCCTGACTATCTGTTCGTTCAGTTCTCTCCAGATGAGAACAAGAATACACCGAAAGCACTGGAGGATTTGGAGAACAATCCAATCTGGAAGAGCGTTAATGCGGTGAAGAACGGCAAAGTGTTCGTCAATGTTGTGGATCCGCTCGCACAAGGCGGCACAGCGCTCAGCAAATTCTTGTTCCTTGAAGCAGCAGTAGATAAGCTGTCCCAATAATTCAGATGTTCAAATAATAAACAACAGGTTGGTACGATATGCATAATAAGAAGGCATTGGCGATTGCAATCATGATCTTGTCACCAATTGCCATGGTGGCGGTCATCGTATTATCCGTGCTCTATGGAGCCAAGAACATTGATGCGAATACCGTATGGAATGCTGTGTTCCACTTCAATCCGGACAATGTAGATCACCAAATTATTATGCACTCGCGCATGCCGAGGGCAATAGGGGCGCTCTTGATCGGGGCGTTCCTAGCCGTATCAGGAGCCATGATGCAGGGGATGACAAGAAACTATCTTGCATCCCCTTCTATTATGGGGGTATCTGATGGTTCGGCCTTCGTCATTACGCTGTGCACGATTTTGGTTCCTTCTGCGTCATCCATCGAAATGATTTTCTTTTCGTTATTAGGTTCATTGTTTGGCGTCGTTGTCGTGTGGGGATTGGCCTCCACAATTCCGGGTGGGTTGTCGCCAGTGAAGATGGCAATTGTCGGAACGGTTATCGGAACCCTGCTCAGCAGCATTTCATCTGCGATCGCCGTTTATTTTCAAATTTCGCAGAATATCAGCTTCTGGTATAACGCTAGGCTCCATCAATTGGATCTCCAGTTAATTAAGCTTGTTATTCCATTTGCTATTGTTGGATTTATTCTGGCGATGTCTGTCACCAGATCAATTACGACACTCTCGCTCGGCGAAGATGTTGCGGCTGGCTTGGGGCAGAAGACGTTTTTTGTAAAGCTGCTTGCAACCGCTTCAGTCGTCATTTTGACCGGTATTTCGGTAGCGCTGGCAGGCAAGATTGGCTTCGTTGGTTTAATTGTTCCTCATATTGCACGCATGCTGGTTGGACTCGATTACCGGTGGACGGTGCCTTGTGCAGGCTTGCTGGGGGCATTGTTCCTTGGCCTTGCTGATGTACTCAGCAGATTCATCAACCATCCATTCGAAACTCCAGTCGGTGTAGTAACAGCCTTAATTGGGGTTCCATTCTTCCTCTATCTCATTCGCAAAAAAGGAGGGGGAGGACGTGCATAGAGATTCATTGCTTCGTTGGTGGATTGTATTTGGCGTTGGGCTCGCATTGTTCTGTACGGCGGTCTATATAAGCGTTACAAATGGCGTCTTCGATATGACGGTGAAGGATGTCATCAATACCATCCTGGGCATTGATCCGCAGCCGGATCATGAGCTTGTTATCTTCGAGTTCAGACTGCCGCGCATAGTACTGTCTGCGATGGTAGGTTTGGGTCTGGGCATAGCAGGCGCTGTTATTCAAGGCATTACGCGAAATGGCCTTGCCGATCCAGGAATTTTGGGTATTAACTCTGGTGCCGGAGCTGCAGTCGTACTGTTTATGTTTTTCTTCCAAGGGAAGATCGTCGGCACAGATTGGTTTGCAGTAATGGCTATGCCTTTGTTTGGACTTGTTGGTGGCTTGCTGGCAGCTATCTTTATTTTTGCGTTCTCATGGCATCGAGGCAGGCTTGATCCGCAGCGTTTGATCTTAGTTGGTATTGCGGTAGCTTCTGGTCTCGGGGCATTGTCTATGTATATTTCATTGAAGATGAATCCGCAGGACTTCGAGATGGCAACGGTGTGGATGTCAGGCAGCGTGTGGAATGCGAACTGGCATTACGTTGTGGCCGCATTGCCATGGCTCATCATTTGCGTCCCATTCATTTGGTTCAAGTCACGGAAGCTGGACTTGCTGCAATTCGAGCGAGACAGTGCGATGAGTCTTGGCGTGGCAGTCAATCGGGAGACAAATTTACTGCTCATAGCCAGCATTGGTCTTGTCAGTGCTTGTGTATCCGTATCCGGCAGCATTGGCTTCGTCGGCTTGATCGCACCGCATATTGCACGGAAGCTGGTCGGTGTGAGTCATCATCGCATGCTACCCGTGTGCGGAATAATCGGGATGGTTATCGTTGTCATCTCCGATTATATCGGCAGAACGATTTTTGCGCCGATATCATTGCCGGCAGGTGTCGTTGTGGCGCTGCTCGGCGTTCCGTATTTTATCTACTTGCTCTATCGAGCTCCGAAATAGGTCCGATGTTCGAAAGACATAACATTGACATCGGCAGAGTCATCGGAATTCATTCCGCACAATAGGGGGAGGAACCAGCATGAAAATAGCAGAACAACCGATTACGCTGCCGCGTTCTACGGTTTACAATATGGGTTCCACGCATACGAACCGAGATTATCGAATTAGTGTTAGTGTTCCCGAGGGCGAAGCTCCTTCGGAGGGGTACCCGGTTCTGTATGTGCTCGACGGCAACGCGTTATTTCCTCTTTGCGCGGAGTCGGCTCGTGTGTTGAAGGGGCGAGGCATTCGCGGCTTCGGCCCTCTGGTTGTTGTAGGGATTGGTTATTTGACGGAAGGAAACTTTCCTGCGGATCGCTTCTATGAACTGACACCTCCAACGGATCGTGCATCCTTGCCGCCAAGACCAGGCGGGGAGGAATGGCCGCCAACTGGAGGCGGCGACAACTTCCTTCGCTTCATCGAGGAAGAGCTGAAGCCAGCAATCGAAGAGGCGTATCCGATAGATCGTTCGAAGCAGGCTTTGTTCGGTCATTCACTCGGTGGCTTATTCACGCTGAATACGATGTTCACGAAGCCAGATCTGTTCCAGACTTATATTGCGGGCAGCCCCTCTATTTGGTGGAGCAATCGCTGCGTGCTGGAGGCGGAGCTGGCATTTACAGCGAACCGTACTGTAGAGCCTGATCCAACCCCTGTGCGGCTGCTCATGACCGTTGGGGAAGAGGAAGCCTCACATCCGAATCGGATGCTTCATAATGCGGAGGAGATGTACCAGCGCTTGAAGCAGCTGGAGGAGAACGGCTTATCCGTAGATTTTCACGTCTTTCCCGGCGAAGGGCACTTATCGGTGCTTCCCGGCTTGATCGGACGCGCAATCCGATTCGCGCTTCATAAATAAGAAGTAACAAGCAGCCTGCTGACCTATTTCAGCAGGCTGCTTATTTGTTTGCGGATCGGCCCGCCTATGTTTGCATGTTTTAACGTGACATATATGACATTTATCATGTCCCTTATCTGACGTTTATGACTACTGCGGATGACACGGATTCTCTATACTTAAGATAATTAAGTATGGGTTCATGCGATATCACCTATGTTCGTTAACAATTTAGGGGGAACTGACACGATGGCCGATTCGAAGCTTACTAGCTTGAAGAAGGAAGTAGCGCCTTATGAACAGATCGATATGCGATCGAGCATTCGACAAATATGCAATACGATTTTACCGCTTTTGGTTCTGTGGTATGCCGCTTATGCGAGTCTTACGGTATCCTATTGGCTATCTCTCGTGTTCATGGTCATGGCGTCCGGCTTCGTCATTCGGACATTTATTATATTTCATGACTGCTGTCACCAATCCTTTTTTAAGAGCCGGAAGGCAAACGATATTCTGGGAACGATTACAGGGGTGATCACCCTTGTACCGTACCAGCAATGGAAGAACAGTCACTCGATCCATCATGCCACAAGCAGTAACCTAGACAAGCGGGGAATTGGCGACATGTGGGTGCTGACGGTTGAGGAATACGAGGAGGCTTCCTGGTGGACGCGTCTAGCTTATCGTGTATACCGCAATCCAGTGGTCATGCTCTGTATCGGGCCGATCGCCATCTTCCTGATTGCGTATCGCTTCAATGTTAAAGGTGCGAAGCGGAAGGAACGAGTGAATACGCACATTACGAATATTGGAATTGTAGTGTTATATGCATTGCTGTGTTGGGCCATAGGTTGGCAGGCATTTCTGATGATCCAAGGGCCAATCTTCTTATTGTCGGGCATGCTTGGCATCTGGCTGTTCTATGTGCAGCATCAATTCGAGGAGACGTACTTCGAGCATGAAGATGAATGGAGCTACGTGAAGGCGGCGGTAGAAGGAAGCTCCTATTACAAGCTGCCGAAGTTGCTGCAGTGGATTACCGGCAATATCGGCTTCCATCATGTGCATCATCTTAGTCCGAAGGTGCCGAACTACAATTTGGAGAAGGCGCATGATGCGTCCATTCCGCTGCAGAAGGCAACGACGATCACCTTGCGTACGAGCCTGAAATCGCTCCGATTCCGACTATGGGATGAAGAGAGAAAGGTATTTGTTAGCTTCAAGGAACACAAGCAGATGCTGCTGCAGAAGTCAGGCCGCATTAGAAGCTCTATCAAGCCGCCAAGAGCGGGGATTCAAGGGGAATAATGAGCACGGCTTGGCATCATTATGGTAAGATACAATTAAATATGGCAAGAGGATGGAGGAAGACAATCATGCAGAAGTGGTATCACATATTTCACAGGAGTACGGGATTGAGCCCGTACGTGTGGGTTGTCTTTTATATCCTTCCTTTTTACTTTATATTTCGGGCCTCTTCGCCATACGAAGTTGGTATTGGCGTAGTCATGATACTGGCGTTTTTCGGCTGCTATGTGTTGTCGTTTGTATCGAAGGGATGGTGGGTCTACTTTTGGACCTCCTTCCAAGTGATTATTTCCATTACAATGACGGTACTGTTCGGATATGTATACTTTGCATTGTTTCTGGCGTTCTTTATCGGTAATATTCAGCACAAAATCGGCTTTATTACGTTATATACCATCCACTTGATTAGTACGATTGTGACGATCAACTATGGATTTGTAACGAAGAATCCGGTGCTCATCACGCAGCTGCCATTCGTTCTTGTCAGCATGATCGGAGTTATCCTGCTCCCAGTAACGACTTATAATCGCAACAAGCGAGATAAGCTGCAAGGAGAGCTGGAGGATGCCAACAAGCGGATTGCGGATCTGGTGAAGCTGCAGGAGCGACACCGCATTGCCCGTGATTTGCATGATACGCTTGGTCAGAAGCTGTCGCTCATCGGCCTGAAGAGTGATCTTGCAGGCAAGCTAATTCATAAGAATCCCGGTCGTGCCCAAGCAGAAATCAATGATGTGCGGCAGACAGCGAGAACGGCCTTGAAGGAAGTGCGGGAATTGGTGACGCAAATGCGGGGGACGCGGCTGGAGGATGAGCTGTTCCGTATTAAGCAAATTTTGAAGGCGGCTCAAATTGAGTTTAGCCTAGAAGGCGGCAAGCCTGCGAATATCTCGCTTCTTTATGAAAATGTACTCAGTATGTGCTTGAAAGAAGCGGTTACAAACATTGTGAAGCATAGCAATGCGACGTCCTGTTCGATTCAATTTGAATCTTCGCAAGCAGAACTTAAGGTTAAGGTGCAGGATAATGGTGTTGGAATGGATACCAGCCTTCAGTCGACAGGCAATGGCTTGCTTGGAATGAAGGAACGGCTTGAGTTCATTAACGCAAGTATGGACATTGTATGTGATCAAGGTACGGCCATCATCATACAAGTGCCGATCGTGACGAAGCAGCCTATTAAGGAGGTGGGGACGTGATACGTATTGTCATTGCGGAAGATCAGCGGATGCTGCTTGGAGCGCTAGCGTCTCTGCTGGATTTGGAAGAGGATATGAGTGTTGTCGGGCGGGCAAGGAATGGGGATGAGGCTGTGAAGCTCGTTCATGAGCACAATCCAGATATATGCCTGATGGATATCGAGATGCCAGGGAAGACCGGGTTGGATGCCGCTGAGGAACTGAAGGGCGCAGGCTGCAAGGTCGTGATCCTGACGACCTTTGCCCGTCCGGGATATTTCGAGAGAGCCGTGAAGGCAGGCGCGAATGGATATCTGCTCAAGGACAGCCCGAGCGAGGAACTGGCAGATGCAATCCGCAGCATTATGGCAGGCAGACGGATCTACGCTTCTGAACTGGTAGATGAAGCATACTCGGAAGAGAATCCGCTGACAGAGCGGGAGAAGGAAGTGCTTTGTCTGATTGCAGACGGCAAGAATACGAAGGAAATTGCCTCAGAGCTGTATATCACGACAGGAACCGTGCGCAACTATATTTCAGTTATTCTCGACAAGCTTAATGTGGGCAATCGCATTGAGGCGATTACGCGGTTTAAGGAGAAGGGCTGGTTCAAGTAAGGCTGAATATCGATAGAAATGGAGGAGTGCGCTCAATGCGCGACTCCTTTTTTTGTGAAACCATTGCATGACCTAAATAGTCTAATGATGGTGAATATTCGATTAAGGAGTGATTGGCAATGACAGTTACAAATCATACAACAGCAATTCCGAAATTAGGTGTAGGAGCGGTAATTCGCAATCAAAATGATGAAATTCTGTTGGTCAAGCGCAACCGGAACCCGGAACAAGGAACATGGAGCATTCCTGGCGGCAAGCTGGATATGTACGAATCATTAGAGGAATGCGTTATCCGTGAGGTGAAGGAGGAAGTTAACCTGGATATAACGGTGACCCAATTGCTATGTATAGCGGAAACGATCCGTCCCGAAAATGATGAACACTGGGTGTCCCTCATCTACGATACAACAGTACAGGGAGGAGAAGCACGCAATAATGAGGCAGACGGAGCAATTGGGGATATGCGTTGGTTTTCCCTGGACAAGCTGCCCGAGCAATTGGCCTGCTTTACGAAGCCTGCAATAGATCGAATATTGGGAAAAGCTTGAGGCTTGAATCTAGTTTGGTTTAAGTGGAACGTGTGGAAATGAGCGGGGTGCAACATTTTCCGGGAAATAATGTGGCAGAGCGACAAAACCGAACAAAACTACTTTCAGCAACAGGGTTCTTGTATTCTGCTATTCCTCAAAATTACTGAGATGAAAAAGATATCGCAAGATGTTAGTTGATGGGGTTGAACAAAATAAACCATTAGAGGGGGAAGACGTAATGCTTGCTTCGGATGGTCAGGTATCGATTAGAAAAATGTCTTATGCTGATGAAGACTTTGTTTTGTTATATAAATGGCTGAATGATAAAAAAATCCTAAGTTTTATTGAAGGACCAAGGACCAGATTTACATGGGAACAGATTATAGGAAAATATGGGCCACGGGCAAGAGGAGAGCATTATGTCACCCCGTGTATTATTGAATTTAATAATGCTTCTATAGGATATTTACAGTTCTATCCGTTACAACAGGATGAAATTCATGAATATGGAGCAAAGCTTGATCAACCGCAATTCGGACTAGATATATTTATAGGAGAGACTGATTTTTGGGATAAGGGAATCGGAACTCTGGCATTGAAACTTATCATTCGGTATTTATTTACCGAGCGAGAAGTTGAGGATATTTACATAGATCCACAAATCGTGAATGTCAGAGCAATCAAGAGTTATGAAAAATGTGGATTTAACAAGATAAAAGTACTACATGAAAGAGAATTGTTTGATGGAGAATATAAAGATACCCAACTAATGAGGATAACATTAGAGGAATTTATGATGCAAAATGATTGAACTAATGGCTGTATTCATTCAATGAACCAGCGGCAGTGTACTATTTTACAACACAAAGCTGCCGCTGGTTTTATAGAGTCGACCTATTACTTTTTTGGAACGATTAACTGAAGCCCCTGCTCCCTTACATACTTGATACATATCCGTTTTCACTAGACCAAGCGAATTTTATTCAAAACAATTTTTCACTCGAAGAACATGCTGCTTTGCTCCTCATCTGCAATCGCTTGAATTTCCTCTCCTCCGATATTGATATAGATATAGCCTTCTTCTTCTTGCTTCTTCAAGGCGCGTTCCTTCGTAAACTTCGGACTTGCCTCTCCCGAATCCTCATCATAGACGAGCAGAATGCCATCTGTCTTGCGGAACAGCAGCTCGTCCCTTGCGATGAACTGCCATTTGCCACTGTAGGGAGCATTACTCACCGTGCCATAGTAATCGATTCCGCGCATAATTTCTTCGAAATAGGTTTGCTTCTCCTCGCTCCACTGTGCTTCAGGATTGGCGTACGCCGTAATAATGGAGCATTTCAACTGCGGATATTGTTGTTTCAGCGAGATAGCAGCTTCGCAAGCCCATAAATCGACTCCATACTGGCCAGGTGTGATGACCCATTCTAATCCTTCTTCAATTAGCGGAATAAGGCGAGATTCTATGGCTTTGCGTATATAGGGAACTCCCTGATGTTTATTGTTATAAATGCCGAGTTCGTGAGCTCGGTAGCCGGTAACGAGTAGATTTTTCAATGTATGATTCCTCCGAGAATGTATCTATGTATATGATTATAAACGGTAGAACTAAAAATGATAAATATACAGAGAGTGGGACTAAATAGCTAGTTATTCATCAATTTGACACATGTTTTAGTTCTAAAATCCCTGTTACAGAGACGTATGAATTGGTTAATATGAGTAAGTATACTAACATTTAGGGGGAAAAAGTTTTGAAAAAATGGGTTGCACTATTGTTGGGGGCAATATTAGTAGTAAGCATGACGGCTTGTGGAGATAAAAAAGACGCTGCTGGAGCAAACAGCTCTTCTACAGCACAGACGACAACTGAGACAGAGAAAAAGGATGCTCAGGTTCCATCTGTCGATGAACTTATTCAAAAATCAATTGATGCAAGCAAGTCGCTGAAGGGTTTCTCCTCGGAAGGGCAAGTGAAGCAGGATATTACGATTAGCCAAGGAGATCAGAAGCAAGAGCAAAATACAGATATTAAGGTGAAAAGCGACATTACGAAGAACCCGTTTAACCTGCATCAAGAAATGACGATGTCCGTAGGTGGACAAGAACAAAAGATTGTTCAGTACATTACGAAGGACGGCATCTATTCGCAAATGAACGAGCAATGGACGAAAGCTGCTGACGTGAAGGCTGAAGTCCTGGAGGGTGCCGAAAAAGGAGTAAGTCCGGAGCGGTTTTTGGAGCAATTTAAGACGATTGCAAAAGATACTAAGGTTTCCGAAGAAGGAACTAACTATATCTTAACGGCAGACTTGTCCGGCGACGGCTTTAAAGAATTGGCGAAGGCGCTGAGCCAATCCGGCTCTGGTAGCAATCCGCAAATGGAAGCAATGCTTGAAGACATGAAAATTAATAGCATTAAGATGAAGTTTGGCGTCAACAAGGAGTCGTACCAGCCAACAATTTCCGATATCGACATGTCTATGGAAGCAGAAGAGCAAGGTCAGAAAGTTGAACTCAAAATGGTTATGACAAGCACATTCTCGAAGCATAACGAGATTGGCGAAATCAAGGTGCCACAAGAAGTATTGGACAGCGCTAAGTAATCGCAATGTATAGCCTAGACCGTCGAATCTACGGATTTGGCGGTTTTTTTATGGCATTAATAGTTCTATTCTACTAATTTCTGTTTCGGAATAGGGCTACGTTCACTTTGTCTGTCTATCGATATTGGTTACTATGAGGGAGCATACTAATTTTGGGAGGCAGACGGTTTTGAAGAAGTGGACGGCAGCACTCGTAGCGATCATGGTAGTACTAGGCATTACAGCATGCGGCAACTCAACACCTACGGCAGGAGAATTGATTCAAAAGGCTACGGATGCGGGTAAAACATTGACGAGCTATTCAATGGATGTCCATGTTGAGCAAGTGAATGGGATTCAAGGCGACAGCAGCAAAGAAGAAAAATCGGATATTAAAATCAAAACTGACTTTACAAAGGAACCGCTTGGTTTCTATCAAGATACGTCAATTGTGTCAGACCAAACGAACCAAACGATTAAACAATACTTCACCAAAGAAGGAGCATACTCTCAGGTCAATGGCGAATGGGCGAAAGTTCCGGATGAGTTGAAGAGCCAGTGGGAAATGAACATTAAAAGCCAAATGAGTTTGACGCAAAATCTCGATAAATTCAAGCCGTTAGAGAAAGATTCGAAGATTACCGTGGAAGGTAACGAATACATCATGACTACGGATATGTCTGGCGATAAAGGCAAGGAGTTGGCGAAGACGCTGTTGTCCGAGTCATCTGGTGAAGAAGCTGCGGAAGCGCTTGGCAAGATGAATGTTAAGACGCTTACCATGACATATGGCGTGAATAAGGAAACCTACTTCCCGACGAAGAGCGGCTTTACACTTGTGCTCGAAGGGGAAGAGAACGGACAGAAGATTTCGATCAGCATGAAGGTGACGAGCACGATTACGAAGCATAACGAAGTGGCCGAAATCAAAGTGCCGATGGACGTAATCGACAACGCTCAATAGGATACGATCTCGATTGTCGATGAAGAAAGAAAATAAAGTGATAGACTGAGAAAATATACACCCCGTAAAAGGAAAAAAAGAAGCAGAGATCCTATGTGTTAATCTAGGATCTCTGCTTTTTGTGTCATGATGAATATCTTATTGCTCGTGTATCACGCGGTACAAAACGAGTGCCGCCTGCGCTCGAGTGAGCGTTCCCGCCGGATCAAGTTTGTTATCGGTGGTTCCTTTGATAAGTCCTTTGCTCACTGCGTACACAACGGCTGTCTTTGCATCCTGTGAGATGAGTGCTTCATCCTTAAATCCAAGCGAAGCGCTTGAATGGGACAGATCAATTTTCAATGCCCGCGTAAGCATCACTACCATTTTTTCGCGAGTAATCGGTTTACGTGCCCCAGGCTCTGCAATCCGCTGTTCCCAAGTCTTTCCGTTATTCGTCAAGCGATCAAGCAAGGTGGCGAACTCCGCTTGGGTAATAACGTCGTTCGGCTTGAATGTGTGTATGCTGTCTTTGCCGCACAACAGTCCGTGAGCTGCAATGACTTCAATTTCATCCTTTGCCCAATGTGCAGTAAGATCATTGAAGGATCTTGCATGCTCTGCAATCGTGTAGGTGCCGAACTGCGTGACCTGGAAGGATATATGCTTCTTATCAGCTGCCTTCATTCCGGCCAGTTTATAGCTCCAAGCATTTGTTGTTACGCCTTGAGCTTCTGCGTACACGCCTGCCTTACGAATATCCTTTGTAGCTTCCATCAGCTTCAAGGAGATTTCCAACAGGATATTCTTTGCTTCTTGCGGCCCACGGATCGTGATCATCGGAGACGTAAAGGTCGTCTCGCCATGATGCTTGCTAAATCCTTTGTCCTTATGCTCTGCAAGAGACACCACAAGCTCGAGTCCGCTCGTTCCGATGAGTTCCACAATAGACTTGTTCGGAATGGTAATATCGAATTCGGCTGTAGACAGAAGCAAATCCTTGCCTGATTCCTGCAGCAGTTTGGCGGCCGATTTGTCCAGCGTGAAGGAGACTTCATTGTAATCCTTCATGCTTACATCGCTAATATCGGGTTGAACCTGCTTGGCATTTTTGTCCTGCAGCTGTTTTTTTACGGTATTCGCATTTATCTTGAACTCCGCATTCACTGCATGCTCCTTCATCGTCTCTGCCAATAATCCTGCCTTCATCGTCTTACCGGCTGGAATTGTTCCCACAGAAGTCGAAGGTGTAGAACTACTAGAACCTCTAGAGCCTTCAGATGAGGAAGACGAAATAGGCAACTCTGGCTTCGGATTCGGAACAGACGGCTTGATGACATCAACGGTAGACGAGTGAATGTAACCGATTCGGATCCGTTCATTGTTTGCGTTGAACAGATTCGCATTTACAAGATTGAAGGTATATTTCCCTTCTTGGTCGCTCAAGAAAGCGATGGTTGCTATGTCGCCGTCTCCTTCATAAGCGCCTCCGTTGAGATTTACGGAGTAATCCAATTGCTTCTGGCCATTAGGTAAATCGGTTATGTTCTTTGTCGTGATAAGTGGGACATCTGGATAGTTCAACTTTTGATAGGTAGCCATCGTAACGCTTGGCTTTATATCTAAGAGAGTCAAGCGGCTGTCATAAGTAAGACTGAATGAAGCTGAATATACTGCTTTCGACACAGAATATTCGACCTTTACATCGAATGGATCTCCTGTCAGAACCTTAGATTTGCTGAGGCTAGGAGATACAACATCGGGATCGGGCTTTTTATCGTCGACGGAATTCTGCGTGACGAAGTTCTGTGTGTAATATACATTTGAATTCCCCCCGAAGTACACACCCACCCCTAGATGAGAAAAGTCTCCCAAAATATTCGAACGATGTCCTTTCGAGTTCATCCAGTTCTCGTGAACGAAGATGGCACTCGACTGTCCAGCAGCAATGTTTTCCCCTGCCTTTTGGTATACGATTCCGTCCGCCTTCAGCCGATCGAACGGGGATTTGCCGTCTGGATTGTTATGATCGAAGAAGCTTCTCAGCCCCATATCGTCGCTATGCTTGCGAGCAGTTCCCGCAGCCTTTTCATTCCACTTCAATGGCTTCATGCCCTCGCGGACACGCACAGCATTAGCCAAATCGAGGATTTGTTGCTCAAAGCTTGTCTGCAATCGCTTGCTAGGCGTGCCAAAGTACCCCTTGAACGCCAGTTCCACATCCTGGGCAATAAATTGGACAGCCGTCACCGTATTCCCTTGATGGAGATCATAGAACACGGTTGCATACATACCGCCGACCTTGTACAGGCTATATTGTCCGCTGTTGTCCATATTGTAAATCGTATTGCCTTTCCTAATTTGACTGAGGGAAGATCCGAAGGCTGCCTCTACCTCCTGCTTGGTTGAACCGAATCCAATGCTTCCATAAGAATCATTCGCATTCGTATAGAGTGCAACGACCTTGTGATCCTGAACACCAACTTGTAAGTAATGTTTATAATCCTGATTGTAAATATACCACTCGAAGCCATATTCACTTAGATCCTTGCGAACCGGCAGTCCGATTTTTTGGAATAGTTGATCCTCGCTCATTCCTATGGTGATACCTTGCATTTGGTTTGCCCCTGCCTGCGGAGCATTGTTCGTTTTCGTGACAGTAATCTTACTACCGACCGGCTTATCCGCTGCATAAAGGGTCGGCTGATAGATAAGCATCCCGGCTAACAGCGCAGCGCTAGCTGTAATCGTCATATGCCGTATTCTTCTTGCTTTAATGTGTTTATGCTGTTCTTGGTACATTGCGTTGTTGGTTGCTGTACAACATGGCCGCATCATTTCATCTCCTATTCTTTTACATTCTGCGATCAAATGAGATGAACACCGGGGACGCTTTACAATAGCACAAAAAAAGCGCCACCCTAATGGCAGCGCAATAAAAAAAGACGCACGTAATGTCGCAATTAGGGCAACCCGGCTGTCATCGCATTGTGAAATACATTAGACCCGTGGCTTTGCGTCCCCTGCTTTCGCTAGGGTTTGCCATTATCCAAATGTTACAGATTAAATGTCTATAGTAACATGTAAATGAACAGCTTGTATACAACTGTGCCTATAGGTACGCAAAATTCATCAAGTACCAGGTCTATCAACCCAGTTCGATATTTATGTATCTGCTTGCTCCGGGAATACATATGTGATGTACGAGTTATCGCTCGGCAATTGTCTTTTTCATTGGCTCTCCCAGTCTACAACTTTATTTTCATCTAACAGTCGAGACCATATTTCTAAGGCTATTTCCATTGGATTCAGTTAGATTGAAGACAAACTCCCGTGATATCTATACCGCGGGAGTTCTTTATGTTTTTTGTCTATAGTTCAATACGAAATTATCAGATACCATTAAGACTTCGCTCGAATTTAGTTAAAATCACATTGGCCGCTTCTACTGCACCACCAGCATTCTGAAAAGTTTCTGACAGTTTTTGCGCATTTTCCTGATATGTCCGATTCGTCAACACCTCAGATACCGCTGCTGCCAAATATTTTGGCTTCTTTCCTTTCAACTGTAAACCTGCACCCAGTTGAGCAACCCGATCAGCCACTAATCCTTGTTCGCTATGTTGCGGAAATAAAACCATTGGAACTCCAAAATAAAGGCTTTCATTCACACTATTCATACCGCAATGGGTAATAAATACATCGGCTGTTTGCAATACCGATATTTGATCCACGACGTTATTCACTGTAAAATTTCTTGGTATGTTGCCAAGAGAAGCAATCTCCGTTTTTTCACCAACTGACATCACAACATCATAGTCCGTATCTGCAAATGCCTGAATAACTTTTTGGTAAAAATCTTGATTTTGATTCAGTATCGTCCCAAGTGAAATGTAGATTAGTTTTCTATCTTTTTTATTAATCTGTATCGACGGAGACTGTCTGATGGATGGTCCGACAAAAGCATATCGCTCAGAAAACGTATCCGCCATCGGCTGGAATTCTTTCGAGGTATAGACAATGGTGTCTGTTTCATTATTATTTTGAACAATCGATACAACGTTCCCTATTTCATAACCATGATTCTTTAACAACTGAATTTTTCTGTTCATTCGGGGCCAACCCACGATCATCCTCCATACATCGATGCAACCACGCTTCATCAGTTTCGCGGTGTACTGATTAAAAGCAAAGGTAGTAGTCGAACAAACATATGGAATTTCTAGTTTTTTAGCAAATAATTTTCCCCAAAAGCATATAGAGTCAGATACAATACAATCCGGCTGAATTTCCCTTAATTCCTGACATACCTTCTCATCCAAAGCGATGGTAGTATCGGCAACCATCTCAATTAATGCTGTAAAATCTTTGCCAACCTTGCGATCCAATTCCTTTTGTGAAAGCTGGGGCAAGAACTCATCACAAGCAATGAATGCAGCACCAGCACCTTCTATTTTTCCCTGAAATTCTAGAAAGGAATAGTACCAAACTTGATGGCCTCTATTGACTAACTCGGCAACCACCGGAATGGTTGGATTGGTATGACCATGTGCGGGTATCGAAAAAAATACAATTTTGCTCATTCTGATTCATCTACCTCTCGCTCCGCTTTTTGGATCATCTCTACAAATTCCATGAAATGATTACTTCTTAAGAGAGCAATCCCTTTTGTCGCATCTTCCCCCAAGACAATCAGCTTATCACCAGCTTGTATCTGATACATTTCGCGTGCCTGTTTGGGAATGACAATCTGTCCCCGATCACCTACCTTCACAACACCAAAGAACTGCTTCCCCTTGGGGGCGAGCTGATTCGCCGCTTCTTCACTCATATCACGGGATAATTGATCCAGGGTTACTTGAAAAAGTTCAGCGAGTATCTTGCATTTAAAAATATCGGGCAAGGCCTCCCCATTTTCCCACTTTGCTACGGTCTGTCGTGATACGTTTACCTTCTCCGCTAATTGCTCCTGACTGAATTTATGCTTTTTACGCAACACACGAATATTCATACCAATCATATTTTTCATCTCCATATACGTTAAATATATAGAAGAACCAAGGTGAAAATCTATCAACAGTTCGCAACATTTTATGTTAAGAATTGTGGCGAAGAACAGGTCATAGATGAAGCTAACGTCGATAGCGCCGTATTCGATTTTGCGAACCAAAAGATCCTTAGGTACAAGCTCGTCGAAGGAGAACATGGAGGTTTGGGCAAGACGTCCTTTGCAACACATTTTTCGCAATATATCCAATACTTGTGCACTGTTATTTGTCCATATCATACCAAATTAATAGAGAATACAAACTGAGGTGTTCTGTTAAAGAACAAGACTGTCGACAGTCTTTCTGTATCCATTAGATGTATCGATGATGTCTAAATGCTTCTATTTTATTGAAGTAATAGGTTTTAACTTACTGTTCCCTTCTTTATAAATTGGCTAACATAGGTAAAGCAGATTATTTTAGGGGGCTGTTATTTTGAAAAAACGGATAACCATACTACTAGCATTCTTATCATTACTAGGGTTAACGGCATGCGGTAACACGATGCCGACAATTGATGAATTATTACAAAAAGCAATTGAAGCGCAGAAAAGTTTAAAGAGCTTCTCTGTAGATTTCGTTCAAACACAAACACTCACAGTAGACCATAATATAGAAGAGTCTAAGATAACAAATATAAGATTTGACTATACGAAGGAACCGATAGGTGTATATTTCGAAAATTCGATAAAGTCTGATGAAGTAAACCTAACGTTAAAAAAGTACGAAACGAATGAAGGATCATATTTCCTCCAATATGACGGTGAATGGAGAAAGTTGCCGGATGGTTCGATGAATCCAACTCAAATACGGAAAGATATGGATTTGAGCGAGCTCTTTAGAAAGATCAAGATGTATGTAAATGAAGTGGTCATTAATTCTGAAGGCAATGATTATATTGTGACAGTGAGTTTGGAAAATGAAAAGGCTAAGGAAGCGGAACATTTTTTGTGGTCGGAGTTACCAAGCAAGGAAGAGGATAAATTAGAACAGGAAAAGTCGGAGCAAAAGGGTAATAAACAAATCATGCTCGATATGAAAAACATAGTCATTAAATATCGGATCAATAAGGATAATTATTTTCTTATGAGTACCGCTTTAGAATATACCAAGTCAGGAGAAGAGTCCGGACGAAAAATTGAGGAGCATTTTGTAAGTAACTCAACATACACTAGACACAATGTGGTTCCTCAGATTAAAGTGCCACAGCATATTATAAAAAGCGCTCAATAAGAAGTTATTTTTCTACTGGTTGATTCCGCCGCATCTTTTGAATGCGGCGGTTTTTGCATATTCTTGACAGGACGAGCTATGATCGTGTATGATTTTCCTCGTAATACCATTTTATGATGATGAGGATTAGAAAGGGGATGGCGGTATTGTCAACTGTTCTTCAACGGAAATTGGCTTAAGACGGGAGAAGTCTGCCCATTTTTAGCTTAATGCCAATCGAAGAACAGTGGATAAAGAACCGATTCCTTTTTTCATATACAAGTACGCGTTCATGAACTTTGGGTGCAGAACCAAGCGGAACCAACAGACACGGTCTGTTCGTATTAGTCTGCAGCACTAAGGATAAATTGAACTACCTATTATGGGCTATTTGTATAGGGCAAGGCGATTCGTTCGCCTTGCCCTTTTTTGCATACACACAAGCAAATACTTTCTTTATGAAGCTGTTCTCTCGCTTGGCGTTGAGCATCATTTACGCACATGCAAAGGAGAGAATGAGATGAGTATGTTATCTGTAGAAGAAGTAACCCATTTTTATGGAGATAAGCGAGTATTTCTCGATATTAGCTTTCGCTTGCTTCCGGGGGAGCATGCCGGAATTGTAGGCAGCAACGGAGCGGGCAAATCAACATTGCTGCGTATCCTGTCCGGTGAGCTATTGCCGGATGCAGGGAAGGTGGAGTGGCTGCCTCATGTGAAGGTAGGTTATTTGCAGCAGCATATTGATCTGCAGCCTGGGATGACCGTGCTCGATTATTTGCGCGGGGCATTTGGTCACCTCTATGCCATGGAACAGAATTTGATGGAGCTGGCACACAAGATGGCCGAAGATGCTGACAATCTGGAGTTATGGCTTGCCAAGTATGGGGAGCTTCAGCATCGACTGGAGCATTCGGGATTTTATGAGATTGAAGTGAAACTGGAACAGATCGCAGCAGGCTTAGGGCTGCTTGATATTGGTCTGGATCGGGATGTCGAGAAGCTGAGCGGAGGTCAACGCACGAAGCTGCTTCTAGGAAGATTGCTCTTGGAAGAGCCCCATGTTCTCCTGCTGGATGAACCGACGAACTATTTGGATGAGGTGCACATTGATTGGCTGAAGGGCTATTTGAAGGGGTATAAGCAAGCCTTCTTGGTCATTTCCCATGATAATTCTTTCTTAAATGAAATTGCCACGTCGATCTTTCATGTCGAGCACCAGAATATTAAGCGTTATGTAGGCAACTACGAGGCATTCCGCAGCGTATACGAGCTTAATAATTTGCAGCAGCACGAAGCGTATAGCCGACAACAGAAGGAAATTGCCAGACTCGAAGATTTTGTTCAGAAAAATAAGATTCGCAAGGCGAAGCAGGCCAAGAGCCGCGAGAAGATGCTGGAACGCATGACGCGGATTGATCGACCAACTTCTGGTGCGAAGCCGCGGTTTTCTTTCCAAGTTCATGTGGAGCCTGAAGGTAGAATTATGAGGGCTGAACAGCTGCAAATCGGCTATGCGAAGCCGCTATGCTCGCCTCTGAATCTGTTGATGAAACGAGGAGAGAAGATTGCGATTGTCGGTCATAATGGGGTTGGCAAGACAACGCTGCTTAAGACGCTGCTTGGAGAATTAACCCCATTGCATGGCAATGTTCGTCAAGGAGAGCGGGTGAAGGTGGCTTATTTTGCCCAAGAGCTGTTCGTATCCGACGATTCCGCGCTTGATCAATTATGCGCATTCCGTACAGACATGACACATCAGCAGATACGCAAGCTGCTTGCGATGACTGGGTTGACGGAGGAGCATATTCGGCAGCCGCTCAGCTCGCTAAGCGGCGGAGAGCAGGCTAAGGTGCGATTATGCGAATTGATGCTGACGGACAGCAATGTGCTCGTGTTGGATGAACCGACGAATCACTTGGATACACGGGCGAAGGAGGCCCTTATAGAGGCGCTGCGCAGCTACACTGGTTCAGTGCTGCTGGTATCTCATGAGCCTGACTTTTATGCAGATTGGGTTACACAGGTGTGGTCGTTGAAATAAAGGCTGCTCGGTTTGCAGCTCGACCATAGTAGGGAGATTGCAGAAAGCTGCAGTCTCCCTTCTTTTCTTGGAAGCAAGAGAACATTCTCACTATTCATATTTTTTAACTGTGATATAATGTTGGTTAAAATAGGAAGGCGAGGTTATATGAATGCCACTTGAAACATTTACTGCTTCTGCACATCTGCAAGAGGGAATGGTTGTAAAGGCGAGATCACGGAATTTCGAGATTACGATTGACGAGCCGAAATCGCTGGGCGGTACGGATACGGCAATGAATCCGGTTGAAGTCGTACTGTGTGCGTTAGGCGCCTGCCAGTCCATCGTGGCAAGAGCATATGCCCGTAAATTCAATATTCAGCTGGAGCAATTTTGGGTGGAGCTTGAGGGGGATTTGGATACAGATGGCTTCATGAACAAATCTGACGTGCGCCGAGGCTATTCTGAAATTCGCTACAACATCCATGTGAAGAGCAATGCTTCCTATGAGCAGGTCGAACAATTCGTGCAGTTCATTGAGCGTACATGTCCGGTTGGGGATACGATTAGTGCTCCTGTTCGACTTGTATTGAATGGCATTATTCTGGAACAGGACTCTCCGCAGGTCACAACATAATGTAGGAGATGCACCGTAATCTTAATTGCGCCCCTGTACAGTAGGGATGATTCCACCTATGATGGAATAGAGACTACGACATGGAGGCAATTCAGATGAGCAATTCAATTCGACTACATGAAAATTTTGAACATGAACAATTGAACACGAACTTGATGTGGTACTCGCCGCCTCGAGCGTGGGAGATCAATCAAGAATCTGCAAAACTCATTGTTCGCACCGCCAAAGAAACCGATTACTGGCAAAAGACACATTATGGCTTTGAAGTCGATAATGGACATTTTCTATATACAGAAATTGAGGGGAACTTCAGGCTGACGACCAAGGTATATTCCTATCCTGTTCACCGTTATGACCAAGCAGGGCTAATGGTTCGCTATTCGCCAGACACTTGGCTCAAAACATCTGTAGAATATATTCCGGATGCCAGCAATAAGCTCGGCGCAGTGGTAACGAACCACGGATATTCGGACTGGTCAACCCAAGAGGTTGATAATGGGGATGCTCCGGTCTACTTCCGTATTTCCCGGATTAGCAATGACTTTTATGTCGATTACTCGCTGGATGGTGCCGCATGGAAGCAGCTTCGCATGACCCATTTGTTCGAGCAGGAGTCGAAGCCAATTCAAGTGGGCATCTATGCATGCAGTCCGCAGGGAGAAGGATATGAGGCACATTTTGATTACATAGCGATTGAAGAACTATCGGATGATCGAACTCAAGTGTATGCTTAATGTGTTCCTGTATGGAGAAAGTTTTTTACGTGACTGCCTTTGAGGTAGCCGATAGATTCGAAAAAAGGTCGAGTTAGTGGGTACATCTTATCCCAGAACTTGGCCTTTTTATTTTTCCTTGTGCTCCGTAGTGTATTTGACGATTGCCTCTACGTTTTTGGCTCCCAGAAAGCAAAGTTTTCTTCGTCGCCTTAACTCGCACCGGACTAAAACAGCTTCAGGAAGTTTACTCGGTCGCATTCAGATTTTTCTATTTAACCAATTTGCGTGAATTGCTCATGCCTTTCTATCCCAAAAAAATTAAGGTGTATATACAAACATATAGAAAGGGAGATTTTATGCAAAGCCTGCTGCAAGCTAAGAGCGTAACCAAACGATACAATTCCGTACAGAGACCTGCTTTGAACGGAATATCTTTTGACGTGCATGTTAGGGAATTTATCGGCATCATGGGGGCTTCTGGCTCCGGGAAAACGACACTGCTTAATGTATTATCCACCATTGACACACCGACAGACGGGGAAATTACCATTAACGGTGTAGATATCAGTAAACTTGACGATACTCGTGCAGCAGATTTCCGCAACGAGCATCTTGGATTTATTTTTCAGGAATATTTTTTGCTGGACAGTCTAACGGTCATGGAGAATATTGCTGTCCCCCTTGCTTTAAAAGGGCTGTCCGAAGGGGAAATCGACCGCTCCATACGCTCCTTGGCCGAACGCTTCGGCATATCCCAGCAGCTTGGGAAATATCCCAGTGAGTTGTCCGGCGGACAGAGGCAGCGGGTTGCGGCAGCAAGAGCTATTATTAAGAAGCCTGCGATCTTATTCGCGGACGAACCGACCGGAGCACTGGATTCCAATTCGGCCACCGAATTACTGCGAACGTTAAGCGAAGCTAACGAAGAATTGGGCACAACAATTCTGATGGTGACTCATGATGCGTACGCTGCAAGCTTTGCCAAGCGTATCCTGATTTTTAAGGACGGGCGGATTTTTAATGTGCTTGAACGCAAGACTCAAGATCAGCGCTCCTTTTATGAAACCATTCTGGAGCAGATTGCGCTGTTGGATGAGACGCGCTAAAAAGAGGTGTTGTAATGAAATTAACGACTATTGCTTTTAAAAATGTAAGGAAGAATCTATCGTTCTACTCGCTCTATCTATTTTCAGTCGCTCTAATTTTGACGGTTTTCTTCACCTTTATGTCATTTTCGCTAAATGACATCATGATGTCCAAAATATCGGAAGACGGCCGAGTAGAAACCATGACACGCACCATCTCCGTTTTTTTAATGGCTTTTGTATTATTTTATATGTCCTACTCCAATCAGTTTTTTATGAAGAGCCGGATGAAGGAACTGGGCATATATACGCTGCTAGGTTACCGAAAGTCTGCCATGCTTGCATTATTGACCATTGAGAACATCCTGATTAGTTTAGGAGCTCTTCTTATCGGGATCACTATGGGAGCGTTGGCCCACAAAGGGATCGTCGCAGGGGTCTCCTTGCTGCTTAATTTAGAGATTAATACCTCATCTATCCCGTTATTTAACGGAAAGGCCGTGCTTTATAGCGCTGTTTTTGTCTTTGTGGTTATTCTGGTGCTCAGCTTGTCCAACTGGAGGCTGCTTCGCAAAACGACGCTGTTACGTCTTGTCCGGCTTGAAAAAACAGTTGAAAAACCGATCAAGGTTCGCGTTTCTGCGGCCATATTGGGGCTGGTGCTCATGATCTCTGGCGATTTGTTCGCTATTGATGTCATGCGGGGCAAAGAGTCTCTGTGGAAATCCATCGGTGTTGCTCCGATGGGGCTGTCAATGGTGCTGATGATTGCAGTCGGGACTTCATTTGTTATTTACTCCTTTCTTCCGTATCTGTTCCGTAAGCTGGAACATCGGAAAAGCCTGCTGTACAAAGACATTGCAATTGTCACGATACCCAAGTTTATTTCCCGTATCCGAACCAACGCAAAAACCTTGATTATGCTGTCCCTGCTGATTGCCGGTACCTTGGGCGTATTCGGTTCTACAGCGTTGACCATGTATTATCCCGTGGCGGCAGTGAGTCGCATTATTCCGTCTGCGATGGAGTTCCCGATCGAGAAGCCGGATCAGGCAGATCGAGCTGTTCAAGCATTAAATGAGGCAATCGGTTCCGAGCAGTTTACAGCTCAACAATCTATGCTTATAAAGATCCAATCCCAATCGGACAACCTTCCAGCAGAATATGCCCTGGGGAGGGAGCCGGGATTTGAACTGATGGCTTTGTCGGACTATAATCGGTTATTGCATCAGCAGGGCAAGAAAGCGGAATATATACAATTGGAAGATAGCAACAGCATTTTGGTTAAATACCGTTCCGATCCGAAGCAGAGAGATGTCGGACAAATCTACCGGCTTTCTCTTCCTGATAACCAATTACTTGATATCACTGTACGGGACACAACGCTTTCAAATCCAATCGGATTTAATATCAGTGTAGGCACTCTGATCGTTTCAGATGAGATGTATCATCGTTTATCCGGGCTTGGACTCCCCAAGATTTCGGTCATGAGCATAGATGGCAAGAATTTAAGAGACAGCAGGGCGGCTTATGAGGCTCTGCGTCCAGTCTTGAAGGACAATCCCTATTTCGCGAGCTCTTATGCTCGGACGTATGACATCATGTCCGGCAACAGTTCCACCTTTTTATTGCTTGGCTTTCTGACAGTACTCTTCTTCATAGCGGCGGGAAGCATCCTATATTTCCATAACATCTCGGCCGTTTCCTATGAACAGAGCGATTATGAGATCCTCGGTAAGATGGGTTACAGTAAGAAGAAAATAAAGAAAGTGATTCGAAGTCAAATTCTTATGATGTATGCAATCCCTCTCGGTATCGGTCTTTTCCACAGCATTTGCGGGCTGATTTGCTATAAAGGGCTGCTCATCGACGATATTTTGGGACAAAGCTGGCAGATTTTTGTTCCGGTCGCAATGTCCCTGGTTATTGCCGGAGTTATATTCGGCATCTATTATTTGATTACGAGACGCGCTTGTTATCGGACTGTATTTCTCCGGTAATGGAGTTCAATTCATGGATTATCGCGGACGGAGGCGATCCCTTTTCAAAACAGATATCTGTACAGACAAATAATGCTGATCGTTAATGAACTACTAATTATCGCTTACCTCGTGTATGGACATTTATCCGGTTTTCGGAGTGATATAGACGTTGCGGATGTGATCATGCTGGTGCTCATGTTTGTAATCACGCTGGATGCCGTATACATCAGCAGCATGAATCTGAAAAACAGCGGAGTATTGACCCGGTTTACGTGGCTGTTAATCTTGTCTGGCTGGTATACCTTGCTAAGCATCGATTCAGGAGACGAGCAGTTTGCCCAACTGCTCTCTTTCTGTGGTTCGGTGCTGTTATACGCAGTCTACCGATTTATATCGGCCTTTCTCTTTCAGGATGCGGCGTACTTATACAAGAAACAGGCCGACATCCTATTGAAAGGTGCTTGCGTATTCACGGTATTTTTGGGTTTGATTCAAGACTCATGGTTTCATTTGTTTTACTTGTTCCAGCTTGTGCTTAGCTTTGGAGTAGGCATTGGCCTGTGTTATGTACATCGGAAGCGGATTCTATTTGTGCTCCGCAACGAATGGAAGCAGTTCGGCGTACCTGCTTTAACGGCAGCTCTGATTTTTTTCGGCTATGTGCTGTACTTTGGTACAAACCCGGAATTCGTAGAGGGTCTTGGCATTTATCCATTTCTCTTTCTGCCTTTATTAAGCATTCACCGGATTGCGCTAACACATGCGGAAGATTTCCCTGTCATGTTGTTTCGTAGGAAATCAATGCTCATTCTTATGGGCGGAATCATATCCCTGTTTAGCCTAATTACTCTGCTGCTGCGGCTTAAGCCAAGCGAATTTTCTGTCATTCTTCATGGAATGCTTTTGTGCATGCAAGCTTATACCTTGCTCCTGTATGTTTTTGCCAAAAACCAGTCGGACTCGGCATGCGACAGCTCGATGCAGAATATAGACAGCCATTATGCGCAAACTTTGCTGCAGATCAAACGAGAAGAAGCTATCCAAAGAGATTTCTCGCATTACCTTCATGACGGTATTCTTCAGGATTTGCTTTCCATCCGTAATATGATGAACAAATCGGATCGCACCGAAATCCGAGGGTTAATCATGGAAGCGTTGGACCGCCTAAATCTGTCGATCCGACAGCAGATGCAGGAGTACCAACCGGCCCTGCTTAATACCCTTACATTGAAAGAAAATTTAAGGAATCTATTGAGTATGGTTCAGCAAACGTATCCAACCAGAAGGTTTGCCATTTCATTTGAGTGCGACGATACTTTCTTTCTGGTAGAGCCCTACAATTATATGATGTATCGAATGCTTAAGGAGCTTGCCACTAACGCCTTTAAGCACTCGCACGGAACCTCTCTGGACATCCGTCTCTCTCTTGATCTTGAGCAGGTTAAGCTAAGGGTTCAAGATAACGGTATTGGCTTGGAGAATTTTGAATCTGCAGGGGATGGATTACCAAAGGGATTGCAGTCGATTCGGGAACAGCTTGCTCTGATTGATGGCTCCATTACCTTGGAAGAGGCCCACGGTGGAGGATTGTGTGTTACAGTAAAGTTCTTGATGAAAGGAGAGGGCTCATATGCACATTATCTTGATCGATGATCATGCTTTGTTCGCGAAAAGCCTGGAAATCGCACTGGAAGGCACGCCTGAAATCGAGCGGTTTCAATCCGTTACGGATACTGCTCTGGCAGTTTCCGTGATCATCAAAGAGCAGCCTGATATTATATTGATGGATATCCACCTTAATTCCTCGGCCAGTGAGGATGGGATAATGCTTGCCAAAAAAGTGTTACGCGAAATTCCGAATGCCCGAATTGTTATGTTGACCGGCTATGATCTACCGGTATACAGGTATGAAGCACAAAAAATAGGGGCGAAAGGATTCTTGAATAAAAATATGAACCCTGAAGAGGTGGTTCGTGCACTGCTGCAAATTCAAGACGGGGAGACCTATTTCCCTGCTTCCATCGATTTTATAGAGACGTTGACAGATAGTGAAAAGCAGATTCTCCAGCTCTTAAGCGACGGATACAAGCGAAAAGAAATAGCCGGCAAGCTGCATATCAGCGAGCGAACCGTGTCGAATCATCTGCAGCATACGTTTGAGAAACTGAATGTAACCTCGTCGCTTGAAGCCGTTGCGAAAGGAATTCAATTTGGCTACATACAACCTACGTTCAAGATGATTTAATGGGATATTTCATAGGGAGGCCAATCGGCGCTCTTAGAACGGACATATCTGCTATTCATAAGTGTTGTTCCTGCTATCGTCGGGGTCGAGCGTGATGGAATTAGGCTCTTCCACGCTAGTTCCTGTATGTTCCGCCCAGATTAAGTTGAATGCAGGGGCATTTTCGTGCATAGTAGAGGGTGAGGACAGTACGGAACTACTACAATAGAATGGGGAACAATCTTGAAAACGTTCAAAAAAGTCTATATAGAGCTGACCAGTGTATGCAACTTGGCTTGTACGTTCTGTCCGCCGACAGAACGCAAAGCGAACTTCATGAAGCTGGATGCATTCAATCATATTCTAGATGAGATTAAGCCGCATACGAATCATATTTATTTGCATGTCAAAGGAGAGCCCTTGCTCCATCCGAAGATCGATGAACTATTAGACGCAGCCCATGAGAAGGGCTTCAAGGTCAACATTACGACGAATGGTACGCTTATACGCAAGAACAAGCATAAGCTGCTTGGCAAGCCAGCGCTGCGCCAGATGAACTTCTCGCTTCACAGCTTCGATGGTCATATTGGCTCGGAGAACCGCGACAAGTATCTTGCTGATATTTTGGAGTTCGTGCGTGAAGCTGAAGAGCATAAGGTTATCTTCTCGTTTCGACTATGGAATTTGACACAGGATAATAAGACGAATATGGAGCGCAATCGCAACCGCGAGACGCTTGAAATTATTGAAAAAGAATTCAATTTGGACTATCGAATTGAAGAAAAAATTATCCCAGGCAGTGGTGTTAAGATCGCAGATCGTGTTTATTTGAATCAAGACCATGAATTTGAATGGCCAAGCTTGAGCGCTCCGGAGGATGATGGCAAAGGCTTCTGCCATGCGCTTCGTTCCCAAGCAGCGATACTCGTGGACGGAACCGTTGTACCGTGCTGCTTGGATGGCGAAGGAGTTATTAATCTCGGCAACGTGAACCGTGACTCATTCTCAGAGATTGTTGAAAGT
This sequence comes from Paenibacillus wuxiensis, assembly GCF_040195695.1. Lineage (NCBI taxonomy): Bacteria > Bacillati > Bacillota > Bacilli > Caryophanales > Paenibacillaceae > Paenibacillus > Paenibacillus wuxiensis. The sequence goes on along the minus strand of NZ_JBEFZI010000008.1, from coordinate 86,435 downwards.
GAGCGAGCGAACAACTTGTTCTACGGATTCTCCCGGAGAGAAGCTGTAGAGGAGTTGTGCCGCAAGTGTGGGTATCGCAAGCGGTTTGGCACATAGCTGAATGATGTAAATCTGAGCGACAGCAGCGCATGAAGGTAGGAAGCATGCCCTTCTCTCGAAATAAGTTGAAAGTTGAAGTCCTTACCATCCTCGCGAGGGTGATAAGGGCTTATTTGTTTTAGTATTGTTGCGATGCTCTAATTTAAGGAAGAATATATTTCAAGGGTTTATCAAAATGTTTCAAGGTTGTAAAATGTTGATATATAAACAACAGGAGATTTTTTATCCGTAGAATCTATCCCTTCAGAAATTCTTCAGAACTCATTAAGAACTCATTCAGAGCAAACTCCCTATGATCCCAAGACATGTTGGATATGATAATAACAACCAAGGATACGAGCGAAAGGGAGACGTCAAATGAGTGTGAACATGATTCGGGAAAAGCTACTGTTCTTAAATACATTTTTTCGAACGCCCAAACAGATAGGGAGCATTACGCCAAGCTCACGATTTCTCGCGCAGCGCATGATGGATGCTGTGGACTGGCAAGAGGTGCAGCATGTTGCCGAATTAGGCGCGGGAACAGGGGCCATTACCAGATTTATCGATACGGTTAAACGTGATACGGCCAGAGTGATTTTGTTCGAGAAGGATCCATTGTTGCTGGCGCGTTTGCAGGATAACTATCCCGAATACGCTGCTTATCCGGATGCTGGTGAGCTAGGCAAGATATTGGGGGATGAAAGTAGGGAGAAGCTGGATTGTGTGCTGAGCGGGCTGCCATTCTTCAACTTCCCGCAGCAGTTGCGTGATCATCTGATCGAGGAAATTTACGCATCGCTTAAGCCGGGAGGTTTATTCGTTGCATTCCAATACTCTCAACAAATGAAGCCGCAATTGGCTCGCTATTTTGATATCGAGAATATTCATTTTGTGTTTCTGAACGTTCCACCAGCCTTCGTATATGTATGCCGGAAAGGGAGCGGGTTGCAGTAATCGGGTATTCGGCCTTCGACTCTCGATCCTTTTGGGAGTTGAATATCATTTCTTTTTCAATTGGATTGTTCATACACTTCTCTTAAGCTGTATACTTGCTTTACAGAAAGGAGAGTAAGGATGGGATGAGTCAAGGGATATTAGTAACAGATGATGATGCGGACATACGAGATGTGCTCCGCATTTACTTGCACAATGAAGGTTATACCGTGTTTGAGGCAGCAGATGGGATTCAGGCATTGGAACTGCTGCAGCATGAACATATTGATCTTATTATTCTGGACGTGATGATGCCGAATATGGATGGTATGCAGGCATGCATGGCCATTCGCCAACATACGAAGGTGCCGATTATCATGCTCTCCGCCAAAGGAGAGAGTCTGGATAAGATCACTGGACTTCATACAGGTGCGGATGATTATATCGCCAAGCCATTTCATCCGATGGAGCTTCTGGCGAGGGTGAAGGCTCAATTGCGCAGACAATCTTTCGCGGAACAGGAAGAACGCATCATGCAGGCGCCCCCGATTTCAGATGAAACGTTTATCGAAATAAAGGATTTATGCATATATCCGGAACGGCATCTCGTTATTGTTCGGGGGAAGGAAGTGCTGCTCACCCCTACTGAATTCTCGATATTGGAGCGGCTGGCACGGCGGCGGGGGCATGTATTCAGCATTGATAAGCTTATTGAATTGGTCTGGAAGGAAGACAAATTCATCACGGACAATACAGTAATGGTGCACATCCGCAATATTCGAGAAAAGATTGAAGAGAACCCTAGAGAGCCTCAGTATATTAAGACCGTATGGGGAGTGGGGTATCGGATTGAATAGAAGGATATGGGCGATGCTGCATGGTAAGCATAACATCCGAGGACGTTTGTTCTGGTTTGCGCTTCTCAGCTTGTTTTGTACCTTTATTACAATGGCGCTCATGGATACGGTATCGTCCTATTTAATAGGTCACGGTGTCAGTCCATTAGTGTTTCTGTTTCTATACCTTGCATACTTCTTTCTCTTTACACGTGGTTTACTACAAGATTTAAAGAGATTGACAGAGGGGATCTTGTCTATTGCTGAGGGAGATCTGCAATCCCGTGTAACCTTGGATAGACAGGATGAACTCGGCATTATTGCAGATTCTATTAACCATATGGCGGGACAGTTGCAGCGGATGATCGAGAAAGAGCGTCTTACCGAGCAGATGAAGATGGAGCTTATTACGAATGTCTCGCATGATTTACGCACACCGCTGACGAGTCTGATTGGATACTTGAACTTGTTGCAGCAAGAGGAGGCAGCGAGCAAGGAAGAGCAGCTGCGCTACCTTCACAATGCATGCCGGAAGACCGAGCAGCTTAGCCAGCTGATCAATGATTTGTTCGAATATACAAGACTAGCTGACAATCGAGTGGAAATCGAGCGCTCTCGTCTTGATTTGAGCGGACTGCTCCGCCAATTGCTTGTTGAATTTGAACCGTTGGCAAGAGAGGCGTCACTCAAGATTCGACTTGTCCATGCATCCCAACGTGCGATAATGATAATGGCAGATGCAGAACTGCTTGTTCGAGCAATGGATAACTTACTAATGAATGCGTACAAGTTCTCGGTAAGGCCCGGAGAAATTACGGTGCGGCTCTGGGAGCAGAATTATACAGTATGGCTGGAAATAGAGAACTGGGGGCAGCCTATTACGAAGGAACAGGAGCAGCGATTGTTCGAGCGGTTCTATAAGGCGGAAGCCTCTCGTAACGATCAACACGATAGCCCCGGGGCGGGTCTCGGCCTATCTATTGCCTATCATATTGCAAGACTGCATCGTGGTCAGCTCAGCATGTCGCATGAGGAGGGGAGGTTCACGTTCCGTCTGGAGCTCCCGCTGGACAGTCAGTAACAATGGATAAGTCTGGTTTCTCCCCTATACCATGGAGTCAATAGAATAGATCTAGTAGGAGAGGGCACATTTCCAGTTCATTTGGGAATGTGCTTTTTTATGGTGTTGATAAGGAGACGATCACCTAAGCAATCAATCAACAATCTTAGGAGTGATCTATTTCGTGGATAAAATAACCATAAAAGGATTGCATCGTCTTCACAATACAGGAATGATATGGTATCACTAGCATATGGATCGCGAGAGAATCACTCAGGAGGAAATTATGAATCTAGTACTGCATATGGTGAAGTCATTATGCCTCAGCTTTTTTGCATTGATCATGATAATGCTCATTGTCCTATTTCCACGCAAGCTGGACATCGGCATGGAAGGCTATAAGATGACAGCGACGTATCAGTTCAGCTGGTCGCAGTATGCCGAGAACATCACAGGATTTATACACGGTATCTTTGTTGACAATACCTTAGGCGTAAATCGTTACGGGGAAGCTGTAGGTTCTGAGGTGCTGACAGTGATGGGGAACAGCCTAACTATTATTGTGATTGGCTTTCTATTAAGTTTTATATTGGGCTTGTTGAAAGGGATTGCTGACTATAAGCTGTACAAGTCGAAGTGGAATGTGATCGGGAACGGAACGACTTGGTTGTTTCAATCGGTGCCTGACTTCATGGTCGTGCTGCTCATTCAATGGTTTGTTATTCGATACATGCCGTTTATTCATTTCTTTGAGCAAAAAGAATGGTATGCCTTCCTCATTCCATCTGTACTTGTATCCGTATATCCGGCTATGTATATTGCACGAATTACGAGCGCTGCAATTGCGGCGCAGGAAGGACAGATGTACATTCAAGTTGCCAAAGCGAAGGGAGTCGCGCAGCGAATGATTTTGTTCAAGCACGTTGGCCGCAACAGTATGGGAACGATTTTGTCCCACCTGCCTTCCTTGTTCGGATACACCCTGTCTAATTTACTAATGGTTGAATACTTAATGAGTTATCCTGGTGCCGCTCACCGTTTGTTCCAAGCGATTGATTATGATACTAGCTTCGGATCGGGAGTGAATTATGAGCCGGGTGTCATTATCGGGATTGCTTTCTGTTTTACGATTATGGTGGTGCTAGTTCAGTGGATTGCCTTGCTGGCCAAGCGTTCCATTGCGCCGACATCGAGATAAAGGAGTGTCCTCATTGAAAAACTACACACTATGGATCGGTGGGGCAATGCTCGCCTTGGTTTTATTTGTGATGTACCTTGGTCCAGAATTGCCGTTCATAGACAAGTCGCTTACACCCGAAAAGCATAGATGGTCAGAGCAGGGCAAGCTCATGCTGCCTCCCTACAAAGCTTCGGATCTGAACTGGCTTGGCTCGGATAAGAAAGGCGTCGACAACTTGAGCAAGCTCGTGGTAGGAACCAAGGAGACGGTCTATATCGTCTTCTTCATTGCTCTGCTGCGCTATATAATTGCAGTACCATTAGGCGTGCTCGCGTATAAGCAGAAGGGAGTTGCTCATTGGCTGGTAACAAGCTTGAATCAGATATTCACGTTTCTGCCTGTTATTTTCTCAGCTATTCTATTACTGAGTATGCCGTTCATCCAATATTCGAGCAATCGTATTCTATGGGTAATCCCAATTCTCGCTTTGCTTGAGGTGGGGCGAGTGGCACATATTGTGCAGCAGCAAGCGAACCATATCTCGCACGAATTATTTGTAGAAGCAGGAGAGTCGCTTGGATTAAGTGGATGGCGCCTGATTCGAAATTATTATATGCCGTCGCTTGTACCGGAGATCGTCATTAATTTCTGTATTGATTTGGGCAAGGTCATGCTGCTTATCGGACAATTAGGTGTGTTGAGTATTTTCTTGACGCACAATTGGGCCGAGGTTGATTACTTCACCATGAAATTTGTGAATACAAGCACCAACTGGGTGTCCTTGCTTGCAGAGACGCGCGCGGATATTTATTTAAGCAAGTTCACTTTCGTATTTTATCCCGCGCTCGCTATTCTGTTCACGGTGCTCACCTTCAATCTATTGGGAGAGGGCTTACGACGCCACTTCAACCGCCGTATGGGCTCCTATTTATAGAAGACAGAGAGACGCAATACGATGCGAATTTTGAAATCATCACGTTCGACAGAGACAGAATCCAGCAGGCAGAGAATCGAGCGGAGACAGACAAATCTGGCTTGGCGTTATGCAGAAGGATAGCAAGCTTAGCTTCTTCGTAGAGTGGGAAGAGCAGGATATCTTCATGACATACGATGTTCATAAATAGAGTGGGGAAATGCATTGCTCCGATTGGATATTTGCTTTAGATTATAGAATTATAGACAAAGAAAAATATCCCAATCACAACGAGATGATTGCTTAATGGAGGGTGCCGGAGAGATGAGTGTGAAGGCCATCTTGCTAGGAGCAGGAGTGCGAGGAGCAGATGTATACGCACAGCATGCTTTGCAATTCCCAGAGGAATTAGAAATTGTCGCGGTTGCCGAACCGGACGAGGAGAGGCGGGCGGTGTTCGCGCGCGAGCATCATATTCAGGCGGAATATGTATTTTCGGATTGGAAGGAAGCACTGCAAGGGGCACGCTATGCGGATGCGGTGATGATCTGCACGCAGGATCGCATGCATTACGAAGCGACGATGATGGCACTGGAGCAGGGCTATCACGTGTTGTTGGAGAAGCCGATATCGCCTTCGGCTGAGGAATGCGTCGAGATTGAGGCGGCTGCGAGACGGTGCAACCGGATCGTTCTTGTATGCTATGTGCTGCGCTACACACCATTCTGGTCCTCTATCAAGCAGGTGATCGATGCAGGCAGCATCGGAAGGATCGTGAATATTCAGTTATGTGAAAATATAGGCTTCTCTCACATGGCCCATAGTTATGTACGTGGCCATTGGAGTAAGACGAGCGAGTCCAGTCCGATGATTTTAGCGAAGTCATGTCATGATTTAGATATCATTCTGTGGCTCATGCAGCAGGATTGCAGGCGGCTGACATCCTTCGGCTCGCTGTTCCATTTCAAGCGAGAGAATAAGCCGGCAAATGCGCCGCTCTATTGTACAGATGGCTGTCCACATGTTAATGAATGCTGCTATGCAGATTTGAGATATTACTTAGGAGAAGGTCGTCGTCGTGCGCTGCATTTCACGAAGGATCCCACGGATGAGCATATTCGGGACGTGATTCGCGAGACACCTTATGGGCGGTGTGTCTTCCAATGTGATAATGATGTCGTCGATCATCAGGTGGTCAATATGGAATTTCGCAACGGAGCGACGGCTTCCTTTACCTTGTCCGCCTTCACGCATGACAGCTCGCGAATGGTGCAAATATCAGGAACGAGCGGGGAAATACGTGGTAACCTAGAAAAGCAGACATTCACAGTATATGATTTTGTTGATGATACCTCACAAGAGATGCATGTCCATGATGAGGGTCGCGAAGGCTGTACGGCCATGATGCATGAATTTTGCCGTCTCGTATCGCAGCCGCATAATAGGAGCGACCCATCGGCTGTGCTGCGCGGCTCCGTGCAGAGCCACATGATGGCGTTCGCTGCCGAACGATCCCGATTGCATGACGGAATGCCTATGGACATTCAGGAGCTGACGCGATATTACCAGCAGATAGTCAGCAAGCCCTTGGTAGGTACATGTTCAGAGCGGTAATGTTCCAACGCTCACTCGATAAAAAAGAGAAGGGGCTCACCGACGTATGTAAAAATTACGTTCGGTGCAGCCCCTTGTTATTGTAGAACGATGATTCTGTCTTCCGCAACGTAAACCTGTAATTTCTGAGGATTACAGGTTTACAACTCTTTGCTTGTTCCTGCGGCCTTCACTGGAACGCGGTCACCACGCTGCGTCCTGAACGCCAACCCCATCGTTGCAAGCAGCAATATACCCGTGACCCAAAATACCATGTGGATGGAGAACACACCACTAATCGCTCCCCCAACGAGTGGGCCGAGCATTCCGCCAAATTGATTCGCGGTCTGATTCAAGCTGAAGGCGCGTCCACGGAAATCACTGTCTGTTGTCTGCACCACGAGTCCGTTCAATGCTGGGAACACAGCGCAGAAGAAGATGCCATATGTAAAGCGGATAATCGAGAACCACCATATATTTTGAAACGGAATTTGAGCGAGCGTACCGATACCGCCCGCGAGCAGGCCGATCAGAAGAACCTTCTGGAAGCCGATGCGGTCGGCAAGCTTACCCCATCTTGCTGCGAACAGAATACTTGCAACGCCAACAAGCGAGAACACAAATCCAGCTACTAATGAGGCGTCCTTCGCGGAATGCCCGATCTCTACAATGTAGAGAGGCAGAACAGGCTCAATCGTCATGACCGAGAATTGGGTCAATAGCGACAGCAGAAGTACGATCATAAACGGACGATTTACGGATGCGATCCGAATGGTATTGACGATCGAACTGCTGTCCTTCGTTGGAACGAAGTTCTCTTCTTTTACCCAGAAGATGACGAGCAATGTTGCAATCAAACACAAGATGCCTGCACATGCGAACGTCAGACGGCTGTCGAACAGCTTCGATAAAATGCCGCCGAGGAGCGGCCCCATTATTGTACCGGTTGCGGTGGCGGTTGCCATCATCGACAAGGCATAGCCGACCTTTTTTTCAGGTGTACTGGTGCCAACAAGGGCAATCGATCCGGGGATGAAGCCTGTGAGCAGGCCTTGCAATATACGGATTGTTAATAGCTGGTACTGATTCGAAACGAAGGCTAGCATAATATAAGTTACGAATAGTACAATTCCGGCCCGGATAATCATTGGTTTGCGTCCATACTTGTCGCCAATCGCTCCCCAGAACGGAGAAGAAATGGCGCCGGCGAAAAATACGCTGCTGAACAAAATCCCCGACCACAGCTCAATATGATCCTTTACACCAATTTGAATCAAGAAGAGCGGCAGGAATGGGACGACCATGGAAAAGCTTGATGAGACGATAAATGTACCAAACCATAGAATCCATAAATTTTTCTTCCATGTTTCCATTGGACTTTCACTCCTGTAGTTGTTTTCAGCAAGAGAGCGATTCCTTCGGAGTGTGTTGTTCCTAGAATCTCGTTTCTATTTGCCTACTTACTTTAGCAATAAACTATTATACACGACCCGCCTATGAAAAGCTTCCAACGTTTGCATATGCAAACTCGCTGTATCGTATGCGGTGACATGCCGAATGGACAGCATATCCTCTCATAATGGGCATATGATCGAAGAGTTGACGACTGAATAGGGGGGCGTATAGAAGGGACAGATTGTCTTCCTATCTTGAACCTATTCATCTGCTGTATCCCGTAGGCGCCTAGCGATATATCAGCCAAGTGTCTATCACTGTCGGCAGCGAAAGAAGCAAAGAGAGCGCCCGCGTAATTTGCGGGCGCTCTACTTCGTAATGGTATAGTATACGTAGCGTTCGCGAATCACACTATAGACTACAGGCGAAGTGCGGCTAAATCGAAAGCAGGCACGAGACCTTCCTTCGCTGCGCGGCCAAGCAGTGCTTCGACTGCAGCATAGCCGTCTTCACCTAAGTTTCTAGTAAATTCATTCACGTACAGGTTAATATGGGCATCCGTTACTTCAGGCGACATCTCCTGTGCATGAGCTAGGACGTATTCACGCGATGCTTCCGGGTGTGCCCATGCATATTCGACTGATGCGCGTGCCCAGCCGGCGATTGCGTTCACATTAAGCGTGCGGCGGGCGATTATGGCACCGAGTGGAATCGGCAGGCCGGTATCCGCTTCCCACCACTTACCCAGATCGGCAAGCATTGTGAGACCGTAAGACGGATATGTGAAGCGAGCTTCATGAATAACTAGCCCTGCATCAATGTGGCCATCTCGAACGGCCGGCATGATCTGATGGAACGGCATGACGACAATCTCTCCGACCCCGCCTGGCACATTCTGTGCAGCCCACAACCGGAACAATAGATAGGCTGTAGATCGTTCACTGGGCACTGCGACACGTCGGCCAGACAAGCTGGATGGGTCAGCTGGGGTCGAAGCCGATTCCTTCGTCAATACAAGCGGTCCGCAGCCACGGCCAAGCGCTCCCCCACATGGCAGCAGGGCATACTCAGACAGTACCCAAGGCAATGCTGCGAATGAAATCTTGAGCACATCTAACCCGTTTCCGCTCGCTGCAAGGTGGTTCGTGATATCAATATCTGCATATGTTACATCTAACTCCGGGGCACCCGGTATAAGTCCATGCGCCCAAGCATGGAAGACAAACGTATCGTTCGGACATGGGGAATAGGCGATTTTCATGATTACAGCACCTCCACTAAAACTGCGCTGGCAGCTTCCAATGCATCCAGCGCTTCTTGAATCCGCCAAGCGGCACGATTGCGCGGGCCGACGGCATTCGATATCGCGCGTAGCTCCAGTACGGGCAGACCGAAATCCTGCGCCGCGGTGGCTACGCCATAGCCTTCCATGGCTTCAACGGCTGCTCCAGGCACACGTTCTGCCATTTGGGCTGCGGTTGCAGCTGTGCCTGTCACGGTTGCAACCGTGAGCACGGGGCCGGAACGTGCTGGCAGATTCGCTGCTTGCAGTGCTGTCGCTACTTGAGCGACAAGCCCAGCATCGACAGGAATGCGAGCAGAGCCGAAGCCAAGCTCGTCCAGACTGGAGAATCCCTCTGGGGTCTCCGCACCTAAATCTGCGGCAATGATGTCGCTTGCGACGACCAATGATCCAATCTCAGCTTGTCCGGGAAATCCCCCGCCGATACCGGCACAGATGACAAGCCGATAGTTGGATGAACCCTCATTTGCAAGCTTCCGAGCCGTCCGGGCTGCGGCCGCTGCGACACCCACGCCACCGAGAATGACGTCATATTGAGGATGATGCTGAAGACCGCGCAATAAGGCATCCCGCTCTGCTGCGACAGAAGTCACAATTAGAATGCGGCCCTCTGTTGGCTGTTCGGCGGCTTCAGCTGCACTAATGACAGTTGAAACCGCTGCTGAGGCATCCTTCATTTCCTTCATCATGTTGGTCGCTCCTTTATGATACAAGACAAGCGTTTCACACACACCGTCTATCGCATCGGAAAAATTATATATCGATTTACTTCCTTCAAATTATCTTCTTCCTCAATTTCTGTAAAGAGGGGATTTATTGTGTAAAGGGGATAATCTATGCTTGCTTCTTATCTTATGTTTATACTAACATATCATAGGATGGTTTATGAATAGAAGCATTTACGATTACCAAGTGAGCTCAGGATCGTGAACAGGTTTCCGCAGTGGAAGCAGCGGTTTAGCAGATCAATATCGGTTATGATATTGTTGGGCATGGAATGACTGATGCAGATAGATGGACTCAAAAGCAGGCAGATGATTGTTCAGAAGGAGTTGATTAGAAGTGGTCTCAAATCGTTGGAGTGAGCAACATGAAGTATCATCTGATAACTGTGATTACAAGCGCGATTGTCGCTTGTCGACATTAATGGAGTGGATGCAGCGGGCAGGTGATTCCCATCTTGCATCGCATGATGTATCCATGGACGAATTGGTAGGCAGCGGCATGGCTTGGATGCTGTTGACCGTGGATTTGGAACTGATGAGAATGCCGAAGTACGGAGATGTACTTCAGTTGGATACATGGCATAAGGGAGCGAGAGGCGTTCAATGGCTGCGTGATTATGTGGTCTACGATGCAGAGCATCAGCAAATTGCTCAATCCCGCACGACATGGGCACTTGTTGATCTGAATAAGCGGCGTATTCTTCGGGCATCCGCATTTCCTTATGATGTTCCTGTCAATAATGAGGATTCTGTGGGGGAGATGCCTGAGAAGGTTGCCATACCAGAAGAATCTTCTCTTCGCCTTGCTTATACCCTCCACGTAAGACAGAGCAGTATTGATATGAACGGCCATTTGAATAATGCCAGATTTGCTGATATATGCTTGGATGCGATGACGCTAGAGGAATTGGAACGAGGTGTGTCGCGCTTCCGAATTACGTACCATAAGGAAATCATTCTCGGGGATCAAGTAGATGTATACCGTTCTACTGGTGAAGCGATGCATGCAGATGATCGCCGCTGCTTTATTCGTGGACAAGCTTCGGATGGCAGTACGTTGTTCGATGCTGAAGTTGTTTATCGAGAAGAATAGCTGCTGGATAGATGGTGCCGGGATTGGGGAGCGCTAACGTTGCGCTCCTCTTCTCTGTGACAATGACATTAATCGTCAGAATGATCGGATTACGTCGGCTAATTGACATAATTGTCGAAAAAAGACATCGTCCTCAAAAGGATGATATGATACTATATTCCTGAAATTGGATTTTTTCGCCTGGGAGAGTGCAGAAATTGAAAAAAATAATAACAGCAGTTCTAGGGATAGCCTTAACTTTTACATTCATTACACCACATGGGCAAGCTCACGCAGATGCAAGTTCATATGGGGTTATGGATACGAAGGCGTACCGTACTTACGTCCCGATACGCTATTTGAGCGATAAGCTGCACTATCAAGTGACATGGGAGCCTACGAGTAAGCGCATAGAGGTGGTAAGCGACGATAATTATCTGGAGATGACATTAGGTACAACGCAGGCATATGTCAACGGAATGAATACGGAGTTGGAAGCAGCCCCATTCCGAGCAGGGGGGACGACTTATGTTCCAGTTCGGTTCGTCAGCGAAGCAATGAACCTGTCTATGGAATGGGACAAGAACGGATCGCTTGTCCATTTTTGGAATGGGGACAGTCATGTTCGCTTGCCTATTGTCTCGAAGCAGCGGATCAACCAAACATCGTCAATTGAGAAGAGCTGGCGAGCATTCAAGGTCGGGAACAAGCGGGTGACGACCACGATGCTGACCATAAATCTGCTGCATCCTCATATACGTCTCGGCGTAGGAGTGGGTTACGGAGGAGAGGGCTCGGTCGATAACCTCAAGCATATGGCAAAGCGTAATTATGCAATCGCTGCGATAAATGGGGGCTACTTTGATGCCTATTCCAATTCGAAGGTGAAGGTCCCGTATGGCTATGTAGTTAGAAACGGAAAAATGATACATAACGGCTCTGGCGATAAACGAAGTGTGCTTCTGTTCACGAAAGATAATCAAGTAGAGATGATCCCGGGGCCATCGTTCATAGATCGATTCCAAGAAGGGGATGTGTACGGAGCTTTGCAGGTAGGGCCGCGTCTTATTACAGACGGCAAGATTACCGTTAATCTGAAGGGCGAAGGCTTTAAAGATCCGAAAATATTGAAGCACAGCAGCATACGCAGTGCGGTTGGTATAACAAAGGACTACAAGCTAATGATCTTGACTACATCCAGCGCTACGATTCCAGAGCTTGCTAAAGTGATGAAGCAGGCTGGCGCTTATCAGGCGATGAATTTGGATGGCGGAGCATCAAGTGGCCTTTATTACAATGGAAGATATATGACATACCCTGGGCGGAACATTAGCAATGCGCTGCTCATTTTTAAATAAAAGAAGTACTGAAAAACAGCCGCAAGTTGCTATATTAGCAGATTGCGGCTGTTACTCTATCTATGAATCAATCTACCTTGGCTCCGTATGCTCTAGCAAATGCAACGGCTTGAATCATATCTATTCGGACTTTGGTAAGTTCCAGTGCTTTGAAGTTCACTCCGTTCATCTCAGCTCCCCGCAAATCTGCACCAGCCAATTTGGTTTTGGTGAGATTTGTACGGGTTAGATCGGCATCCCGTAGGTCAGCCTTCTCCAGCTTGCTTTCAGTCAGGTCTGCCTCCATGAAGCGAACACCACGCAAGTTCTGCCTCGTTAAGTTCGCATGGCGCATATTCGTATACGACCAATCTCCTCCGATAATCGTTATGCCATCCCATAATACATTGGTGAAATCCGTCCCTACCATTTTGCATTCTGCAAATTTGGCCGCGAATAAATTCACTCCTGTGAACCGGCAATTCGTAAATGCACTGTGCGTGTGTGTAGAGCCATTGAGCACGGCTCCGGTGAAATCACAGTCAATAAATTGACAGCTTGTTGTCACTGCTCCATCCAGTTGTGCACCTCGAAAGCGGCAGGAGGTAAACGTGCAATTGCGCAGCTCAGACTCGCTCCAATTGACATAGCTAAAGTCGTTGCCGTCGTACTGTTCTTCTATATAAGTTGTCATAGGATACTCCTTTGTAGATTTCATACGATATCGTTCATCTGTTCCAGTAGTTATCGTAACAAGGAAATCTACCTGATTGCAATGATGCAAATATTACGAGGGGACGCCACGAAAAAATACATTTCGACATTCTTTTTTCGACAGTCATCTCGCTATTGTTTGTATATACTTTCTCTATGTCTTTTCCCATCCATAGATCGACACAGAAGTAGCATGAACAGGTATTTTCAACAAGATCCATGAAGATTATTATATTTTATGGAGACGCATATTAGAAATGGTTCAATTTCCAGATTCTAAGCAGGATTTTACATATTTTTGTTGAAGTATTGCCCATATTGGATATGGAATGATCCTTGAATACATACAGGGGTGTGAAATGGGATTTAAAAACTGGTTCACGCGAGGTATTTTCATAGGCCTCATTATATTGGTTATTGGAGCTATAACATCGCCTTCTCTATTATCCACACAACCAGAACCCACTAAAATAACGATTACCCAATGGGATGTAATATGGGAAAAGCAGCAAAGTGCATGGAAGGACATTGTAAGGAGAACAGAGGGATGGGAGACAATTGATCTTCAATCAAGCGTCCCCCTAAAGCCACAAGGAAGCCAATCTGCATGGTATCGAATTTCTCTCCCGCCTGTGCATTGGGATCAACCCGGGTTATACATAAGTATGTTATATGGATTTGAAGTAGATGTATACTCGGATGAAGGTAGAAAGCTGTACCACTCTGCACGTGATTATGGATCTGACGTATATCAAATTCTTGTGCCGATCAGACCATCCTCTAATAGTCAACATGTATATATCCATACGGCTACAACGGTAGAACGAATTGGAATCCAAAAATCAATCATCATCGGCAATTACCAAGAAATCATTCAAGATTATGCGAATCAAGGGCTCATAGATATTTTACTAGGTAGTTCATTGGTGTTTATCGCCATTGTAATGCTTATTTGCGTCTTTTCCCTTCGTAATATTGACGTGCCCAGTTGGTTATCTCTTAATATCGTAATAATGGCTGTTGGTATTATCATGATTACGAACTCTAAGTTTATTCATACTTATTTCGGCGAATATGGGAAACTGACTGTCATCTTATTTGACATCGCCATGCAAGCCCTTTCCCCAGCACTAACTTATTATTTCGAGCAAATTACTGGGCCCGGACCATTCTCAATTACATTGAAAATCAGGAAGTTTCAAGTTGTTTACTCTATACTCATGCTTGTGTGCCTGTTTATAAATATATTATCTAATAATCAGTTCTATGGTTTTTTTTACTTTATAACCGTCAAAGTGTATGCAGTCCTAATTGTCGGGCAATTGTGCTTGCTGACGGGGCTTTCTATCGTATACGCTATCCGAAAAAATGTGGACGCGATATTGTTTGCAATTGGCTTTACTGTTTTTGCTATTGTGACATTAGGAGAATTAGTTTGGTTTCTGCTTCATTCTGGCCAGTATGAACTTACCATTTGGAAATGGGGAGTTATTGCCTTTATCATTGCCTTCATCATGATTATGGGCAGAAGAATCGTTGCGACGCATGAACAGGTTATTCAATATTCCAAGGAGCTTGAAATGTACAACGGCAAGCTGCAGCATTCCGAAAAGATGCACATCATCAGCGAACTTGCAGCCTCTGTAGCCCATGAGGTGCGCAATCCGCTTCAGGTAACGAGAGGATTCCTTCAGTTGATGAAGAATCACTCGAATGACAAAGAAAAGGAATACGTGAAGCTTGCATTAACTGAGCTTGATCGTGCATCCGAAATTATTACTGATTTCCTCACTTTTGCGAAGCCAGAGCTCGAGGATGTCGTGATTCTTAATGTTGGGGAGGAGCTTAGGCAGATTGAGGGGATACTTATGCCGCTTGCAAATATGCAGGGTGGTGTTATCGAATTGGAAGTAGAGTCAAATTTATTGATTTACGGCAACTCATCCAAGTTCAAGCAAGTCTTTATCAATCTGATCAAGAATAGCATCGAAGCACTGCAGGATGGCGGTATGATCCGAATAGCAGGGTATGAAGAAAGAGGGGGTATCATGATCTGTGTTCAGGATGATGGTGTAGGGATGGATCAGGAGGAGATAGCACGCCTTGGCGAGCCTTATTTTTCGAATAAGACGAAGGGAACTGGGCTAGGGTTGATGGTCACCTTCCGCATCGTTGAAGTTATGCAGGGAAGCATCCATTTTCACAGTGAGAAGGGGAAAGGGACAGAGGCGATAGTGCGCTTTCCTTCTGCACTGGAACAGCCACCTATTACGCTTCATAGTGGTACTTAGACGATTATACAATAGTGAGAAGGGGCATTCCACAAGTCATAGCCTGACGAGGGAAAGCCCCTTTTTAGAGGGAGATTATTTACCAAACGAAACGGCGAACGCCTTCTGCAGGGAGTGTCTCTGCTGGATTTGGAGGTATGACGAGGACGAAGCGATCTTTTGTTTCTTCCTGAGTCGTTAGTTCAACATGGTCAGGAATCGAAATGCCTAGTACTTCTTTAATGGCAGCCTTCGGATCTTTGAGCAAGCGCTCCTTAAATGAAGGATCTTCCCAGGCCTTGTGAATGATTTGATTTTTGAAAAGTTGCTCCGTAGTTACCATGTGCACCCCTCCGTATATGGAATGAACTACACAGATAATGTAACACTTTGCCTGTTTTCTGAACTACTACTTTGTTACCGAATTCGACAACCAATACGACAATCCGCCCATCATCAGCACTTCACGCTGCTGTCGAATATGGTCGGCTTCTTCGACAAGAATCTTTGCTAGTGAACGGTTGAACTCTACAAGTTGAGGGGACGCTTCCGGCATGCCATCCAGCTTGGCTTGAAGTTTCAAAGCTTCTTGACCAAAGGAAGCGAGGATGTCGGATACGGTAATGGCATGTCGAACGAGTTCCTCGGTAAGTGGTTTATCTGTCGGAATCTGTTGAATAAAACGAATCCACGCCAGCAGACAATTATAGCTTCCATCTTGTAGATCTGTCTGCCAATCTGCCCAGTCATCGGTCATCTGCAAACAAACAAGCACAGTATCAACGGCCTCGTTTACATGCGGGAGCTTATCCTCCATACCCGTTAAGAAGAGCGCGCCGCTACTAGACAGCTTGACGAGGGCTGACTTGTGAGCGACCTTGAGGCGATCCGTCATAAATACATCCTGCTCACGCTCGCTTGTGACGCCATGAACCCACTCCCATGTGTACTGCCTGAAGCTGTCCCATAACGGGGACTGGGGAGGGAACATCTGTCTATAGATGTCGAGCAATTCGATATAGCATAGATTACCCAAGGCAAGCTGCTCGGCCTTATTATCGCAATCATTATCCATGACATCATCTTGGATAAAGTAATAGAGCATGCCGAATATGCTTGCAAGCGCCAGGCGGTGGCAATGCGCTGTCGAGAGTCCAGTCATGTCCTGCATCCAATAAGGGAGGCAGTAGCATATATAATTATTTGTGCTTCGATCGTTACTGGGATTGAATTTCTCTATATAGCGCAATCCTGCGTCATTCAGCGGGGCTGGGAATGCCTCGATGATACACTCGGCATCTTGAAAGACCTGTTCAATCTCGGAGCGGAACGGTTCATACCAATGCATAGTATCCCTTCTTCCTATGTGATTGATGTTGCAACTCTGATATGTATGGTGTTCGGACATGATGAGAAAACTGGCAGGCATGTGCAGCGTTTGTGAGTAGGATGGTAGCAGAATGAAAGCATAAGAGCTAGGTGTGAGTGCGGAACTGACACAGAAGATGCAGATGTTGATAGGATATCTTGAATAGGAAGTAGGAAGCTAGGAAGTTGAGATCAGTTACCACCAGTATAGAGGAAGATTGGATACATCGACAAGAACATTGCTGACTATTAGGAAGAAGTCCAACTGGAGAAGTCTGCCTACAAAAATCTATCTACAAAAGTCTGTCTACCAAAGTCTGTCTACCAAAGTCACATCTCGCTTTGCTCATTTCGTTTCTACCTCGTCGCTCTCTTAGAGCTATTAGGGAACGGGATCTCAATCCGGGAAAAGGGACGCAACCTACATGAAGCCATTCCGTATTGGTATAGAAATAAACGGTTTAATCTAATGCGGAGACGGAGAGATCAAGAGGAATGGGAGAATCGAGAGACGAGCTTCAACAGATGCTGCAAGCGATAGAGGAATGGGAACGCGAGCAGAAGGACTTATCCATATTCGAGAAGATAGGACGGCTGCCATTCGCGCTGCTGGATCGCTTCACTCCCAAGGGGATACAGAATAAGATTGCTGAATTGCTAGATGAGTTGGGAGGCTATCTCCATACAGGAGGAAGCTACCTCGTCCAGAAGAAAAGCATATTACAAAAGCTTCGTGCAAAGTGGGCAGAAGAAGATCCTGTTTCCCTGGCGGCCTCTACTGCGCAGGGGAATCCACTGGATCTGTTGGCTGTGAAGCAGATGCCTCTAGCTCTGAGCAACACAGTTGCGGATTCGGTACGGGAATCCAATAAGAAGGTAGCATTTGCTCAAGGGGCAACGACGGGATTTGGCGGCATATTTACATTAGCGGTGGATATACCTGCGGTTCTTGGGATCGCACTTAAGGTGCTTCAGGAGACGGCGATCTGCTACGGCTTCGATCCGGATGATCCCAGAGAGCGGCTCTTTATTGTGAAGTGTATGCAGTTCACGATGTCCGACATTGTGGGCAAGCAGGCGGTGCTGCAAGACATTGGCGACTACGACAACCCGGATAGACTTCGAGACTCGGTGTCTGAAGTACAGGGATGGCGGGAGACGATGGTGTCCTTTACCGATAATTTTGGTTGGAAGAAGCTATTCCAATCCGTGCCGGTTATCGGCATGATATTCGGTTCGTTCATGAACCGCTCTATGATTCATGACATGGCAGAGACAGCGCAGATGCTATACCGTAAGCGGGCAGTGCTGGAACGTCTCAATGCGCTGGATGACTGCTGTTAAGCGCTAGTTGCAGATATTCTTGCTGCCCCTTCGCACCGATCCTTAATCCTATGGCAAGCGGCTTAAAGGGGCAGTGGTTAGATGTAATGAATTCGGCCCAGCGGCAGCGGCCTGCGGCACAATTCACGTAAAGCAGGCCGCGGACCAGAGAGGCCAATGATGGAGCTCTAGGACATGATTCGCTTCTGTCCCTCTAGTGCTCGAATCTCGCTTACATTTTGCGTAAATTCTAACGTCCCCATATATTCCCCCGACTCGTCCCGAACAGCGAAATAGCGAAAATAGACGAACTTATCCTTGAATGGGATCCAGAAATCCTCGACATCATTTTTTCGCGATTATTAATAAGTTCGCTCATCGTAAGTCTCCTTTGTCACTGAGATTCATTATCAATAAGTCAATGCATGCTTAGATGATAGCAAAGAACAATACGGGACGATTTGATTGAGATCACATTTTGCTTTGCATAATTTCTGACGCATTTCCTTAAACGAATTGCATTTCCGTACCCGATCTTGGAACAGTACGGCTTATTTGTGCTGGCTAGGCACTTCATGTGTGTGTGTGGATAGGTGTGTTCCCATTTTGTAAAGAAGAGTGAGGAAGCATAGATGTTAAGTGTGTAAAAATATGGTTTGTTAATGGCAACTATTTCAATTACTATTTATGTATGGATATACACAGTGCGATGTAGAAATGAAGTGCATATCAAGTAGAGAAGTGCCGTATGCAGGCGGGCCCACATGCGGCTGATGAAGAGTCAGTCGATGCCGACATGGCCCAGTGCACGGCGCTGGTTAAACGAATATGAGACGGGATGTGATGCTATTCATGAAGGGAAGGACATTGCTGTTTAGTCATGTCCGTGCTCATCTGACGCTCTATGTGACAGCTGTAGGCTGCATGGCGTTAGCCAATATCATTTACTCCGTATTTCCCACCTTGCTAGGGCGATTCACTGATGAGCTGCAGATGCGGGGGCTGACGAAGGAGTCCGTGATTCATTACAGCTTATGGCTGCTTGGAGTTGCTATCGGGTATGGCTCCTTGTTTGGAATTGGACAATATTTGAATCATCGCCTAGGACGTAAGTTTGAATTCAACATGAGACAGAAGCTGTTTACTCAATTTACAAGATTAAGTGAGCACTATTATTCGAATCATGGTGTAGGCAAGCTGCTCAGCTATTTCATGAATGATGTTACCTCGGTTCGAGAAACGATTGCCAACGGCGTGAACCAGACGACGAATGCGACGATCCTGCTCCTGTCGGTCATCTTTATGATGGGGGTAAGTGGCATTCCGCTATATTTGGTATTCGTGTGCGTGCTTCCACTGCTTACGATTCCGCTGTTTGTCATTTATTTCGGCCCGCGCATTCGCACTCGTTCTCGTGCGGTGCAGGATTCCCTTGCGGCGATGACGGAGTCCGCAGAAGAGCAATTCGGTGGCATGAAGGTGACGAAGACATTCGCAGTTGAGCATGTGGCAGAAGAACGCTTCGGCGCAACAGTGGATCAGATTTGCAGCAATCAATTAGGGCTTGTGCGGATGACATCTCTCTTCCAAGCGCTCATTCCGTTCGCTGGCTCACTTTCCCTCGTTATCGCAATAACGTATGGGGGTGTGCTGTCGATGCAGGGACAATTATCCCTTGGAAGCTTCGTTATGTTAACCCTGTATTTGCGCATGATTATGACACCCCTACAGCAAATCGGCAATGTCATCAATGTGATGCTCCGCTCACGAGCTTCTCTTGATCGCTTGAACCGGCTGTTGAATGAAGAGCCGGACATCCGTGAATATGCGGGTGCTCAGCCAATCTCGGCGGACGATGCTGTGATCGAGATCAGGAACCTGACATTTGCCTATCCAGAGGAAAGTAGAGAATCATTAGCTGATGTGAATATTCAGATATCAGCAGGCAAGACGCTCGGCATTGTTGGCAAGACGGGCAGCGGCAAGTCGACACTAGTGAAGCTGCTGCTTCGCGTCTACGATCCTCCGAAGGGGACAATTCGGATCGGAGGCCAAGACATCTGTGAAGTTACGCTAGAGAGCCTGCGTACCCAAATTGGGTATGTGCCGCAGGATGGATTCCTATTCAGCACGACTATTCGAGATAATATTGCATTCTATAACCGAAATGCTGCAGACGAAGCGGTTGAGGAGGCGGCGAAGCAAGCGGACGTATGGGACAATATTATGGGATTTCCCGATCAGTTCTTTACGAAGCTGGGAGAGCGCGGCCTTACCTTGTCCGGCGGCCAGCGTCAACGAACGAGCTTGGCACGGGGAATGATTAAGAACGCGCCCATTCTCATTTTGGATGATAGTGTAAGTGCGGTTGATGTTGTAACAGAGACGACGATATTGAACAATCTCCGGGAAGTTCGAAAGGGCAAGACGAACATCATTATCGCACACCGGATAAGCGCTGTACGCCACGCTGATGAAATTATTGTCCTTGATCATGGCAGCATTGTGGAACGTGGAACACATGAAGAACTGATCCAATCAGGCGGCTATTATGCCTCGCTCTATACGATTCAAGAGGAGGGGAAGAGAAATGCCTGAACCGACAGCGAACGTGAAGGGCAGGAACAATCATCATCCTGCACAGCCCAAGGAGATAGGCTCACGCATGGCAGGGGCTTCTCCCGAAGAGCGCAGGCAATCGTTTCGCGCTATGTTCGCTTATGCGAAGCCGTATCGCTTGACATTTCTCGCCATATTTTTATGTACATTCCTTGCAATTGGAGCGGATTTGCTGCAGCCTTATCTCGTGAAGATCGCGATTGACGATCATGTCTTGGCCGGGAAGCACGGTGTGGGCACATTATTTCTGATTGGCGGCAGCTATTTGCTTCTCGCGCTGCTTAGCTTGCTGTTCACCTATATTCAGGCGAACCTGCTTCAGAAGGTGGGGCAGGGCATTGTCGGCCAGTTGCGGAAGGATCTGTTCAGACATATATCAAAGCAATCGATGTCATTCTTCGATAGCCATTCGATGGGCAGCCTCGTAACGAATGTGTCCAGTGACACCGAGACGATCAACCAGTTCTTTACTCAAGTGCTGTTAAGCGTAGTAAGGGACGGCATGTCGCTTCTCTTGATCGTAGCGTTTATGTTTTCGCTCGATGCGAAGCTTGCGATGTTCTGCCTTATCTTGTTCCCAATTATTTTGGCGATTGCGGTCGCTTTCCGGAAGGCGCTGCGATCTGCTTATCAACGCGCACGGGGTGAGCTGTCAAGGCTTATCGGATTTTTGGCGGAGAATCTGTCGGGTATGGGCCTCATCCAGGCGTTCCATCAGGAGAAGGAGCAGACAGAGCGCTTCACGGCGCAGAATCGGAAGTATTTGCAAGAGAATCTGCGCGAGGTGCGCACGAGCATCATGTTCAACCGCTCGTTCGATGTGCTCGGCAATGTGTCAGTCGCATTCATCGTGTGGCTTGGCGGCATGGCCGTATTGGATACGTCATTGGCGTTCGGGGTTCTGTATGCCTTTATCAATTACATTCGGCAGTTTTTCCAGCCGATCAACCATATTACCCAGCAATGGAACACGCTCCAATCCACAATCGTATCTATGGATCGCATGTGGCGCATCTTCCGCATTCAACCTGAAGTACAGGATCCGAAGCCAGAGCAGGAGCATAATGTAGTTGCCTCTGAAGTGCAGGGCCAAGTCGACTTCAATCATATTCGCTTCGCTTATGTTGATGATCGCGACGTGCTGCATGATCTGGATTTGCACATTAAGCCAGGTGAGTTCATAGGTATCGTAGGCACGACGGGAGCTGGCAAAAGCTCACTTGTGAACCTGCTCGCACGCTTCTATGACGTCAAGCGGGGAAGTGTTGAGATTGATGGGGTTGATATCCGCCGACTGCCGCAGCATACGCTGCATCAGATTGTCGGACTAGTGCAGCAGGATCCATTTCTGTATTCGGGATCCATTCTTGATAATGTCCGCTTATTCCAGGGTACCATATCGCGGGAAGAAGTGATCTGGGCCTGCAAGTCGGTTGGGGCGCACGGCCTGATCAAGCGCTTGAAGCATGGCTATGATACAAGGCTGTCTGATCGCGGGAGCGGTCTATCGGCAGGGGAGCGGCAGCTGATTTCTTTCGCTCGGATTCTCGTGTTCCAGCCCCGCATTCTCATCTTGGATGAGGCAACGGCACATTTGGATTCTCATACCGAACAGCTCATCCAGCAAGCGCTTGAAGTGGTCTCAGAGGGTAGAACGACGCTCGTGATTGCTCACCGTTTATCGACGATTCAGCATGCAGATCGCATTATTGTCATGCGGCATGGCCGCGTTGCAGAGGAAGGGACGAACGAGTCCCTTATTGCACAGAATGGATATTATGCAGAGCTGATCCATCATTCGCGTTCGTACCCAAGAACAGCCGAGCAACAATAATCTGCTTAATACGATGCATCTTATCTCCAAATAGCAGTTCAGAGCTAGAATGGGAGGTAAGGTGTATTTTCATTTCAGCTTATCTACTAGTTCTAGCACCCGCAACTTTATTCTAATTCCCGCCAAAGAAGCAGCACAGGATGGCTTCTATCACCAAGTTTCAGTTCTCTCGCGATATCCAGCATCAGTATTATCCTCTCATTCACTATTTAATCCTTGGCCGCATATCATGTGCCGGTACCCACGATTATTTTATCTAAATTAAGTATTAGATTATAATTATTATTGATAAATGCATCTCAGTGTGCTAAATTAATAACACACTTAATAATAATAATTATTATTTAAAACATAAAATAAAAACATGCGGAGGCGATATTATTGAGTAACCCGACGAAACTGACAACAAATCAAGGCGCCCCAGTAGCTGATAATCAAAACTCAAAAACAGCTGGACAGCGCGGTCCAGTGTTGTTGGAGGATTACCATCTCATTGAGAAGCTTGCGCATTTCGATCGAGAACGTATTCCTGAGCGTGTCGTCCATGCTCGCGGTGCAGGGGCGTTCGGTGTGTTTCGTCCGTATCAAAGCATGTCTAAATATACAAAGGCAGCCTTCTTGCAGGATCCTTCCATTGAGACGAAGGTATTCGTGCGTTTCTCTACGGTCATCCATGGAGGGACATCTCCTGAGACGCTTCGCGATCCACGCGGATTCGCTGTGAAGTTCTATACAACCGAAGGCAATTATGACTTAGTAGGCAATAACCTGCCTGTGTTCTTTATTCGGGATGCGATTAAGTTCCCGGATATGGTGCACTCCCTGAAGCCGGCTCCACATACGAATATCCAAACACCAGATCATTACTGGGACTTCATGTCGCTGTCTCCTGAATCGACCAATATGTTGACATGGTTATTCTCAGACCTGGGTATCCCGGCGAATTATCGAGAAATGGACGGATTTAGCGTACACGCCTTCAAATGGGTGAATGAGGAAGGCAAGGTTGTCTATGTGAAATATACGTGGAAATCACTTCAAGGTGTGCGCAGCCTGACTGCAGAAGAAGCGGAGCAAATTCAAGCGAAGGATTTCAACCACGCTACTCGTGATCTGTATGATTCGATCGAAGCAGAAGACTTCCCAGAATGGGACTTGTATGTGCAAATGATGGAGCCATCGCAAGGAAATAATTTTGATTTCGATCCGCTTGATCCTACGAAGGTATGGCCGGAAGAGCTCGTGCCGATGATGAGGGTAGGGCGGATGACATTGAACGAGAACCCAGCGAACTTCTTCGCAAGTGTAGAACAGTCTGCCTTCTCGCCAAGCGTACTGGTACCTGGCATCGAGCCATCGGAAGATAAGCTGCTGCAAGGCCGCTTGTTCTCTTATCCGGATACACAGCGCCACCGTCTAGGGACAAACTATTTGCAAATACCAGTCAATTGCCCGTTTGCCCAAGTTCGGAACCATCAGCGCGATGGAGCCATGAATGTGAATCAGGATCCGTCTCCAATTAACTATGAACCGAACAGCCATCCCGGCGCATATGTTGAAGCTGGAGGGCAATACGCAGAGAGCGAAATGCTCCTCGACGGCACGACGATGCGGCGTACGATTAACAAGACGAATGACTTCGGGCAGGCTGGCGATAAGTATCGCAGCTTAACCCCAGAGGAGCAATCGCGATTGATTGCGAACTTGGTGAACGACCTCAAGCAGGTTAGACCTGAGGTTCAAATGCGCGCATTGTGCAACTTCTTCCGTGCCGATGCGGGCTATGGTGCCCGAATTGCGGCTTGCCTTGGGATTGACGTAAGTGCGCACACACAGCATATGAACTCATAACATGCTCTTAAGTAACGATGAAAACAACGATAAGAAAGGCAGGGACCCCCATGAATCGCAATTCGATGATCTCATTCGTACAATCTGACAGTAAGCGAGAACCCGTACATTTAACACAGCAGAGAGAAGCGGTCTTATCGTTCGTTAATCAAGCCAAGTCCCCCGCAACCGCGATTGAAATTTATATTGGAATGCGTGCGACCACGAAGCGCATTTCACTCTCTACGGTATATTGCAGCTTGAAATATTTTGTTAAGAACGGTATCGTGCGTGAACTGAATGAAGATCACACCTCGAAGCGGTATGAATGCATTGCCAAATAAGTACTTGAATCCTTGATGGATTTTATCATTTACATGAGGAAGGATAGAGGCTCAGATTTATATCTGAGTCCCTATCCTTTTTTTGCGTGACCATACCCTGATGTATTCCTTGGCTGCTCCCAATTAGATTGCAAAAAGAGGCTCCCATTTTTTTGGATCTGGGGCATCTGATGATAGCGCTCGAAGACCGGCGATATGGTATATTAAGGGGAGAAATGCGTTTCGCTTGGGTTGCACATGGTCAATGATTAGAAGGAGAAATGGGTATTGATGCTTAATCCAGAGCAGCTTCAGTCGCTAATAGAGCAGATTGAGCTTGTTCTGCTGCCTGCAGCAGACATTCGCAGTCTGAATGGGGACGACCCCGTTCAAGTGTCCAATACACCGGTGGATTGGGAGGTTATTGGCGCAGGGAATTATGCGGTCGTCTTCAGCCATAAGCAATATGCCTCTGTTGCCGTAAAAGTGTATGCAGCAGGTAGGAGGGGGTTGGACGACGAAGCGGAAGTATATCGACGTCTGGGCAAGCATCCTGCCTATTCGGAATGTTATTACGTCGGGCAAGGATATTTGATATTGAAGCGGCTACCTGGGGTAACGCTGTATCACTGCCTCCGGCACGGGATATCGATACCACAATCGGTATTGGACGATATTGATGAAGCGCTGGAGTATGCATCCGCACGAGGGTTGACCCCAAGAGATATTCATGGCAAAAATGTCACCAATGATTGTGGCAAAGGGTATGTCGTGGATGTATCCGATTTTCTGATCCCGCAGCCTGACCGCATGTGGGGAGATTTCAAGCGGGCATATCGGTTGTTGTACAAACCGCTAGGCTTGAAGTGGGGAGTGCCGGTTCCGGAGTGGCTGCTTGAGCTGCTTCGCAAAAGCTACCAGATTTACCGTAGACGCGCGGCTGCGACGGGCTGCGATAAGAACTGATTATGCGAGCGGGAAGGAAAATACATGGGTAGTAGAAAGTCATAGTACTAGGGGTTTCATATTTAGCAATGTCCATACACGGTGTCAGATATAGGGCTGGCATGCCTCAGTATGGTGCAATATAAATGTAGTCATTATTGCCGCGAAGGGAACGATAAGATCATGTCAACCGAGAGACAAGGCCTGTCTTCAGACAAGAAGTGGGACAAGCAAACAGTAGTCGTGCATGATTGTCACGATGAACGGCATTTCGGCGCAGTTACAATGCCGATGTATCAGAACAGTCTGTTTACCTTTTCATGCCACAAGGAATTTTATGAGGCACTGGATTCTCCGCTAGAGCACCATCTCTACTCGCGCGGCAACAATCCGAGCGTCAATGAATTAGAGCATCGGTTGGCACTGCTGGAGGGAGGAGAAGCAGCACGCTGCTTCGCTTCAGGAATGGCGGCGATCTCTGCGGCCATTATGTCAGCGGTGAAGGCCGGTGATCACGTCATCTGTGTGGATCATGTCTATGGGCCGACTCGTGAAATGCTTGGCAATTACCTGCACCGCTTCGGGATTGAGACGACATTCGTGAATGGGGAATCGATTGAGAGTATAGAAGCCGCTGTTCGGCCGAATACTTCGATGTTATATCTCGAGAGCCCAACAAGCATGACGATTCGACTTCAGGATCTGCGTGCATGTGCAGAGCTCGCCAAGCGAATCGGAGCGACAACGATCATTGATAATACGTGGGCGACTCCGATATTCCAGAATCCGCTGGAACTCGGTATTGACTTGGTGGTTCATTCCTTGACGAAATATATTGGCGGACATAGTGATATTATGGCTGGGGTTATTATCGGCTCACATGAACGGCTGCAAGAAATCGGACGCCAAGAATTTCTGTTATACGGCGGAATAATGACGCCGCAGACAGCATGTCTTGCGATGCGCGGACTGCGCACGCTCCCACTGCGTATGGAGCGGCTGCAGCAGAATGGTCTTGCTGTGGCTGCGTATTTGGATGAGCTTCCGTACATTGCACGAGTAAATCATCCCGGACTGACTACTTATCCGCAGCATGAGTTGGCGAAGCAGCAAATGAGTGGGTACGGGAGCTTGTTCTCCTTCGAGATGGCGCTTCCGCTTGAGCAGGTGCTGACATGGGCAGATCGGCTGCAAATGTTCCGAATCGGGGTCAGCTGGGGTGGCTATGAGAGCTTAGTGCAGGTTGTTCGTCCACTAGCAGGGCAAGAGGGAGAAGAGCTTGTCCTCGTACGGCTGTACGCAGGACTTGAGGATCCTGAACTGCTCATTCAGGATATGCGCCGCTCCTTCGAACAATTGGGACTATCGTAGAATTAGAGGTATATAAACACAAAAGAACTGGCTGCGCATATTGACGCGTCCAGTTCTTTTTGCGTTGCAGCCATCATTTTTCGATACAGAGGGTAATTGTGAACTCGCTCTCCTCATCTTCGATGTAGGCTGCAATCTTGCGCAGCAAGGTAGCAGCCTGTGATCCTGAAGCTGCTAAGTCATACTTGAACTTCATCTCTTCTTGGGATAGTACAACTTGGTGAGAAGCCGGAGAGAAGCTGCCCGTTTCATCTCGGAGCGTATAGCTTGCGTTTGCAAGCAGCGACTCGTTGGATGATCGAGGCATAATCGGATTGAATACACTTTTTTTCCCGCATAGATCCTCATAAATTTGCAGCTTTTTCAACCAATTGTAATACATCGAAGAGCTCTTGAACCCGAAGCCTTCTGCCATTTCATGAATACGATTGCTTAGACGCAGCTTCTTTATGGTATCAATTTGTTCGTCTCTCTCAAGGGACTCAATATCCTGAAGAGAAGGGAAATTCATACAATCAGCTCCTTAGTGTGATGAAAATCTCTTGGATTGATTTGGATAGATTATAATCTGTCAGGATCAGAAATACAATGTGTCAATTGTGTTACGAGGAGCAATTGGTTACATGAGAAATGTACGAGCTGAAGCAGAATGTTCTAATAATTGTTGAAATTACTCTTCAACATGGCTCTTTTCGATCTGCGTGAGCCCATCCCTATGAGATTCATTGGAATGATAATTCTATTATTATATCATAAATTGAAATAAAATTTCAGAAGCGTATAATAAGAAAAGAGGACAAAAATGACATGTTCTCGCAAAAAGATAGGGCTTAATGGATTCAGCAGCAATTATTCATGAAGGCGTTTACATACTTATGTAGTGAATTGGAGTTTCTAAGGAGGAGAAAGATTGCGCACACGATCATTAGCTGTAAAATCGGAACATATTATCATCGGACTAATGTCAGGTACTTCACTCGACGGGATTGACGCCGCAGTCGTTTCCATTCAGGGGGCGGGAGTAGAGTCTCGGGCAGATATGATCGCCTTTCATTGCAAGGAATATGATGATGAGCTTCGAGAGCGACTGAAAAGATTGTGTACAAGAGGCGGAACGAGTACAGAAGAAATATGTATCATGAATGCCTATATGGGGGAAATGCTGGCACAGGCGGCGCGCGAGGCGGCAAGCAATGCTGGAATCTCGATGGAGGACGTCGATTTCATCAGCTCCCACGGCCAGACAATCTGGCACCAGCCTGTCGTAGATAAGGCAGATCGATGTGCGGTTCCTTCCACTCTACAAATTGGGGATATCTCAATCATTGCCAAGCATACGGGTGTCCCCGTTATCGGAGATTATCGGCCGGCGGATATGGCAGTTGGCGGACAGGGAGCACCATTAACGCCGTATGCGGACTATCTGTTGCTGCGAGACTCGGAAGTGGGCAGAATTGCGCAGAACATTGGCGGAATTGGCAATTGTACGATTCTTCCTGCTGGCGGGGATCAGAGTACGGTGACTGCCTTCGATACGGGTCCCGGCAATATGCTGATCGATCAAGCCATCTATCAATTATCGGGCGGGGCATATGGGTATGACCGCAATGGGGAATGGGCGTCACGCGGCCAGGCGAATACCGAGCTGCTGGATGAATTGCTTGCACATCCATACTACGCCGAGCCGCCAGTGAAGACGACTGGACGTGAGATGTTCGGTACGGATTATGCGCTGCATTGGATCGAGCATGGCAGAATGCTGGGGCTGTCGGCTGAGGATATCGTTGCGACATTCACCGCATTGACGGCCCGCACGATTGCGGATGCCTATCGGCAGTTTGTATTTCCTCAACACCGCATACGAGATGTTATTGTCAGCGGAGGGGGAGCACGCAATGCAACCCTGATGCGCTGGCTTGCGGAAGAGCTGCCGGAACAGAAGGTGACAGCCTCTGATGAGATGGGATTGCCGGGAGATGCGAAGGAAGCGATCGCATTCGCCCTGCTTGCAAATGATTTTATACACGGGATTCCGAATAATTTGCCTCGTGTTACCGGAGCTGTGCGTCCAACCATTATGGGCAAGCTGGCCATGCCATAATCCAATCCATAGCTATGATTGCTATGAAGTAGATGAGAATTTCTCGGTAATAGGACTTACGATTGCGTTCTAAGATTCATCACAATGCTGTGGGGGGATTGGGCGATGCCGGAAGGTCGTCTTGGTGCGAACAACGCACAGTTTCAGGATGCTTGCGCGCTGATTGATGATGCAATAACGAGTGGAGATATTCCAGGGGCCGTCTCGCTTATTTGGTACGGTGGTCATGCGTTCGAGTATGCTAGGGGCCATGCAGTGGATACAGATAAGCATAGAATACCAGTCACGATTGATACCATATACGATTGTGCTTCCTTGACGAAAATTGTCGTGACACTCCCGTTACTATTGATGCTGGTTGAGTCAGATAAGCTTAACTTGGATGATCCTGTGGCCATGCACATGCCCGAGTTCAGCGGCAATGGAAAAGATTCGATTACGATTCGCCAGTTGCTCGCACATACTTCAGGCCTGCCTCCTCATCGGGATCTGTATTCAGATGGGTGGTCACCTGATGAGATTGCTCGCCATCTGGATCGTATGGAAGTAGAGTATCCGCCGGGAGCAGGCTGTCAGTATAGTTGTCTCGGCTATATTGTGCTCGGTAGACTTATAGAGCGCGTATGCGGAGAGTCACTGGCTTCAGCGGTGGAACGCATGCTGTTGAAGCCGCTCGGCATGGTGGACAGCGGCTTCAATCCCCCACAGGAGGCTCGCTCACGAATAGCGGCTACGGAATATGATTCGCGGCTAGAGGAGCATTGCTGGGGACGGGTTCATGATGAGAATGCAGCTGCGTTGGGCGGCGTCGCCGGAAACGCAGGGCTGTTCGCTTCTGCGCGCGATCTAGTGCGTTATGCCCGCTTATGGGTAAGCAAGGCTGAGCTGCATGGAGCGGAGGGCAATTTGCTGTCTGACCGCGTCATTCAAGAGGCGCTCCGTTGTCAGACTTCCAATATACCCAATGCAAAGCGAGGACTCGGTTGGGTGCTGCAAGGAGATACCGCTGATTTTGCTGGAACAGGATGGTCAGCCTCCAGCTTCGGTCATACAGGCTTTACGGGTACAAGCATATGGATCGATCCTGAAAGGGATATCGTAGTGGTGCTGCTTACCAATCGCGTGCATTATGGACGGGATAAGAGTATATCAGAACTGCGACGCCAATTTCATGAAGCCGTCCTAGCAGCAATCACAGAATAAAGTTGATTTGTCGGCATGAAACGGAGAATTCACGTCCCTTTATCACGATTTTCGTCTAAAACCGCCTGCTGTTCGCTTTGAGCGTTCGGCAGGCGGTTTTGTCTTTCGCTATAATAGATGAGCCAAGTTATCATTTTGGTTATGCATATTTCATGATATAGGATATAATGGAAATCAGCTGTATGTGGAAATATGTCGTATTTTCAATGTAAAAGGGGTACTACGATGACATTACCGATTCTTTATATGGTCATTCCTTGCTATAACGAGGAGGAGGCCTTGCCAATTACGACACCCGTACTCATCGAATTGCTGAAGGGACTCGAACGGGATCAGCTCGTATCAGCCGACAGCCGTATCGTGCTTGTAGATGATGGGAGCCGAGATGGAACGTGGCAGCAGATCGAGAAGGCCCGCGCTGCTCACCCTGTTATTTGCGGATTGAAGCTTGCTCGCAATGCCGGCCATCAGAAGGCGCTGTTAGCCGGACTTATGTACGCGAAGGAGCATGCGGACTGCATCGTGTCGCTAGACGCCGATCTTCAAGACGATACCGGAGCCATTCGAGAATTCGTACGCAAGTTTCATGAGGGATACGAGGTCGTATACGGTGTTCGCAACAGCAGAGCAACAGATACATGGTTCAAGCGCTGGAGTGCTGAATCCTTCTATAAAGTGATGCGCAAGATGGGTATCCCATTGGTATACAACCATGCAGATTATCGCCTTATGAGCCGGAGGGCTGTAGAACACTTGAGCGAATTCCATGAAGTGAACTTGTTCTTGCGAGGAATCGTACCGCTGATCGGATTCCGTTCTACAACAGTTGCCTATGACCGTATGGAGCGTGTTGCAGGTGAATCGAAGTATCCGCTTCGCAAGATGCTGTCTTTTGCATGGGATGGCATTACGTCGTTCAGCATCAAACCTATGCGCTTTGTTACAATGCTTGGCTTCATCAGCCTGGGAGCGAGTATTATTGCCGGAGGCTACACGCTTATTTCCAAGCTGACAGGACATACCGTGTCCGGCTGGGCTTCATTGATGTTCTCGCTATGGTTCATCGGCAGCATTCAGCTGCTGGCGTTAGGTGTGATCGGAGAGTACATCGGGAAGATATATAATGAAGTAAAACGCAGACCACCCTATATTGTGGAGACGGTGCTGTCTGACGCATACGTGGCACAGAATGAGGCGCAGCCTTCCTGGCCGGGTGCCCAGCGTGTAGAGGTGAACCGATGAGCCGTGAGCAAGCGGCCAGGAAGGGCTGGCTGGGATTATTCAGCCGCTATGCGGTTGTCGGCGTGATTAACACATGCATTGGACTTGGGCTTATTTATGCACTGATGCACCTTGCTGGATGGGATCACTTCGCATCGACATTTGTCGGGAACACCATAGGGGTGCTGTGCAGTTATGTGCTCAATCGCCGCTTTACGTTCCAATACGAGGGGGCGCAGCTCAGCAGCTTCATTCGGTTCCTTGTTATTTCCTTGCTCTGTTATGCAGCAGCCTACGTGCTGCTTCATCCTGCATTCTCGGCGCTGGTTACGGGGCTGTTAGGCTCGCTGCCGCAATCATGGCAGCAATCGCTGATTGTGTTATGCGAAGCGGGTGCTTACACCGTAACTTCGTTTGTTCTCCATCGACTGATTACCTTCGCCGCACCATCGTCAGCATCTGAGCCTTCATCCCGTGTGGTGCGAGCGAGCGACGGACAACACGGAGAGGACTATGACAACTACCGCAGTGCTGAACGCCAATAAATGAAATGAGGCGCTTCCCCATCTCGGGGAAGTGCTATTCTTTTTAGTTAGGAGAGTGATTCTTGGCATGAAACGAAAAGATTGGGTATCTTGGGGTTCCGTTCTAATCGGTGCTATCATTTTAACATGCATTTTGTTTACTTCGCCTTATATCGGAGTAGCAGATAACGGAGACTTTGATCGTATCGTGCGGAGCGGGGGGATATCGCCGCTTAATGACACGTTTACATATGAGGACAAATATTTCGGATTTAGTCATTCCAAATATGATTACGGCCCATTTGCTGTCAATTATGCGTCTTCGCAGGTGTTGTTTGTCTTCATTGCAGGGCTGCTTGGACGGGTGCTCAATCCATCCTATTTCCCGATGCAGGCAATGGGCATTGTATATTCATTGCTGCTATTAAGCACACTGTTCGTCATTGTCCGCTACGCGTGTGCAGGCAAGCGGTGGCTGCAAATCACAGCAGCGCTCTGTGTGCTGTTCATGTTTTTCGATATTGGATATGTCGGTTATTTTCATTCCTTTTTCGGTGAGTCGGTTTCCCTGCTGTTTCTATTGTTGTCCACGGCGATTGCGGTTACTTTGGCAAGGCAGCAGCATCCTTCACTCACTTGGCTAGTCCTATTGTTTGTCTGCGCGTTTATATTGGCAGCCTCCAAGATTCAAAATGCGCCGGTTGGCTTGGTGTTTGCTTTATATGGGCTTCGATTGTACAAAAAGCGGCCGAATCGAGCTTGGAAGCGGGTAATAGCTGGGGGAGCAGCCTTCATGATCGCGACAACTGCGCTCATCTATGTATTCGCGCCTAAAGAGTTAAAACAAATCAATTTATATCAGACGATCTTTTTCGGAATTTTAAAAGATTCTCCTCACGTGTCAGAGGACATGGATGCACTAGGCATCCCTCAGAAATATGCGGTTCTCGCTGGAACGAACTATTTTCAATCCGATGTCCCGATTAAGCAGGATGCGCCTGAGCTTACGGAGCATGTTTACTCCAGACTTGGACATATGGACATTGTTGGCTACTACTTGCGTCATCCAGGTCGGATCATTGACAAGCTTGAGGCTGCCGCTGCGCAGGCGACATTCATTCGTCCTTATTACCTAGGGAGCTATGAGAAGGAATTGGGTGAGCCACGCGGCGCACTATCGTATACCTACAGTACTTGGAGTGAGGGCAAGAAGAAACTAATTCCGAAGAACTTTACCTTCTTCTTCATCTTCTTTGTACTATACATTGGCATCGTGCTGAAGGAGTACATTCGGAATAAATATAAGCGCCAGATGCTGGATGTCACACTCATCGTAGCCTTGATAGCGATTATCTCGGTTGCGGTGCCGCTTGTCGGCGATGGGGAAGCAGATCTGGGCAAGCATTTATTCCTGTTCAATGTGAGCTTCGATATTATGATCGTATTTACGGTCATTTGGATCGTGTCACAGGTGCGCCGAATATTCGACCGTTCGCCGGAGTTGTAATAGTGGACGAAATACAGTCATTGATATAGCTGCGCATAGGGAAAATCCCCTCGGGCCGCAGCTGCACATCGTGAGATATCGATGATGCAGCTACGGAACTCCGAGGGGATTTTTATACTGCCTAATCTGTTATAAATCCTTAACATTGTTATGCATAATGGACAAGATTCTGCGGAATGTTTCCACTTCTTCCTCTGTTAATCCCTCAATTGTTTTCTGGTAAGCTTCAATGGATGGGGCAAGAATGTCTTCTTTGATTTCTCGGCCTTTGACAGTCAAGTATACACGAAGTGATCTGCGATCCGACTCATGCGTTACTCGATAGATAAAGCCTTTTTTCTCGAGCTTGAACAGCATGCGAGCTACATTCGTCTGGTCTTTATGCAGCCGCTCAGCGAGTTCCTTCTGTGTGATTCCTTCTTGCTCCCACAACACCACTAAAATTTCCCATTGGTCGACAGTGATGTCAAAAGGATTTACAACCTTCTGATAATAATTCGTAAGCTTCAAATCTGCCCGATGAACAATGACTCCGATATACTTTTCTAATTCCAAATGCGGACCCCCAGATTCATTCACATCGTTATTATAGTTGTTCAAATACGCATACTTTGAACAACCCCTATCGTTGTTATGACCATTATAGGTAAGGACAAATAACGTGTCAATGAAGCGGGACAGTTGTCGATTGAGCGACGAATCAGGGGTTACTTCCGTGTCCGCAAGGGCTGTGCTGCTGCCTTCCCAACAACGCTCATGACGATCTCGGCAGCCCGTTCATATCCTCCTGCTTCGCGAAGAGACTTGCCGATGGCATGGGCTTGCTGCTTATAGGAAGGGGTATGCAGCACTTCGAGTAGTGCGCTCCGCAGCACTTCTGGCGTGAGACCTTGATGATCCACGATAACTCCAGCTCCCCGGTTCTTCACTTGCATTGCAACCATAGGCTGATCGGACGTTAATGGGATCATGACGAGCGGCACATCGTAGTATAAGGCTTCACTTGTGCTGTTCATGCCGGCATGTGTAATGAAGACATCCACTTGCTGCAGCACTTCCAATTGCGGCAAGTAGGGTTTAATAATGAAATTGTCTGGAATCAAGTCAGCAAGCGGCTCCATATTTGTCTCTTTGCCACAGGCTAAAATGAATGTAATGGATTCATTGCGAAAAGCCTCAAAGCATAGCTTGTAAAATTCAATGTTGTTGTTCAAAATGCTGCCTAGCGAGATATAGACGGTATGTGCATAAGGAAGCTGGCTTCGATCCAATGTAAAGGTTGGGGCATCCATGCGCGGTACGATGGATGAGCCAGTGAACACATAGCTGTCGTCCAGCAATTCTGCATTTGGCTGCAAATCACGGCTGAGATGCACGACCTTCAGCTCTCCATATGCGTTGAAAATATCAGACATGTCAGGGGCGGATAGTTGATAGCGATCCGCTAATTGCCTTGCGATCTCCATCGAGGAATCATAAATTGCCTGAATTTCCTGCTCCTCCTGCTCGGTCATCAGTTGTTCTGCTCCGAGCGGTTTCACGAATACGAACGAAGTGATGGAGCATACAGCAGGGATACCAAGACGCTCTGCAATGATTTGTCCGCCCCAGCCGCCTAATAAGTAATCATAAATCAAATAGTCGTAAGAGCCCTGCTCAGTGAGAGCAAGAACCTCTGGAATGATAGGTTCAATCATGCCGCGCAGGATGAAATGAATAAATTGGTAAGGATGCTTGTAAACTTTCGGCTTCAATATCGGATCATCCGCAAATGATCCCCGGGCGTACGTGTAAGTAATGACCTTTGCACCTGTGGCTTCAATCCGTTTGCGATATTCCTCAGTGCACACATAAGTGACTTCCTCGCCACACTTTACGAGCTGCTGAACCAAACCTAACGATGGATTCACATGTCCTTCAGCAGGAGTAATGACAACCAATGCACGTGCCAAATCGTCCACCTCCAATAATGGATACTACATTGATGAATGTGACTGTACAATGCTGTGGGCTTTCATCGTAATGCGGAAAGACGTAACGAAACTGAGAACAACGAAGCAGAGTTGTAGAACCAATGTCATCATGACACCCGTGAAGATTCCCAATTGCAGGCTTTCACTTAGAGCTACAAGGGCCCCACTTATCCCTATGCTTACAGCTATGCTGAATGAATCGATGAATTGGAGTGTGGCGGATACCTCGCCCTCCTTGCCTTCCTCAGCCAGCTGCAGAGCAACTGCCCCAATTGTTGGGGTGGCTAGCCCGACTCCAAATCCGGTAAAGACCTGCGAGATCATGGCGAGAGCAACGCCGCCGCCTGACAGTCCAATGGAAGTGAGCACAAGCGAGACACCCACAATCATGATGCATAAGCCAACCCGAATTCTCCTCTGTCGGCCTTCGCCTAGGTCATGTCGGTCAAGGCGAGCTTGCACCCATGCGGCGCCAGACCAACTTAATGCCCCAGCTGCTACGATTAGACCCGCGAGATCCTCAGTTATTCCTCTCACCTTCGTTAATCCGAGCACGACATAGCTCTCCGTTGCGAAATAGCAGGCGATGTAGAGTGCTCGGGTTACGATGATGGCAGGGAGACCACGCGTTACCGTGAATGTTCCCTGAGGCAGCAGACGACGGAGCGGATGTACCATAATGGCAATCCCAATTCCGGTGAGCACTACGCCTAACCAATCCGTAATTCGGCCTAACCCGGTCAGCAGCAATCCTGTTCCGATAGCGAGCAGTATTGCGTATAACTCTTTGCGCCCGCCCCTGATCTCGGAACTGTTTGATTTCTGTATGCTCCGGAAAGAAGGCAGTGTCATACAGAGTGCGAGCACGATAAGAGGGAGCACGAGCCAAAACACGAATCGCCACGATAAATAGATCGAGATGAGGCCTGCGACATAAGGTCCGATTAATGCAGGAAGAACATAAGCGGCTGAGAAAGCTGCCAATATAGAGGTGCGCAGCGAATCCGGGTATCGAATCGTTACAATGTAATAGACACAGGTGACGAGGGAGCCAGCACCAAAACCCTGCAATGCTCTTCCTGCAATGAGCATATACATATGGAAGGAGAGAGCAGCTGTGATGATGCCAATGACAAAGATAGAGAAAGAGACGAGAACGGATGCAATTACGCCATGCCGATCAATTTGTTTGCCGATAACCATGGAACCGATAAGTTGAAATAATAAGAAGGTACTAAAGATCCAGCCGTACAAATGGATGCCTTGCAGACTGTGTGCGAGTGTGGGAGCTATGGTAGTAATGGCGAGACCCTCGAAGGCGACAGTAGATAAAATGAGTATGATGCCGATTGTCAACGCCCGATACGGAACTTGAAAAATTCCGGTGTCTGCAGAACGAATTCCGACACACCTCCGTTCAAAATTTATAATTGCCTTGACAATAGTAGTCATAGCAACTAATTGGGTAAAAAGAGACATAACCGTTATGTATGGATGCAATACAATGGTTATGTCTCTTCGTCGTCCTAGATAGTTGCTACGACTATTATATTCACAACAATTATTTATGTCAATACCTGTAAATTTGGATATTCACTTAGCAGGAGCTGCAGATTACCATCTGATCCACAGGTTTCCCTTCCAAGTCGGGATATTCACCCAGCGCTTTCCTTTTGCATCATATTTCACTGTACGCACGCTTACCGTCTGCGGCTTCAATTCTCCAACCTTCTTGCCATCAATGGCTTGATAGAGTGGAGTTATTGCTGTTAACTTGACACGCTGGCTTTGTTCTGGATTTAGTATCCATGCTTTGCCTTGATAACTATTGATCTGATACCAGGTAAATCCGGACTCATCAATTTGCTCATTGATAATAGGAAGTGTCTGCGCTGCAAGATTGCCCGTCTGCTTGCCGTTGGGCACGTTATATATGGTTGTATTGGGGCCGACTGCAACGAGTTTGGAGTAGGCATTCGGGTCTTTCATCCACGCTGTTCCCATCCATGTAAACACCCGATACCAAGTCGTATTGTGCTCATCCTTCGATGCTGCTTCAATTGAAATCACCTGGGGCTCCAAGAGGCCTACTTTTTTACCGCTGATCGAATCATAGAGAGTCGTGTTTTGTTTCAGGTCTATCGACACGATTTCTGTCGTAACAACTCCAGTTGTATCTGCTGCTTGTGCTGTAAATGCTCCTGTTGCAGCTATCGTACTGAACGTTAAAGTCATAGCCATCACTGCCACTAATTTCTTCATTATTGAATTCTCCTCTCTCATGGTTATACAATGGTATGGTTTACTGCTAAGGTGAACATTCCGATTACTGGTTACTGGACTTATTGTCAGATACCAACTTTATGTTAGGCTTCTCTAGAATATTGAAGTTTGCGATGAGGACATGAAGGTATCATTTATAGGTGACATAAGGAATGTTCCCCCGCCTTGTTTAGTATGTAACCGGTTCACATGGTAGTGAAACAATATTTTGGAAGGAATGATAAGAGTGAAGACATTGTGGAAATGGCTGCGCCGTGGATTGTTGACGGTCATCGTATTGTTTATTCTGCTTGCTGGAGCGGCGTATTTTTACATTCAACCGACCACGGTATTAGGCTGGCCTCCTCAAGTGGATGTGTCCTTGTCAGAACGTTTGGAGCAAATCGTACACAATCGTTCTCTTACGATACAATTTAGCGAAGAAGAGATTAATGGACTGGTATCCAAGCATATGCAGGAGACAGAACCTTATCGCTCGTTGAAGGAAAAGTGGAATATTAGTGGGATGAAGACAGAGCTTGCGAACAATGAATTGGAAGCAACGATTCAATTGGAGCCTATCTCTTATGTTCAAGCAGAGCTCAAGATTACATTCCAATTGGAGTGGATTGATAGCAGTCAATCAGTACGTGTAGTGCCGACTGATGCCCGCGTGAAGGACATTTCAATCCCTCTCTCATGGCTGTCATTGCAGACGAAGGAATTTTCCCTATCGTCAGAGCTGCCGCATTTGGTTAAAGTAAAAGAAGTGAAGTTCTTAGAAGATGGCTGGAAGTTCCGCTTTGGGCTGAAACTTTAGTACAGAGTAAGATGAGCTTATTTGTTGCCGATTGCTAGGTTCATGCTAGGATTGGTGTGTTAGATAGGACGATAGAAAAGGACGTGACAGTTTGCCTAATCGTGAACAACTGCTCCAATTGCAGATGAATTTCCGCTCTATGTTGCGTGGGATGCGCGCCCAATGGGATCGGCATTTGGAACTGCATAACCTCAATGTGAATATGACTCAATTTGCAGTACTGAATCTTCTATTTCGCAATGGGGCAATGAAAGTAACAGATGTAGCAAAGGAGCTTCGCTTGACACCGGGAGCCGTGACGGGCATAACCGATAAGCTCACCTTACTGCAATATGTTACACGCAATCGAGATGCACTTGATCGTCGCATTAATTATTTGGAGCTTACAGAAGCCGGGCATGAGAAGGTCAAGGCGGTAGAAATCCAGCGAGAGATTGTGTTCTCACGCTTCTTCGAAGGTATACCGGATGAAGAGTTGCTTCATTTCATTCACATCTGTCAGCAAGTCAACCTCAATCTGGATGAAATATCACAAGTTGGGGAGTAATAATAGCATCACATGATGCTGGATGGAATTATGGACATGAGAATGTCCGCGCCTCCTGCGACCAAGGAGTGAAATGACCGTGAGCAACGGTTGGTGGTTGATCGTTCATGCTGTTGTTGTGCTTGGACTCCTCTATATGCTGTATGTCATGCAGAAGAGGCATGTGTCCTTTACGAAGCGGGTATTTGCTGGGCTCGGCTTAGGGATTGTATATGGAGCGATTCTCCAGCAGCTATATGGAGCTGGGCATGATATTGTACGTGTGCTCAACGATTGGGTGTATATCGTTGGTGGTGGCTATGTACGTCTGCTGCATATGGTCGTCATTCCGCTGATTATCGTATCTATCATTTCCGCGATCTTGCATGTGACGACGAGAACGGGTGTTGGCAGGATGAGTGCAGTGATTATAAGCATCCTGATCGCGACGACTGCCGTTGCAGCTGCTGTCGGCATCGCATCTGCGCTGGCCTTCAATTTGTCCGCTGTGAATATGGAGGCGGGACAACAAGAGACAGAACGTGGGCAGCATTTGAGTGAACAGGTCGGAGAAGTGCGTGATATGACGATCCCGCAGCAGGTACTGGAGTTCATACCTACGAATCCATTTCTCGATATGACAGAGGGGAGAAGAACTTCTACCATTGCAGTTGTTATTTTCTCTGCCTTTGTTGGAATTGCAGCATTAGGTGTGGCTAGGAAGAAGCCGGAGCATGGGCGCACGTTCACCTCTATCATTGATTCGCTACACGCGGTTGTTATGCGGATGGTGACATTGGTGCTTCGATTAACGCCGTATGGTGTTCTTGCGTTGATGATTCGCGTTGTGTCTACGACAGCACCAGCGGAGATATGGAAGTTAGGCCGATTCGTAATTGCTTCTTACGTTGCACTGATTGTCATGTTTATCATTCACCTGCTGCTTCTTGGGTTATCGGGGATATCGCCTGCACGATACGTGAAGCTCGCAACTCCTGCCTTGGTATTTGCCTTTACGTCACGTACAAGTGCAGGTTCTATTCCGATCAATGTGGAGACACAGCGGGATAAACTTGGAGTACCGGAGAGTTTTGCGAATTTTAGTGCGTCGTTCGGCGCTTCAATGGGACAGAATGGATGTGCCGGCATATACCCTGCCATGCTGGCCGTTATGATTGCACCTACTGTGGGAACGAATCCGCTCGATCCATGGTTTATTCTGCAGCTCATAGCAGTTGTTGCGATCAGTTCCTTCGGTGTTGCGGGTGTTGGAGGAGGAGCTACATTTGCCGCACTAATCGTGCTGTCCTCGATGAATTTGCCGGTTGGCTTGGCGGGACTGTTAATTTCTGTAGAGCCCCTAATTGATATGGGGCGCACCGCGCTAAATGTAAATGGATCCATGCTGGCGGGCGTATTATCCTCTCGTTGGCTAAGACAGTGGGACAAGGAAGCATTTCTCCGTGGTGAGATCCGTTCACCTTCCGGGGAAGAATCTTAGTTGAATATGATATGAACGGTTAAGCATTACAAAAGGCTAAAGGCTCGTCATACGGACGAGCCTTTTTTGTTATTCTTGTGTGTTGCATAGAGCGATATGGCGATTATGACACTCGTCTTCCCGTAACAAGGGAGATGATGAACAGAACGAGGAAGATAAAGAACAGTACTTTGGCGATGGATGCTGCTGCTGCGACGATCCCAAAAAAACCAAACACTCCTGCAATTACAGCGATTACTAAAAATATTGCTGACCATGTAAGCATAAGCAGTTCCTCCTTGTTATAATTTTACGAAGATAGGATTGGGCCGAGCAGCTTGTCTATGCTGCTCGATTGTCGTGGCTTGCATGATGATTACCACAGCTGGAGGACAGCTAAACAATTGGGTATTTTTGTTTCACAGTTCTGCTTTCAGGGTATTTATTCATAATTGGTATACGGAAAATTGTGTTATGCTTGGGAATGCGGAGAAAGGCGGTATTCATCTATGTTATTGGAAATTAGTGCATTACTTGCAGCAGCAGCGTTTGCGGTGCTGGTGTTCTATCTGATTCAAACACTGCTGTCAGCCAAGCGCTCTCTGGAGCGGGCTGCCGATACCCTTGAGCAAGTACAGCAGACCGTGAATTTATTGAGTGGCGACTTGCAAGGTGTCGCCAAAAATGCGAATGAACTCTCTCTAGAGCTGTCTGAGCAATTAAAGAAAATGGAGCCAGTGATGGACTCTGTTCAACATGCCGGTGAAGCCTTGAACGAGATCTCAATCGCTGCGAAGCAGGTATCAGTAGGACTGGTTAAGGGGGTACGTCGAGCCGCAGGGCGATTTGAACGTAAGCCCACCCCTGATAGACGAGTGTCTAAGGAGCATCAGACAGCAGCGTCTGCGCCTGTACCAGCACCGCTGCAGGCGGACACTGCTGTGATAACACAGGAGCCACTGGGTGAAGCCGAGCATAAGCAAGAGCGTGAACAATCACCGCA
Organism: Paenibacillus wuxiensis; assembly: GCF_040195695.1. Taxonomy (NCBI): domain Bacteria; kingdom Bacillati; phylum Bacillota; class Bacilli; order Caryophanales; family Paenibacillaceae; genus Paenibacillus; species Paenibacillus wuxiensis. Next base: position 44,790 of record NZ_JBEFZI010000008.1, on the reverse strand, counting down.
GGGACAAGGCCATTCCCATTCCACAGCTAGCCAACAGCAGGATTGGAAGGAATGGGTTGATATTGGGACGAAGCTGTGGCAATTGTGGAGACAGCGCGCATAGTGAGGGAGAGCCGGTTAACAGTTTGGTTAACCGGCTCTCGTTTTTTTTCACAGGCAAGTAACAAAAAGAGATGATCTTCTTTGGCCTTTTCCGGTATAGTGGTAGTTGGGAATTATGGGGGGCTATGTCGAAAAGGCACGAACTATATCATAATCGATGAGGGGAGGAGAGTATGATGAACGTTCTCGTCGTTGATGACAATCCGACGAATGTCATGCTCATTCGGGAAATCCTTCGTAAAGCTGGCTATGACGGAGTGCAGACTGCTTCGTCAGCCCATGAGATGTATCAAGTTCTTGGGATGGATGGGCCTCTTGGGCCTATGTATGTACCGGATATTGATCTTATTTTATTGGATATGATGATGCCGGAGATTGATGGACTGGAAGCTTGCAGCACGATCCAACAATACTCTGAGCTTCGGGACATTCCGATTATTATCGTAACGGCGATTGGGGATTCCAATATGCTCGCAGAGGCATTGGATGCGGGTGCGGTTGATTACGTCACGAAGCCGATTAACAGGGTGGAGCTGCTGGCTCGAATCCGGCTAGCGCTGCGCTTGAAGCGGGAGAAGGATTGGCATAAGGAACGTGATCGCCATATTCGCGATGAATTAAGCTTGGCCGCGAAGGTGCAGAGCTCTGTGTTGACAGAGCCTTATCAAGATGAACATATTACGATCAACGCACTATATCAGCCTTCTGAGGAGCTGGCGGGAGATCTGTATGCTTGGTTCCCGCTGGGCCAAGGCAGATATGGAATTATCATAATCGATGTTATGGGGCACGGCGTATCCTCTGCGCTGCTGTGTATGTTCATTGCTTCCGTTCTACGGGACGCCGTTATGCAGATCGAACAGCCGGATCTTGTGCTTAAGCGATTGAATACGAAATTCCATCAGCTTCATATGAACGGGAATTTAATGCTCTATTATATGACGGCATTATATGTGGTTGTTGATACGAACAAGGGATGCATCCAGTATGCAAACGCAGGACACCCTCCTGGCGTTGTCATGATGGAGGATGGTGAGCTCATAACATTGGAATCTACCGGATATCCAGTAGGCATGTTCCCAGAGCTTGAAGTAGAGACCAAAGAAGTACAATGCGACTCACGTGCTCGAATTGCAATGTATACGGATGGGTTAATGGAAACGGCGGGCAACAGCGTGGAAGAGGCTATGGAGCGCATTGCCAATATTCTTCGACACGAGAAGACGCTGCAGAGCAGTTCATGGGACGAGCTGTTTGCACCTGGTTCTGATGAGGACAGTGAGGATGACAAGTGTCTGATTTGGGTGGATGTTCATTGATTTAGAAGGAGGAGCAGACAGTGAAGTTACGCACGAAATTAATCGCTGGCTTCGTTCTGTTCATGCTTATCATATCCGGACTTGGCTGGGTGTCTTATGATCGCATGAGCAGCTTGCAGCAGGATCTGGATCAGATTTATACGGACAGCTTCCGCAAAGTGGAACTTGCCTTTTTGATTCGGGACGACATGGACAATATCGCCAGCGTGCTGGTGACCGATATGCTAAACCCGAATGTTAACGGCGAAGAACTGTTGCAAAAAGGGAAGGTTTACCGTGATGATATTGTTAAATCGTTCAGGGAGTTGACGGCACAATATTCAACGGCGCAAGAGAAGAAGCTCATCGAGCTGGCGATACGCGATTGGGACAAGTACGACGAATTCGTCAACAAGTCAGTAGAGCTCACCACCAATAATAAATATGAAGAAGCCAACGCATTGCGAAATAAAGAGGGATTGGAATATCAACGCAACTTGAAAAACAGTGTGGCCGATTTGGCCAATCATCATGAGATGTCGATCGACAATCAGGTGCTGGAAGCGAAGAAGCATTACGAGCAGTCGATTACTTTGACGGCCGGTATAATGGTGCTGGGGCTTGTCGTTTCCTGCGCGATTATGTTGTGGGTCATCCCGAGTGTGACACGGAATTTGAATACGATGTCCATCATGATGCGCAGTCTTGCCCGTGGAAGGCTTCGTATTGTACGTAAGCTTGAGCCGCATACGAATGATGAGATTGGTGAAGTCATTCAAGTGTTCAAGCGGATGGCAGAAGACTTGGAAGCACGCAAGAAGAATGAGGAATTGTATCGGAAGGCTCAAGAAGAGCAGGCATGGATCGATGGAAATGCAGCACGTGTTACAGAGCTTCTGAATGGAGCCGCTACATTGAATCAGGTTGGGCAGATGTTCATTAGCGAGTTCGTGCCGACACTTGGTGGACAATATGGCGCCCTGTATATTCGGAATGAGACGGATCAACCAGATGTATTCGAACTGTTCGGTACTTATGCAGCTACTGACGATTTGAAGGCTGAGCGAACAATGGTTGTTGGGAAAGGCCTGCTCGGTCAATGTGTCGTAGATGAGAAGCCAATCATTATAAGCGACATGAAGGATTGCTCCATTCGAATTGAATCGGGCGTATGTCAATCTCAACCGATTGAGCTTATCTTATTCCCGATTATGTTCGAACGCAGAGTGATTGCGGTGTTAGAGATGGCATCATTGACGAAGATGTCACCTGTACAGCATCGACTGCTCGAAAAGCTCGCACAGAAGCTCGGGGTCATCGTGCATACGATCTCTGGACGCTTGCGTGTAGAGGAATTGCTGCGTGAGTCACAGGCGCTTACCGAAGAACTGCAATGCCAGTCTGAGGAACTGATGACACAACAGGAAGAATTGAAGCGCTCGAACGAGCATCTGGAATCGCACACAGAAGCATTGAAGCGTTCTGAGGAGATGCTCCAGCGTCAACAGGAAGAACTGGAACACTACAATACGGAACTGATCGCGAAGACACGTGCGCTGGAAGAACAGATGCTGGCAACCCAAGAGAAGAACGAAGAGCTCGAAGGGGCGCGAACGATATTAGAACGCCAGACATTGCAGTTGGCCTTGGCTTCGAAGTACAAGTCTGAGTTCCTCGCTAATATGTCTCATGAACTGCGTACTCCGCTTAACAGCTTACTGGTGCTGTCCCAATTGCTGGCGGAGAATAAGGAAGGGAACTTGGGACAGAAGCAGGTCGAGTATGCGCGTACGATTAACATGTCCGGTTCGGATCTGCTTAAAATGATTGATGAAATCTTGGATTTGTCCAAGATCGACGCAGGCAAGATGCAGTTGAATTTTGAAACTGTCTATTTGAGCGAATTGGCCTCCTTTATGAGTGATAGCTTTGAGACAATTGCAGAGCAGAAAGGGCTTGAGTTCAAGGTAGAGATAGATCCAGATCTGCCAAGCTCCCTAGTAACTGATGGGCATCGAGTGAAGCAGGTTGTACGCAATTTGATTGGCAATGCATTTAAATTCACAACGAAGGGCTCAGTAACCCTTCACATTGCGAAGGCGAAGCCGGAGCAATTGCCTTCCCCGCTTCAGGAAGCGGATGAGCCTTATTTGGCGATACATGTTGTAGATACCGGGATCGGCATTCCGAAAGATAAACAAGATTTGATCTTCGAAGCGTTCCAGCAGTTGGATGGTACAACTAGCCGAAATTACGGCGGCGCAGGGCTCGGTCTGTCCATCAGCCGAGAGTTGGCAAGACTGCTTGGCGGCAAGCTGCAGCTGGTTAGTCGAGAGAAGGAAGGCAGTACGTTTACCTTCTTCCTTCCGATGAAGGCGGTAGAGCCTTCATCAATTCCAGTTAACTCCACCGTTGCTTTGTATGAAAAGGCGATCGCAGAAGCCCAAGCGGCACTAACCGTAGAGGGCGAAGAGGGGCATACATCAGAGGAACGCAGCAAGCTCGTCAAGCCTCATATGCCGCAGGTATCTGCGAACCATGAGGGTATGCCTCTTACTGCTTGGGAAGAAGCGTTGCTCAAGGAAGTCGCTGTTTCTGAAGAAGTGGACGGACATAAGTGGCCATTTGGAGAGAAGAAGCTGCTGATCGTTGAAGATGATGGTCCGCAACGACAGTCTCTAATTGCCTTAATTGAAGGAGCGGACGTAGCCGTTACCGCGGTCTCTACCGGGACGGAAGCACTCAAGGTACTCGGGGAAGAGAAGTTCGACGGTATGGTTCTGGATTTGCTGCTTCCTGATATGACAGGATTTGAATTAATGGATGAAATTAGTCACCACTCCCGAATCCGTCGTATCCCGATCATTGTATACACTGGCAAACTGCTGGATGCGAAGGAAGAGACGGAACTGAAAAAGCGCGCACAGAGCATCATTATTAAGGATGTGAAGTCTCCTGAACGTCTGCTGCAAGAAACGATGATTCTCTTGAAGCGTTCGGAGGAAGTTCAGCTAAGCGATGAAAAAGAAAACCAGGGACCAAGTGATATGCTGCTGTCAGGCAAGCGGGTACTGCTCGTCGATGATGATGTGCGCAATGTATTTGCGCTATCAAGCGTGCTAGAGCAGTACGATATGAATATCGTGTATGCTGAAAATGGACGCGAAGCACTTGAAGCATTGGATGGGGAAGAGAATTTCGACCTCGTTCTCATGGATATGATGATGCCGGAGATGGATGGCTATGAAGCGATGCGCCGCATTCGCGAACAGCCTCGATTCGAGAAGCTGCCGATCATAGCACTGACGGCGAAGGCGATGAAAGAAGATCGCAATAAGTGCATTGAGGCAGGAGCGTCAGACTATGTCAGCAAGCCATTTCAGACGGAACAGCTGCTTTCATTGATGCGAGTATGGTTATATAAATAACAGGTAAGCAATATGTTGACATGATGAATGAAGGAGCAAGGATAAGATATGAACGGAAACGGGCTCGGTTTACATGATGAGAGAAGAAGGCCCCAGGATTCGGACCGAGAACGCATTGAGATTGAATTGCTGTTAGAAGGGGTTTATCGAGTTTATGGTTATGATTTCCGGGACTATGCGTATCCTTCGCTCAAACGGCGCATTTGGCATCAAGTGCATGAGGAAAAGGTAGACACGATTTCGGAGCTGCAGGGCCGAGTACTCTATAATCGGGAATGCTTGCAGCGTTTTGTCCGCAGCCTATCGATCCCCGTTACCGAAATGTTCCGGGATCCCTCCATGTTCTTGGCATTTCGTCAACAGGTCGTCCCTATGCTGCGTACGTATCCGTATATTCGGATATGGCATGCGGGTTGTTCGACAGGAGAGGAAGTATACTCCATGGCGATACTGCTTCATGAGGAAGGGCTGTATGAGAAGACCAGGCTGTATGCAACCGATATGAATCCGCTATCGCTGCAGAAAGCCAAAGAAGGCGTATGCCCGATGGACAAAATGCGCACATACACCAAAAATTATTTGGAGGCGGGCGGGACAAGCTCTTTCTCCGAATATTATACGGCTTCTGGAGAGGGCGTTGTCATTCATCCTTACTTGCGTAAAAATGTAATTTTTGCAGAGCATAACCTAGCAACAGATCGATCCTTTAATGAATTTAACGTCATCCTATGCCGCAATGTAATGATTTATTTTAATGAGCCGCTGCGCAACCGGGTTCATGATCTTTTCTATGAGAGCTTGGCGCCACTAGGTGTGCTTATTGTCGGAGGCAAGGAATCCTTGCATTTTACAGGGAGAGAATCTCAATACGAGGAGATCGATCGTAACGAGAAGATTTATCGTAAAATACGGTAGGAGGCACAATTGTGAACACCTTGGAACCAATCAATATTTTGCTCGTTGACGATAGGCGCGAGAATTTACTTGCACTCGAGGCCGTGTTGTCCGAGGAAAGCTATCGCTTGGTCAAGGCTACTTCAGGCGAGGAAGCTTTGCGCCACTTGATGAAAGAGGAATTCGCCGTTATTGTGCTGGATGTTCAAATGCCAGGCATGGATGGGATCGAGACGGCCAAATGGATTAAGGCTCGCGAGAAGACGAAGAATATTCCGATAATATTCGTATCCGCGAACTATAAGGAAACCGAGCATTTATTTGCTGGATACTCAGCGGGTGGGGTTGACTATATGGTCAAGCCATTCGTCCCTCATATTTTGAAGTCGAAGATTCATAGCTTCGTTGGTATATTCCTGGCACAGAAGCGGCTGCAGGCGCAGAAGATGCTTCTCCATCAGAAGACGAAGGAACTTGAGCGGATGAACAGTGAGCTGGCAGCTGCAAAGGAAGCAGCGGAACGCGCGGCACTTGCTAGAACACAGTTTTTAGCAATGATGAGCCATGAGATTCGAACGCCGATGAACGGGGTGCTCGGAATGGTTGATCTGCTGCTCGACACTGAGCTGACAAGTGAGCAATCGAACTATGCGGAGTTGATCCGCAAGAGCGCCGATACACTGATCAGGACGATTAATAATATTCTAGATTTCACCAAGATGGAATCAGGCAAGTTGGAATTAGAGGAATTTCCGTTCGATACGAACTCGCTCATTACAGAGGTTTATGAGCTGTTCATGGTCGAGGCGAATAAGCGGGATCTGACCTTGTCGTATTCAATGGATGAGGATGTGCCATCGTTATTGTATGGAGATATGCTGCGCGTCAGGCAGATCCTTATTAATCTCGTAGGAAATGCAGTCAAATTTACGAATCGTGGGAATGTCAGCATTTATGTGTCCATTATCGAAACGAAGCGCACGGGGGAAGGCAATAAGTTCCATGTTCGGTTCGATGTACGGGATACAGGAATCGGTATTCCAGTCGATAAGATGGAAGGGCTGTTCCAGCCATTCGCACAGCTTGACTCTTCTATGAACCGCAAGTATGGCGGAAGTGGATTGGGGCTTGCCATTTGCAAGTCGCTTGTCCAATTGATGGACGGGGATATTCGTGCCATACCGGTACCAGAAGGGGCCCTATTTACATTTGACGTATGGTTGAAGGAATGTGGCGAGTAGCTGTCGCATTCTTTTCCCATTGTTTCGATTTAGATGAAGAAGGTTATTTACCAATAAAGTACATTTAACAAGTTTACCTATGTATAGGAGAGGAACATGATGAACGGAAAAAAGTTTGCAGTTAAGACGGTACAGCAAGAGGGACAAGTAATTGTCCAGACTTGTGGAGATTTGGATTTGGCAGCAGCGAAAGAGTTTCGTTCCACGATGGAACCGATTGTGAACGATGCGAACACAGAGCTTACCTTAGATCTGAAAGAGCTGACGTATATTGATAGCACAGGGATTGGAATCTTGATCTCGATATTGAAGATGCGTCATGAGCAGAAGTCAGCTTTCCGTATTGTAAATGTACCGACACATGTCCAAAAACTATTTGATATGACAGGTATTTCGAAATTTCTGACCCCACAAGCCTAACAAATGAACGATGAAAGGGACTGAATCAGAATTATGGAACACGCAAGAGAATGGAAGCTCGTTAAGTTATCATTGCCAGCACAAGCCGAATATGTGGAGTTGGCACGGTTGACTTTGTATGGCATCGCAAGCCGTATCGGATTCTCCTATGAGGATATAGAAGATATGAAGGTAGCGATTTCGGAAGCTTGCAATAATGCAGTGCTATATGCGTATGATTCGCAGGGTGGAGTCGTTGAAGTACTGTTTGAGGTTGCTGAGGATGAGATTGGGATCATCGTACAGGATGAGGGAGCGAGCTTTGATGCAGCAAGCAAGACCAGTGGGATGGAAGGCTTGCATGACAAGCAGCTTGAAGATATTCAGGCCGGTGGTCTTGGATTTTATTTAATGCAGGCGTTGATGGATGAGGTTGAAGTGATGAGCGTCGATGGTCACGGCACCGTTGTGAAGATGAAGAAGCGCCTGCAGCGAAGCGGGGAACTTCTATGAGTGCTGTCCCCCAACAACATTCATCCGAGGAAGCAACACGGCTCATACATGAATATCAAGCTACAAATGATAATGAGATTGCAACGATCCTCATTCAGAGATACGATCCCATGGTCAAGATGGCCGCTGGCAAGATTTCACGCAACCGTCCGGACTTGTATGAAGATTTGATGCAGGTCGGCAATATGGCATTGATTCGCTTATTGAAGCAATTCGATAGTTCGTTAGGTGTTCCGTTCGAAGCTTATGCGATGAAAAGTATGATTGGGCATATGAAGAACTTCTTGCGGGACAAGTCATGGTATATACAAGTTCCACGCAGGATTAAGGAAAAAGGTGCGCTCGTACAGCAGACCATTGATGAGCTGACAATGAAGCTTGAGCGGTCGCCTAATGTAAATGAGATTGCGGAAAAGTTGGAATTGTCCGTTGAAGAAACTGTCGAAGTTCTAGCCGGTCGAGAGTGCTATCATTACGTTTCCTTAGATACCCCATTATCGCAGGATGAGAGTGCTGCGACATTGGGAGAGCTGATTCGCTCTGAAGCCGACGATTATGAATCGGTTGAACGCAAGATGGATCTGATGGAGGCTATGAAGGAACTCAAGCCGGAAGAACAAAATGTATTGGCACTTATATTTAATGAAGGATTATCACAGCGCTCGGCTGCGGATCGTCTCGGCATTTCCCAAATGAGCGTATCGCGCATCCAGCGGCGTGCAACGGAGAAACTTAAGAATATATTGACATCGAATAATTCTTCGTAGAAAAAATGAAGATGCTTGTCTGTATAGACAGCATCTTCATTTTGTGTCTGCTATGCTAGCATAGATGCAATTCTCATAAAGATTAGATACCGTTCACTATTCCTTCTTCAACTCGTCCGCAATTTCCTCTGCTACGTCTGCCGATGCTTCCTTCAACTGATTTGCAGTGTTGGCTGTTGCTTCCTTTACGGTTGCAGCGAACTCCTTGGACGCTTCTTTCACGCTGCTAACGACTGCACCCGCTTTTGATCCAACCGTTTTTACGGTTTCGGCTGTGCGGGATCCAAGATCTGTCGCCATTTCTTTTGTTTTGCCGCCTACTTGCTGTGCCTTATCGCTTATATCTGAGCGCAGCTCGCGTCCGGATTTCGGCGCAAGCAGCAGAGCTGCCGCCGCTCCTATCGCGCCCCCGATGAGAAGTCCCTTTACAAATGTGTTGCAATCCATTTTTGCGTTATTGCATTCTGTGTTTTGACTCATACTAACCTCTCCTTTTGTGTGTAGTCGAATGTCTTACTAGAGGATTACACAATTTTAGGAGGTTTGAAACAGAGGCATCCATTATCTGTACCTATCGAGCGCTTCTCTTGCGGTCTCTCAGCCACTGCATCGCCAAAATGGTAAACAGAAGCCAGATTGCACCCGCCGTGTATCCGCCCAGCACATCGGTTACGTAATGAACACCCAAATAAATGCGGCTAAGCCCGATGCATACAATAAGTAATACCGTAATCACAAGCACATATCCGGCAGGCTTGCCCTGTTCTTTTAAGTGAACCCATATTAAATATCCAATCATGCCGAAGAAGGCAGTACTAACCATGGAGTGACCGCTTGGAAAGCTGTAGCCATGTTCAACGACCCAGTGTTCCCAGTCTGGTCTTGCCCGCTGGAAGCAGATCTTCAGGCCTTCATTGACCAAGGCGCCTCCCAGCGAGACAGTCAGAAGGCTTATGGCGTCCCATCTGCGCTTGTACACGAAGGCAAGGAGTACAATAAGTATGCCAGCCAACGGTACAACGACACGGCTAGATCCGATATGGGTGATCCATGTGACGACAGTTGTTAAGGTAGGGGAGGCTGCTTGGCGTACCGTATCCGTTACGTAGCGATCGAAGTCAGTCGTTTGATTCAGAAGAACACTTCTAGTGATAAAAAAGAAAACGATAGCCAAGATAAGTGTCGCGGCAGCTCCCCCCAGAAGATTTAGTGCGAACTTGCGTTTTTCTTCTGGCGTAACGCCCCGATATTGTTGTTTCACAGTTGTCAACACTTCTCCTTTAGGTGTATGTTTACATTACAAGATGTCCGCTGATGCCTCTTAAAGCACGAATTATGGACAAAAGGTAAATATGTAATATCAATAACATATTTCCATGCTTTGTTGCAACTGGAAGAAATGAAAGGAAGACGAACATGAATGAACGTCTAGTGGAGGAAACACGTAACGGCTGGCTGGAATGCGAGCATCGCGGTGCAATCTGTGGTGTCGATCGCCATCTGCAGCCTCAATATGCGCTTGGAGATATACATTCACCGATGTTCCTGCGTTCGGCAGGCAAGCCACTGCAGGCGATCCCTGTTGTTCGCAGTGGGACACTTGAGCATTATGGGCTGCAAACTCGAGATTTAGCGTTGATGACAGCATCTCATCGAGGAGAATCCATTCATATTGATACGATGGAACACATTATGCAATGTGCGGGACTTGAAGAGAATCATTTGATTTGCTCGCCCTCTTTTCCATTGAACGAAGAAGTGAAAGAGCAGTATTTGCGCGATGGAGGAGAACGCCGGAGAGCGTATCATAATTGTGCTGGCAAGCATTTCGGCGTCCTTGCATGGAGCCATATGATGGGCTGGGATCTGGCGACTTATACGGAACCTGAACATCCTGCACAGCAAGAGATTACACGTACAATCGGCGAGATGGCAGGTGTTGATCCAGAACAGATGCATGCAGGTACAGATGGCTGTGGTTTCCCGGTGTATGCACTTCCGCTTCAAGGACTCGCAACGGCGTATGTGAAGATCGCCTGCCCAGAGCTTATTAAGGATGAACCGACTCGCCAGGCTGCAGAGCGCATTCGCAATGCAATGCAGGAGCATCCATTATTAGTTGGCGGTACGAATCGGGTTGACTCGCTGTTGATGGAAGATAAGAACATCATAGCCAAGGGCGGCTTCAAAGGGATATTTGCCTTCGGACTTCGTCGTGAAGGTCTTGGCTTCGCCTTCAAGGTAGCGGATGGTTCAGATGAGGAATGGGCGCATATTGTTGCATCGATTCTCGAACAGATTTGTTATGAGGAGAAGTCGACAATTGAGCGTATTCGTCGCGTGTTCCCAGGCACAATTCGGAACGACAACGGCCGTGTGGTCGGTGAACAGAAGACGGTATTTCAGCTTCAGCCATTGAAGTGAGCGGTATGATGCGCAATTCGTAGTATGACATCATAGAAGAGGTGAGCTAATGAATCCCATACTCTTAGAGGTTATCGGTACGACAGTGCAAGAGGTGAAGGAAGCGGCGCTGCATGGAGCAGATCGCATTGAACTGATTACTGCATTTTCAGAAGGGGGACTAACCCCTAGTCTCGGGCTCGTTGAAGAGGCTATAGCTTCCGTAAGTATTCCGGTTAATGTGATGGTACGGCCGCATAGCCGTTCATTCGTGTATGATGCGGACGATCGAGCAACAATTGTGCGCGATACTCGCTTGTTACGTGAAACTGGAGCGAATGCTATTGTTTTTGGCGCGCTTACACTGGAAGGGAAGGTAGACGTTGATCTGCTTGAGAGAGTGTTGGAGGCGGCCGGCGATTTGCCGCTGACCTTCCATCGCGCGATCGATAAGTCTGCCGACCTGCTACAAGCCTTGGATGTTCTGCTTGCTTACCCACAGGTGACTACTGTACTGACATCGGGCGGTCAGCCAAGCGCTCTGCAAGGCCTTGCGTGTATCCAGTCCATGGTGCGGCAGGCTGCTGGCTCGAATCTGGGGATTTTGGCTGGCAGTGGACTGACCGCGGAGACGGTGGTTGATTTCACAAGGGAAGCAGGAGTGAAGCAGGTTCATTTTGGATCGAATGTACGCATGGGCGGTCAAGCCCTAGCTCCAATTGACCCTGAACGTCTGCGGGCTTTGCGGTCGTCGCTCAATACAATTATGGTATAAATAAAAATAGCTCCCGAGCCGCTTTGCTTATGCACTGTCCGCTAGGAGCTATTTTTCGTTTGGTTGCAACTGGTGATGCGATACGACAAAGTGTTAGGAACGGCGTAATTTGCCGAGCTCAGAGACAATCGCCTCTACTTCACTGATGCTGAAAGCAGGCTTGCTCATAATGATATCGTAAATATCCTTGATGTCGTCATATTGCTCTACGGAGAACGCAGAGGACTGCATCGCTGCTGCCGTAGCCATCTTCAATTTATCCTTGATCACATCAATCATCATTTCTACATTGGCTTGCGTTCTTTCATTGGAAACCATGGTTCTCCTCCTTAGACGCTATTGCGATAACGTCCTATTCAACATGTCCGTATTGTATCACGAAAGCAGTGGAAACAAAACGATATCCTCGCGTAATTCAATGTTCGTCTCCAAGGCATTTCTTATGCTTCCTTCCTTATTGTGCCTTGCTTGGCATCAATGGAATTGTACAGTAGAATGTGAATCATGAAGCAGATTGAATCATGCAGTAGAATGAATTATGAAGTAGGATTGATCAAGAAGTACAAAGAACAGAAGGAGCTCTCCGCCCATGCAAGTCAACGGCAGTATGAATAAGGTATACGAACAGAGCGGCCAGAGAACGCGCTGCACGATAGATCGTCTCCAAGATTGGCTGCGGCAAGTCGCAGACAAGCATCAAGGTCAGGACGTTATGTTCGTCTGCATCGGTACCGACCGATCCACAGGAGATGCGCTTGGACCCTTGGTTGGCACCCGACTTGCGCAGCATGGATTGCAGGTGGTAGGGACGATGGAAGAGCCATGTGATGCCACGAATTTGCAATCCCGGTTATCTGCGCTGCGGGATCATGTTGTGACGGTTGCAATCGATGCTTGCCTCGGACATCCAGGCTCCGTAGGACAATACCTGGTCAGCCACTCCTCCTTACAGCCAGCAGAATCGGTCGGCTTAGCTATGCCGGAAGTGGGTCAATACAGCATTGCTTGTGTCGTGAATGTGAATGGCCCGAAGCCGTATTGGACATTGCAGACGACTTCCTTGCATCACGTCATGAAGATGGCGGACGAAATAGCGGATGCTATCATCGAATCATTTCTTCCGCAGCCAAGCATAAATACCGAATAACCTCCATACAAATGATGTCGTGGGCCAAAAAAAGATGGAGCCGGATCGCCCTCCGCCTCCATCATTCGGGTTCATACAGATGTGCGTGTTAAGCTGTACCGATCCGTTCTGGGGGAACGGATCATTTTTTACTTTCCCGGTCCGTCAGCTTGATGATGAGCTGAACTAACCCGAGAATAAATGCACTCGTGGCAAAGAAAAGTTCGAACCCTTGCATATTGTTCACCCCCCCTCTATTCGAGATCGCAGATTACTGGTGCGGGCAATGCTTGGAGTTGGCTGCTGATTCAGGCATTTATGGGTAGTGTAATATACTATATATGTATGGATGTTTTTGGAATGAAAGAATGCTTTGGACAAGCTTTTTTGAAAATTTTGTGTAATGGTAATTAAAGGTGCATATTTCGGCAGGTTCTGCATAAAATGAAGGCTTGCGAATTTGAGAACGTACCAAAAGGAGAGAGGGATAAGCGATGACAAGAATACAGGTGGATGCTAACTTTACGATGAATGTAGAACAGCAAGGACAAGGCCCTGCTGTCATATTGCTTCATGGCTATTGTGGAAGTTCGAAATATTGGGAAGCGATAATGCCGATGCTGGCGCAGAACTATCGCGTCATTGCTCCAGATTTGCGAGGTCATGCCAAGTCAGATTCACCTGTAGGCGCATATACCATTGAACAAATGGCTGACGATGTGCTTGCGCTTGCCGATAAGCTCGAGCTATCGCAATTTGTGCTGCTTGGTCACTCTCTTGGTGGATATATTACGCTGTCGTTCGCTCAGCGCTATAGCAGCCGCTTGCATGGGTTCGGGCTGATCCATTCCACGAGCTTGCCGGATACCGTAGAGGGCAAGCAGAATCGCTTGGCCGTTGTCGAGAAGCTGCAATCGCAAGGTATCGTTCCTGTTGTGGACGGATTAATCCCGAAGCTGTTCGCGCCACAGCATATTGAAGAGCATGCCTTGCAGGTGAGCAGGGCGAAGGAGATTGGATACTGCACACCGCCGCAAGGAGCTGCTGGAGCAGCGCTTGCGATGAGAGAGCGAACTGATCGGACTTCGGTATTGCAAGCAACCGAGTTACCCGTGCTGTTAGTAGCGGGAGAGCACGATCAGATTGTGACAGCAGATAAAGCCTTTACGGCGAGCGGGGACAATATTTCGCAGGTTACGATAGAGAAGGCGGGTCATATGAGTATGATGGAGACGCCAGCGACACTTGCGGATGCGCTGCACACCTATTTAGCTAATGTATTTCAGTAAGAGGCAGCAGAAGTGTTCTGATGTATTAGGGACAACGATGATATGGATGACCACGTTTAGGGGAGCTTCACTTGAGGAAGCTCCCCTTTTTCGCTATACTTGACTTACTTTTTGGATGTCTAAATCCGAATATTATGTACATGAAGCGAGGCTTTGACATGAATGAGGCGTTTAAAGCACTTGCAGATCCGACCAGGCGACAGATTATAACCTTGTTGAAGGATAAGGATATGACGGCAGGAGACATCGCCGATCACTTTAATATGACGAAGCCAAGCATCTCTCATCATCTGAATGGGTTGAAGCAAGCGAAGCTCATTCTTGATGAGCGGCGAGGCCAGCATATATGGTACTCACTCAATACAACCGTATTGCAGGAGGCTCTCGGCTGGTTTCTTGATATCATTTCATACCAGGGGAAGCGAGGGAGGGATGATTAATGAAACTACTGGATCACAGTCTGGAGAGAAGGGCATTTCTTGTATTGTTTGTGTACAATGTGATTGTAGCTGGACTGATGTGGCTGGCATATCCGAAGCTTCCAGAGAGGATTGTATCCCATTTCAACTACTATGGCGCTCCTGACGGGACAATGGAGAAGACGATAGTTTTTATCATATTCTCTGCTATCTTAATACTGATCCCCGTACTTTTGCCGTTCGTTCGACGTGCAGATCCGCAGCAGCACAATTACAAGAAATTCGAATCCACATACATATGGTTCGGCTGGGCATTGTCTGTGTTCCTGCAAGCTATATTCGGCGTCGTGATCGGCTATCATCTAATTAACGGGTTTCCGGTGCAATCTCTGATATTAACTACGCTCGGATTGTTGTGGATGTTCCTTGGCAACATGTTTGGACGTGTGCGGTTCAACTATTTTTTCGGTATCCGTACGCCGTGGACGCTTGCAGACGAACAGGTATGGCGCAAAACGCATCGTCTGGCAGGCAAGGTGTGGCTTATATCGGGTTTACTAGCATGTGCTGGAGCATGGCTGCTGCCCCTCCACTGGGGTGGATATATCGGTTTATTTGTAATAGCGGTATCAGTCTTTGTCCCCATGATTTATTCCTACCTTGTCTTTCAATCTAAAATACGGCCGAGGTGATGGTGATGCACCAACGTGATTATTTACTCCGGTTAATTGAAGAGATGACTCGTATGTTTGGTCAAGCGCTTGGACTAAAGGAAAAGAAGAAGCGTGAGCAACTGATTGTCGAATGGGATGAATTGTTGCAGCGCCGTTTTCGGATTAGCGGGGAACTGGCTGACAAGCTTCCGGCAGAGGACATCATACGACTGTTCCGGACGGGAGAGCGGCCGCATGCAGATGAGATCCAAGCATTGGCGATTGTACTGTATGAGCGGGCTAAGTTGGAATGGGAACGAAGCAGGCATGATAATGAGTCGCCGCCGTTTGGCGCTGCCGAAGTGCCGCGATATGGTGAGAGCATGATGGGAACTGACAATGACGAGACAATATATATTCTGCGATTGATGAAGTCGTACGAGCTTTTGCTGGAAGCGACCTCGCAAGGTAGTGATCGGAGGCTGCTTCCGGTTCAAGACTCGATGGAAGCGATATATCAGGTAATCAAAGGCTATCATATTGATAATCGCTTAAGGGAGAAGATGTGGCGCTGGTTTGAGAAGGAGGGTCGTCTGGCTGAAGCGGAGGACTCTTTGTTTGAGTGGTTGGACAGTGGAGAGCGGCATCATCTTGAGCAGGCAGCAAGTCGATATACGCAAGCGTTGAAGTTCTATGAACGACTTGATGCAATGTCGGATGAGACGCTTCTAGAAGGGGGTCTAAGCCGAGAGGAGGTCATCTCGGGCAGGGAAGACGTAAGTAAGAGTACAGCATGGCAAATGGAACGGTAGGAGTTATAAGCAGATGGAACAATTAACAGAGTTAGTTGAACGAGTGATTACAGAACAAATCTTAAGCAGTGCAGTGCTTAGCCAACTGCGGCGCAAGCCTGAGGAGGGCTACACCAAGGTGCTGCTCAAGCCGGTGCAGTTGCGCGGGCAGATTCAGATCCAGTTCGAGTATCATTATGATAATAAGGTGACGCATGATAATGTCCCGTTAACAGAAGCGGCCGCGAAGGTAATGTCTTTATTCGAAAGTACATTCAAGCAGGGATTGTTGCGGACAACAGAGGGCGATTATCAAGTGTTAATCAGCAAGAAATTCAAGGTAACGATTCGCAAGCAAGCGGCAGTCGTGCGCAAGGTTGAAGTGTCACATAACCGCAAGAAGCAATATGTGTTGAACGAGGGAATTCCGGTTCCATTCTTGGTCGAACTAGGCATCATGGGCAAGGAAGGCAATGTGATTGCAGCGAAATATGATAAGTTCCGCCAAATCAATCGCTTCCTCGAAATGGTGGCGGATGTGCTGCCGCATCTGCCGAGCAATCGTACGGTCCGCATTATCGATTTTGGCTGCGGCAAATCGTATCTAACGTTCGCGCTGTATCATTTTCTGCATGTAGAATCCAAGCTCCCGGTTCACATTGTAGGGTTGGACTTGAAGCGGGACGTCATCGAACGGTGTGAGGCGCTTGCTAGGCGCCTTGACTATGACGGACTCTCCTTCCAAATGGGGGATATCGCCCAATATGAAGGTGCCGATGAGGTCGATATGGTGGTGACGCTGCACGCTTGTGATACCGCGACAGATGCAGCGCTAAACAAGGCTGTACGGTGGGGAGCTCAAGTTATCTTGTCGGTTCCATGCTGCCAGCATGAATTGAACCGTCAGGTGGAGCAGAGCGTGCTGGAGCCCTTGTTGAGACACGGCATATTGAAGGAACGTTTCAGTGCCTTGGCGACGGATGGACTGCGGGCGAAGTTGCTTGATTGCGTAGGATATCGTACACAATTGCTCGAATTTATTGATATAGAGCACACACCCAAGAATATTTTGATTCGTGCGGTTCGCGGTGAAGAACCTGCTGGGCAGGTAGAGAAGACTGACCCGCAAATGTGGAACGAGTATGAGACGTTCAGACAGTTTTTGAACGCAGATCCGTACTTGGAGCATGCCCTGCAGGAGCTGTTGGAAGCTCGTGGCTGCAAGCGCACAGTATAAGTATCTAAGGCTAGAGCCCTCTCCGTTGTGTAGAGGGTTCTTTTTGATGTGGGGGATAGGCAGGCTCATAAGCTGACTTGGTTCTTAGTTATGATCCAACGAATATGGGCGGCTCTCGTTACATTGCATAATGTAGGGCCTGCTCCTTCTCTAGTGAGCTACATACATGAACTCCTTGGTCGAGCGACTCTATCCAGCAGTATGCTTCTCTTCAAATTCCCTCCGTTTTGGACGATATATAAAGGAAGGTAGTATGGAACAGGAACAGTAACAAATCAATGCCCATTAAAAGAATCTATAGCTGCATGGTTATAGAACAGGGTTAAGTGAGTTGTTGCAATAGAACAAGCAGGACGCCTATGTCTGGCCCGATCTTCATACAGCAAGAGCAAGATTAACGTGAATAGTGAAACGAAGCGAAGCGGAGCAAGGGGATAAACTGCGAACGAAGAATCTAGGAGGTTGAACGGTCAATGACGGGAGCTTATGTAACGGATGCTCCAGAGCATTTGTTAATGTCGCTTTTGCACAGTCGTACAGTGCTTGAGGGCGACAACTGCATTGCAACGGGAGTATTGTCTTATTTAGAAGGAGATGTCATGGAGGTAGAGCTGCCAGAATTCGAGCGGTTTGAACTTGGAGAGGCGCTGAAGGTGACCATATATTCGCCGGTAGGCATATTTAATTTCCATACTCAGGCTGTGGCACGGCATGAAGGGTCGTTGATGCTTATTCATCCGCCGCATCAACAGCGTAAATTTACAGATCAACGCTTATTTCCGCGTATAGAGGTGCGCAAGCATGGATACGTATTGCCTTCACGACCAGCGGAAGGAATGGCAATTACGCCGACACCAATACCGATCCATATCGAAGATATTAGTTTGAATGGGATCGGTTTCAACATTAAGGGGAACTCTTCATTCGTGGAAGGAAGCGAATTAGAGGCTGAACTGCAGCTTGGATTTGCTGTTCCCTGCCGCTTAACGATTGTTCGTATGGCAAGTCGGGAAGACGATATCTTCTATGGTGCCAAGCTTCAGGTAACCAGTGATCCTGCACAACGTTCCCTGCGTGCATTTATTATGCGGGAACAGATTAAATCACATATTGATCGCAAATCAAAAAATTCAATAACAGCTCGGCCATAACATGCTAAAATAGCAATGTACTTCACCATTGCATAGACAAGAAATGGTAGGAGAGAAAAGGAGGGAGGGAGCAGCTTGAAGCGTGCTTCTCGTCATGTAAGGAACTTATTAATCGGATGTCTTGGCATCGTGCTCCTATTAAGCGCCTTTCCAACATCGACGTCAGCAGCTGGGCTAAATAATCGATACCCGACTAAGGTGTTTGAGGTATTCACAGACGTTGCAATGAATCAAGAAGGGCGTCAGAAGATTAAGGACGAGTTAATTCAGCCATCTGTTACGAATGTTACGTATCAAGAAGTGGTGAACATTGATCCTGCAATTGCCGAAGTAAAGGTAGATTTACCGAACGAAGAATACGTGGTGACACCGCATAGTCCAGGATCGACTACGGTCGAGTTCAAATGGACCCAAGGGGATGGAACGGTGCTTCATCATAAGTTTGTCGTTGCGGTAGTCGACCCCTCACAGGGTAATATTATTCCTCGGATTAAAAAACCTGAACAGGAAAATTATGTGCAGCTAGGATCTTCTGAAATCAATGATTTCCAAGATATATTTGAGAATGTAGATTGGAGATCTAACCTGCCGGTACCTTATAACGAGCTTCGATCCGGAAATGGCTTCAAGAACATAACACCTGTTAATCAGAAACGATATCTTTTCAGCGCTGAGGCTCAGTACGCAGTGGATACAAGATGGGTATTCAAAGTAACAATAAAAGATACGAACGGTAAAGATATATCCGCTACATACTATAAGGACTATAAAATCAATCGATCGCCCAGCCTGAAAAATAATTTCGATCGAACGCTGCATTTGACTCCTGACGGTGAAGCAAGTCTTGAGCTGTCGAGATATTTTGAGGATTTAGACAACGATGAATTATTCTATACTGCTGTCTCAGCTAATGGTCTGGTCTCATGCGAGATTAATGGGGATAAGCTGTTGGTGCGTGCAAGAGCTGATTCCGCAGAGGGCATCGAGAAAATCACGATTACTGCGGATGATCAACGACAAGGTATTCCTGCGCATGGAACATTAAGCATGTACATCAGCAAACCGCGCGAAGTTGGCATTGCCGGTACCTATCCAGAAGTAGATAATGGCTTTGAAGTGATGCCAGCTGGCTCCGGTGAGTATTACATGGCTCCATTTGAACAGTATCTGCCTTCCTATGCAGAGCTCGAACAGAAGGTTGCAT
Organism: Paenibacillus wuxiensis; assembly: GCF_040195695.1. Lineage (NCBI taxonomy): Bacteria > Bacillati > Bacillota > Bacilli > Caryophanales > Paenibacillaceae > Paenibacillus > Paenibacillus wuxiensis. The sequence continues at coordinate 25,100 of NZ_JBEFZI010000008.1, read as the reverse complement.
CAGGTAATGCTCGTAAGGGAGAACTGACAAGTGGGGGCAGCCTTACATTCATCATTGATCAACAAAAGGGCCAATCTAAAGGATTTGATGAAGGACAGTATGGTCTCTATCTGTTCGATGGAACGACGGTCACGCTGGAGCGAGCGATTGAATTGTCCGGCAAAGAGAAAGTCATTCGTGAATTGAAGGAGCTGGCTGCCGCAAGAGGCGAATCATCCTATCAGATTGTGGACGCCCAGCAATGGCTGTTCACGAAGGGTGACAATAATTTTGTTCGCGCTAAGATCGTGATGGCGATTCTCGCAGAATAACAAGCAGTATCGTCAGAAGGTCAACCTAAGGGTTGGCCTTCTTTTTGATTGTCCATCATAATAGATATAGAATTGGTAGAATCGGGAAAGAAGGGAGAGTGCAGATGAAGGTGGATTTACAACAAGATGGCCATGGCAATTTTGTTGTTTTGTATGTTGGAATCGGGACAATCTTCGCTGTGCTTCTTGTTGGGTTATGGAAGCAGGGGCTGTTCTATGATCGCGATGTGGGAATGCTATCCCTCCTGCTCTGCGCAGCTTCTGTATGTATGCTTGCCGCATGGAGGTGGGATGCAGTCCTTCCATTGCCACTCAGATATCCGCTTCCCCTGCTCATCGGATATCTCATTAGCTGGGTGTTAGGGCCTGCAACCGTATATGGCACAGAGATGCAAATCCTAAGAACCGCGATGCTGCAAGCTTGGATTATACTGCTCGCCATTATGCTGCACAGAGGGGGGGATCAGGCTAAGCGGCTCATTACAGGTTCAATCATGTTAGTCGGAGTCTTAATCAGTGGCAGCGCTCTTGGCATGCTCTATGGATGGATACCGAATGAATCAGGTGTGATGGTGAGTCAGAATTCAGAATTGTCGGCGTTTGGATTTCGATTAGGTGGGGTTGTCCAATACCCGAATACGCTTGGTGTACTTGCCGGGGCGTTCGCGTTACTGCACTTGAACGGCGCAGCCTGTGCGGCGGCTAAAGCTCGAAGCCAACGGAGTGGAAGTGTTCATGTACGGGTTGTCTCTACCAAATGGCTGCTTGCGGCTGTGCCGATTGTTCCCCATTTGGTCGTCCTTGGTCTTACCGAATCAAGGGGATCCTGGATCGTGTTCGGTATCGTATTGCTGGTTGGAATCTGGAGCGCTCGCGGCTATCGTGCGGAGTACGTGACGACGTTTTTGTGGTTCGGAGCATGGTCTTTCCTAGCGGCCGCATGGAGTGCCTCGATGTGGCAGAGTGGGGATGGGTGGCTGCCGATGCCTGTTTGGTTCGCTTGGATCGGTTCAATTGTACTGTTCAGTGGCTTAATGCTGAGTCTGTCTCAGAACCGTTGGCTACGAAATGGGTTGATTCTCATCATACTTCCAATGCTTATGATAGCAGGCATTCACTTGCTGCCTACAGGGGCAAGCAGTCGGATTACGGATCATTATGCTACTGCAGGAGCGCGGACATTGTTCTATAAGGATGCAATTACGCTGTGGAAGGAACATCCTTGGTTCGGCGCAGGCGGAGATTCATGGCGGCAGCAGTTTGCACGCATACAGAGCGAGCCGTATGTTGGCAAGGAAGTGCACAGCAGCGTGCTGGATATGCTGCTTGATGTAGGGCTGGTATTTACAATGCCTGCAATAGGGTTAGTATTAGCAGCATTGCTGCTAGCATGGCGTCGGCATGCCGGATTCGGATTGGCCGCAGCGATGCTGCTTGCACATAGTCTGATTGATTTCGACATGTCGTATGGGCTAGTGACGCTGCTGTTCGCAGTGCTGCTAACGCTGGGCTTGTACGATGAGAGCCTCAATCATGGTTCTCCAAGGATGCGCTTCGCGCTGTGGCAGGTGGGCACGAAGCGCGGGAAGCGTCTCGCGGCACTGCTGCTTGCCGCTCCGCTGGCAGCCGCAATCGTGCTCGCGTCGTGCCACCTCGTGGCACAACAGCTCGCCGCGGCTGCCAGCGCTGCTGCCGACAGGGCCACAGGCCCTGTCGGCATGGCCCGCGCGCATGCGCAGCAAGTGGCTGCGCTGCGCTGGGCGCCCGCGAACACGGCGCTTCGCATCGCCGTGAGCCGAACCTTGCCTCCGCAGGAGGCGCTTGCCATTCTGGAGGAAGGGCTGCGCTACGAACGCGATGGCAAGGGGCTCTACCGTGCGCTCGCCTTGGCAAGTGCACGCCTAGGCCGCGCCGATGACGCCGCCGCTTGGTGGGAGGCGGCGGTTAGCAGCGACCGCTTCGATCGCGTGCTGCAGACCGAAGCCATTGAGAAGCTGGCGCTTGCGGCGCACTACAGTTCAGATCGCTTTCAAGCTGCCGCATATGCGAACGCAGCTGGCAAGATGTTCCGGCAATATGAAGCGGAGGCACATCATGTCCTTCTCATGCGCAATCCTGCGAACAGCAAGCGTTTCGCAATGACGGAGGAAGCGAAGCGGGCTTACAGCTCGATCGTTTCGTTGATCACGAGGGGACAGTAGTTCATGGACGTTAACCAGAATTCGGAGCGCTGGTCGCCTTCATTTGACGCCACCAGGATACCGGGCTTTTCTCATGAAGTTGAAGGTGAACTTTGAACATGCTGTGCCTGCCGGCACGCCGATAGGGGTGGAATCTCGAACAACTCAAGAAAAAACCGGCCTCGTCGCAGATAATGCGAACAGAGGCCGATTTGAACTTTCCGCTGAAATTAATATTCGCTACTCCAAGGCGGTACGATCAGATTAATAGCATCGTCCCGCAGCATCCGGTTGAAATCAGCGGTACGTACCTTCGCTAGAGCGAGTATGTCAACGTTGCCAGCATGATAAACTATATGAAAATGACATCCATAGGACGGATAGTTGGCTTATTTTCAGCTCCATACTAGAGTCTTTTGATCCGCATAGACCACTACCCGGAAACCTCCTGTATTTCTTGCGACTGCGTTGATTGGAACCTGGTCGGCCATAATACGTGCTGAATACTCAGGCATATGACGCCAATGATGAAGACAACCGTTCCCAGCAAAAAAAACACCTTGCTCACACCCATTCCACGAATCAGTAAGCCTCCGATTAATGGCGCACCTACCATCATCGTGCTGGCGGACATATTTTGAATGCCAAAGATTCGGCCTGTCATACCCTCAGGAGTTTCTTTCTGTAGGACATAGTTATAAGTCACGATAGACAGCCCGTTTCCAATACCGATCACAAGTCCCAAGACGATGCTCCATATTTCATGCGAATCCGCTCTTAAGAGTCCCATACTTCCAAAAGCAGCTCCAATCAACGCGGCGCCTCCCCCGATACCAAGTCCGTACTTCACTTTGCCAAGACGGTTCAGCAGCAGGATGGTGATAAACGCTCCAACTCCTGTGGCAGCTACCATCCAGCCAAGCAGAGATTCGTTATGAGGGGCAATTTCCCGATACAACGTCGGAAATTGGAAATCGATCATCAGAATAATCAGCATAATGATCATATTCACGCTAAAACTGCTAAAAAGAATCCGGCGCTGCAGCAGCACTGCCCACCCTTGCTTCCATAATTGGACGAAGCTCATCTTGGTCTCTGCGCCGTTTTCCGAGTCATCAGAATTCCCCCGATTCTCTGCTTTTGCATTTTCATCGATATGCCGCATTGTATATAGCAATATGCAGGAGAATAAGCGCGTGATGGCATTCACCAAAATACATAATTGTGGGGAGATCACTGTTAAAGCCACTGCGCCGAGCAGGGGCCCCGCGATTTTGGAAAATTGATTGACGAGCCCGTTATACGAGGTTGCTTTGAGCAGTTGATTCTCCCGAACCACCTGACGCGTCAACGCTTGATGCGCTGGAACGCGGAATACTCCCATTGTGGCGCGAAACGCAAGCAAAGGCAGCATCCAGTACATGCCGGGAACAAACAGCAGCAATATGGTGAGCAGCGTCTCGGCTGCATCGGCCAACAGCATGAGATTGACCTTCTTCCAGCGGTCGGCGATTACACCGGCGAAAGATCCGAACAGAATGCCGGGGAGAGCGATCATCACCGGAATCAAGGCGATCATAAACGGATCCGCATGCCAGCGGTATGCCACAAGAATCTCAATCGCAAAGACGTCGAACCATTCGCCGAAAGATGAGACGGCATAAGCCGAGTACATTTTAGTAAAAACCGGGTTTTTCCAAATAGATGTCTGGTGCCTGTTTGATACAGATGTGGTAGACATGAATATTTCCTCCGCAAAATCAGAATAGAATTTCTCTCACTTTAACGAAGAAATATCAGGGGATTATCAGACAGAACCTAAAATCCGCTCAATCATCTGTTCTATGGGCTGTTTATATGCCTCCAGCTTATACCCCCGTTCAAATTCATCATATCGAGTCTGGAAGGTCTGCAGAAGTTTGGGATCGTGATACGACGTTTTCAAAAAATGGAGCGTACCAATGATCAACCGAGCGAGCAGCGGTACATGATGCGCTGTTTTGCCGGCCTCAAGGCCATATTCGAATGCAGCTGCTGCTTCCTGGGGGCGGCCTTGATGCAGCATCAATTTCCCTCTTAAACCATGGTAGGCGCTGATTTCCCGCAAATAAGGAGCTTCAGCCAGCATGTCTTCGATCTGCCTAGAGCACCGCTCCGCCTCCTGGATACTGCCTGCGACCAAATGAATATGCATTTCCGACATGGCAATATGAACCTTGAAGGTATCCAGCTTACCTTGCTCCTGTTCAATGATCCGATAAGCCTCTTGCACTCGCCGCAGATCCTCTTCAACACGACCGTTATCTGCATAAAGACCAAGAATATTTAACACTTTCAACTCGCGATGCATCTCAAACGGTAAAATCCCCGATTCAATCGTCCGTTCAAAGTAATTCAGACTTTTTGCCGGTTCCATGTAAAAAGAGTAGTAAAATATCAGCAGCCAATATAATTTATCTGGGTTCTCCGCATCGCTTTCCAGAAACCAGTCCAGATCTGCCCGCACAAACCTCAGAAACATTTGATGGGAGGGACTGATATTCACGCCAAGAAGCTCTTGCTGATTAACAAGGGCTAACATCGATTGGCTTTGCCCTAACATGAGATAGGTGTCCAACAACTGCCCGATTTGCTTCTGCAATCCACTGTCCGTCAGCGACGGAACCGCAAGTCCCAGCGTTTCTTTTATTGTGAGGCTGTAGCCAAGCCCCCGCACGGTGATCAGCTGAACTTTTCCGCTCCATGGTTTCATTCTTTTTCGGAGCCGATACACATGATCATCTACCGTTCGTTCGCCCGGATATTCCATTGGCCATACCTGATCCAGCAGCTGCTCCCGGCTAAAGACCTTGCCGCGATTTCGGTACAGAAATTCGAGCAGCGCGTATTCTTTCGCAAGCAAGTTGATTGTCTCAGCCTGAAAGCTGACAGAATAATCACGAGGTTCAAACGCAAGCCCGGCCACCATAATCAGCATCCTCAGTATTCCTTGTCGTAATCGACAATGCTGCGAGCAGGACGTCCCTGTGCGATATAGGCCTTGAGATTCTCGATAAACAGCTTCGTAGCTCGTTCCTTCAATTGATCGGTATTGCCTCCAATATGAGGAGTCATGATGACATTGTCCATGGACCATAACGGATGATCCTCAGGCAATGGCTCAATGTCGAACACATCGAGGCCAGCGCCTGCGAGGTGGCCGCTGTTCAAGGCGCCGATAAGAGCATCCGTCTTCACCGATGCACCGCGTCCAACGTTGATAAACAGTGCCCCTTGCTTCATGGTAGCGAACCTATTTTCATCATATAAGTTTATCGTCTGAGATGTCTTTGGCAGTATGTTGACGACTACGTCGCATTCAGATAGAACTTCATTCAGCTGCTCGAACGTGTACAAGCCGTCGACATAATCAGTCGGTTGAACGGAGCGGCGTACGCCTAGAACACGCATCCCGAACGCTTTGGCAATTCGTGCAACCTCAGCCCCGATTTGCCCGATGCCGATAATCCCCATGGTCTTGCCCAGCAGTTCCGTATAATTCCCTTTACTGTCCCATACGTGTCGATCTTGGTTGCGAATCGCTTGTGGCAGATTGCGAGTGAAGCCGAGCAGCATCGCGAATACCGTCTCCATCATCGGGACGGGATGCACACCCCCCGCCGTAGTCAACATTACATCGTGCTTGCGGAGTGTATCCATCGGAATATAATCGGCACCAGCCGTCCACAGCTGTATCCAGCGAAGCGGGGATTCATCATGGAGGCATTCCTCGATGATAGCAGGCGACCAACCGAAAATAACTTCAGCTTGTCGGAATACGTCTCGATCGAGCTCCTTAGCTCGTCCAGCAATGACATTGTATTCGGGAGCAGCGAGGCGAATGACCTCTAGAAATTCTGGCGGCAAAGCTAGTGCACATACGATATTTTTCAAGATGATGTCCTCCTTAGCGTCCATTTTCTAACATCATAACTCGAATCCGATTGGTGCGTCTATGAGTGCTCCGTAGGTTGCTGGACATTAGAAATAGGCTGAACGGATGGTAACCGACAGCCTGCATGAGCGATTATAGCAGTTAGCCTCCGAATGCTTGCCGGAAGCTGGAGGATAATTTCGCTTGATCTACATTCCACAGTGCGGCAAGCTCTTCGCAGACGGTCTCGTCCCACCAATCGGACAGCTTCTTGCGGTTGGCACCGTTCTCGTGAATCCAGATCAAGTTCTCAATCACTTTGCGATAGTATAGTTCTTCTCCTTGTTTGACGAGATCTTCGGGAATCCAGACGTTCATACGCTTAATGGTTCGATACAACTCATTGTTGCAAGCACGGCGAATTCTTCTGGCTGTGGGGAGAGGCCTTGTATGAGGCTCCTTCGGGGCTTTCAATGGATGACGACTCCTTTCCTGCATATATGTTCATCATATGCAGGCATCCTACCCAGGTTCCTTGTGGCCACGCGCTATTTCGAATCGATTACGATATACCCTACCATAGGGCCTTCATGCTGCATATCCGGATGGGTTAAGCAGACGATGCGATGAATGCCTTCTTTGGCAGTAAAGGTGATGACGGTTTCTTTGTCTTTCTCGATGCTGCCTTTTACATTCATGCTCTCGATTTCGAAATCATGCTTTTTTCCGTTAATTCCGCGAATACGAAGCTCTACTCGCTCACCGGCTTTGGCGTGAACGGTACCCGGAATAAATTGATACACTTCGATTTCTTTCCCATTATCCAGTTTGGATTTAACCTCTCCTGTAACCATGTGGAGAATTCGAGTCGATTGAGGTGCTGCCTCAACTGCCCGTTCCGACCGCACGGTTTCATAGCGCCAGAACGCTGCAGCTACTAATATGGCGGAGAAGACGATTGCACCAATTCGCAATTGTTTGCGAGAGACAATCCAAAAACGTGTCAAATTGTGAAACCTCCTTTGCCCAATTGAGTATCACTTATTAGTGCTTGTTCATAACATTTCATTTGTAGGCAGCCATTACTAGAGAAGATATAAGGTACAAGCTTGTGCTTAGTCCAAGTGTATGCATGGCCAGGGTAGCGCATGACTTGTGTTATCCCAAGGGGCAAGGAGGCATCAAGATCGATCAAGCCAAAGTCATGATTGGAGTCATGGCGATCCATATGTTAGAATAAGCTGGGAATTAAAAAGGGAGAGAGACAAGCTATGGCATGGATACATGATATGATCAATATGCTGCTTCATTGGGTGCAGCAGCTTGGGGAATGGGGAATAATGCTGGGGCTCATGATTGAAGTCATTCCGAGTGAAATCGTGTTAGCCTACGGCGGATATTTAGTATCGATTGGCAAAGTCAGTTTTATCGCTGCGATTATTTTCGGCACAATTGGTGGTGTCTTTGCGCAACTCATCGTATATGCAATCGGCAGATATGGCGGGCGGCCCTTCTTGGAGAAGTTCGGGAAGTACATCCTGATACGCAAGCACCATATTGAGAAGTCGGAAGAGTGGTTCCAGAAGTATGGAACAGGCGTAATCTTTTCTGCACGATTCGTTCCGGTTGTCCGTCACGCGATTTCCATACCAGCAGGAATCTCCAAGATGCCGGTAGGAAAATTTACGCTTCTGACAACGCTGGCTGTAATCCCATGGACCATCCTATTTGTTTATTTGGGGTACGCGCTTGGAGATCAGTGGGAACATATTAATGAGAAGGCGGCACCTTATGTTCAGCCATTTATTTTGGTTGCACTTGCTGGCCTTACCCTATATTTTGTTATCAAATATATGAAATCCAAGCGAAGAGAGGGGAACCCGAAATGAGCAAACATGTAGCGAATGTGATAGGTCAAGGAATTTCACCACAAGCATTTATCGACTCCATGCAGAAGAACAAGGAAGCCTTCATTTCCTGGTATGATCAATTTGCTTGGTCCAGTGAAGAAGAGAAGGAGTTTTTCGAATCGCTTCAATATCGGGACGATATCCGCTGCTTAATCTTGGCGGCAGATTGGTGTGGAGATGCGGTACGTAATGTGCCTGTTGTGTTCCGCGCTATGGAAGCAGCAAGCATTGACACAGAAGTCTTAATTATGGAACAGTTCCCTGAGGTTATGGATCAATTCCTGACGATGGGCGGACGCTCCGTTCCAATCGTCATCTTCGCTGATACGGGCGGTTATGTTCTCGGTCAATGGGGACCTCGTCCGAGTGACGTGCAGGCACATATGATCCGATTCAAGGAAGAGAACCCGGATCGTGAAGCTCCGGATTATCAAAATAATTTGAAAGTAGTCAGACAGCGTATTCTCGAACAATACGGCGAGGGAACGGGCTATCATGCTCGAATTACGTCTGAATTGAGAGAACTGCTGTCGGGCTTTTAATATAGCAAGGAGCTGACAAGACATTGTTTACGATTCAAAGTTTCAACTTAGGTCCTGTCCAAACAAACGCTTATCTATTGACAAATGAAGATACGAAAGAAGCGGTTGTCATTGATCCGGGCATGAATCCAGATCGGTTGCTGCAAGCGCTCGATGGACTAAACGTTAAGGCAATATTGTTGACACATGCGCATTTCGATCACATTGGCGGCGTGGATCTTGTGCGTAAGGCACATCCGTGCCCGGTGTACATTCATGAGCTTGAGGCGGAGTGGCTGACAACACCGGAACTTAATGGCTCGACCATGTGGCCGCAAATGTCTCCGGCAATGTCCATGAAGCCGGCGGAACATTTGCTGCAAGATGGGGATACACTGGAGCTGATCGGTTATTCCTTCTACGTCATGCATACACCAGGCCATTCGCCGGGCAGTGTGAGCTTCTTGTATGATAAGCACTTGTTCGCAGGTGACGTTCTTTTCCGGGAAAGTGTGGGGAGAACAGACCTGAGAGACGGCAGCATGAAGACACTGGTGAACTCTATTCATAAGAAGCTGTTCACACTAAGCGACGAAGTGACGGTATACCCTGGACATGGTCCGACTACAACAATTGGATACGAGAAGAAGCACAACCCATTTGTCTAATACGATTTTGCAGTACATAAGCGCTGGGCACTCTTGATTCCCGATCAAGGAGGCCCGGCGCTTTTTTTATTAGCTGGCAGGTTTCGACTACCGCAACCGTTATGTACAGAGGTGATGTATTGATTCTTATCAGAAGGTCAAGGGTTTGTGAAGGAGCATGGCACTGCAAGGACGTCAGAAAATACAACATCATTCAGAACAGGCAAAGGAAGTTTGATATTTAGCGTATAGAAAAAAGGAGCGGGACATGTCATGAAAAAAGTTTGTCAAACGGATAGGCCAACTTCATCGCGCAAAAAAGTTATACTTACGCTACTGACGATGACGCTTGCGCTGGGGACTTTGGCTTCTTCCTTCATTCAGTCGGGGACTGCTTATGGAGCCGAAGGAACTGTATCGATAAGGGGAGAAGTCCAATCTAATACGGATCAGATTGCAGTATGGAAAGCCTGGATCAAGCAACATGCTCAAGAGTTTACGTCCATACAGCCCGAGAAGCTTGTGAACGGCAGCATTCCAAAGCAGAATTTTGATGATCTGGATAAACTCAAGACTTTATTGCAGGATAAGCGGATCGTGTATCTTGGAGAAAGTACTCACTCAACAGCAGAGTTCAGCCTAGCAAAAACAAGACTTATTCAGTATCTTCATCAAGAACTGGGATATAGTAGGGTTGCTTTTGAAAGCGCTATTAGTGATGCGGCTATGGCTCAAGGGCGAATGAATAGCCGGACACCGCAGGATACACTAGGCCAAGCGCTTAATGGTGTCTATATAACGGAGGAAGTCCTACAATTATTTGAATACATAAAGAGCAGCCAGGGAAGCAGTACGCCGATCCGTCTTACCGGATTTGATATGAAAATGGATGTTATATTGGAGCCTAATGCAACTTGGATACAAGGTCGAGCGTTGAGGGAGAAATTGCTCAAGGCTGAACAAGATATTAAAGAATGGATGATCGGTAAGCGAGATTTAGCATCTTTTCAAAAAGCAAAGCCTGAGCTTATCGCTTTATACCAGCGTTTGAATGAGGAACTGCCTAAATATAAAGACTTCATGCAAAAAGATTATCCAAACGAACCTCAAATCTATCAGCTAATCAAACGAGCCATTGAGGTTCGTTTGAAGGCTTTGAATGAATACTATGAGCAGTATATTGATTACTTACAGAAGATTTTAGGCGGCGCCATTGAAGTAGATACAGCATTCCTTCAATGGCGGGATAAACAAATGGCAGACAATCTTGTATGGCTTGCCACAGAGGTTTATCCGAATGAGAAATTGATAGTATGGGCTCATAATACTCATATCGGGAAAGCCACACATGAATTATATGAGGGTAAAGTGGGTCAGTTGAAATATGTAGGGGAACTGATGCCTAAGGAACTACAAGCACAAAGCTATGTAATTGGCTTATACATGGCGAGCGGCGAAATATTTGATTGGTTCAATAATGGGATTCATAAAGTTCTACCATTGTTACCGGGTTCAATTGAAGATATTTTGTCTGCTTCGGGTAAACCATACACGTTTATGGACATTCGGTATTCGCCTCCTGTAGTCGGAAACGAATGGATGTCGCGGCCGACCAAATCGTACGAAGAAGGACGTGCAGAACATTTCCTTGTTCCGAAGAACAATTATGATGGACTCATCCTCATTGATAAAGTACAGATACCGCACTTTTTAAAATAGAGATGAGCGCATTTGTATGAATGAAAACTGTTGCCTCTTAACATTCTCCCAGCCATGAACAGACAAACCCATAGATCCATTTTGCTAGCCAATCCTCGCTCGTGATATGATCAGGGAAGCATACAGCAACGATGGGACTGCCTACTACTATGTATCGCAGTCCCTTTTTTTACATAACAGATACAAGTGCAAATAAAACGGCAGATATCATTTCCTAATACGAGGAGGAGTCAATTGATGCATTCCGAACAGCGAATAGATGCAGCAATTATCGAAGAGCATCGCAATCGAATCGCTCGCCTGCAACAGAAGATGGAGCTTGCTGGTATCGATTTGTACTTAGTTACACACAACGTGGATATATATTACTTAACCGGCTCCATGCAGACCGGCTATGTGCTCGTACCGAGATGCGGCGAACCTGTCTATTTGGTGAAACGCAGCTATCTGCGTGCGCAGAAGGAGTCGATCATTCGCGTTGCTCCGCTCGGTTCATTCCGTCAGCTTGGTGAGACGATCCGCTCATACTATGCGGAGCTGTTCCAAGTTAAGGAAGCTGTCGTCATTGCTACAGAGTTCGATGTTCTACCTGTTCAGCAGTATGAGAGATTGAAGACGGTCATTCCAGATGCGAATTGGACAGACGGATCGATCCTATTCCGGGAACTGAGAATGATTAAGTCCTCTGCTGAACTGGATCGCATTCGGGTTGCCGCAGCTGCTGCACATAAGGTGCTTGCTGCTGCTGCAGATTACATCCAGCCGGGAATGACAGAACTAGAACTCATTGCGTACATTGAACGAGAATTCCGACTGCAGGGCCATGTTGGAATGATCCGAATGCGCGGCTTCAATCAGGAACTAATAACTGGCATGGTGGCATCAGGAAGTGCAGGCGCAGAACCGACTTATTTCGACGGTCCCGCTGGAGGGCTTGGACTGACACCTGCAAGTCCACAAGGATCTAGCCGTAAGGCGATTGAAGTGAATGAACCTATTCTGATCGATTTCGGCTGCTGCATCGATGGATATGTAATTGATCAGACCCGAACCCTTGTCATTGGGGAACTGGACGATGAACTCCAGCGTGCTTATAATGCTTCGGAAGCGATATTGCGTGCAACTGAGGAACACTTGAAGCCGGGAACGGTATGCGAGACATTGTACGAAGACGCGGTTGATATGGCGAAATCGTATGGATTGCAAGAGCATTTTATGGGGTATGGTGAGGATCAAGTCAAGTTTCTTGGACATGGAATTGGTATGGAAATTGATGAATGGCCTGTATTGGCCCGCGGGTTCAAGCAGCCGCTTCAGGAGGGGATGGTAATTGCTATCGAACCTAAATTCACTTTCCCGGGACGCGGTGTCGTAGGTATAGAGAATACATACCTGATTACTGCTGATGGATATGAGAAGCTAACGACTGCGGAGGAAGGATTGCGAATCATTTCTTTGTGAACATAGACAATAGCTAGAGTCGGATGTACAGCTTTTATCGTATGCAATAGAGAGGCTTCTTTTTGTGACCAATTGCGATACTCGTACGTATACATTTACAGGAACCATAAATTCTAGTACCATATAGAATACATCTAACGGATGGGAGGCATGGACAATGCTGCCTTTGGGAGAGAAAGTAGTCATTGTTGCCGACCGTTTCGAACAACATTTGCCTATCGGGGAATACGGCTATATTATTGCCTATGACCGCAATGCAGACAACGCATTCGACTATGTCATCCGAGTTCCGAGAGCAAACCGCAACTTTTTCGTGCCAGCATCCGATATCGATCAAGAGGAACGGTTGCTGCAGCAGGAAGCGGACCGCATCGAACGGGAAGCACTTATCGATTATGCACTGGCGACCCATAATGAATCATTATTCCGTCGAATTATGAACGCAGACGCAGAGCCTGATAGCGAAGAGAGCGAACAGGACGGAGCAATGTCACAAGAAGAGTTCATTCGCCAAGTGAATTTAAGAGCTTGGATTTAAAGAAGACGCCGATCACCGGTCACTCCGGTGCTTCGGTGTTTTTTTGCATCCATTACTTTATCAGAATGACGCGTTGAGTTGATTCCGCTTCTAAGCTATAATAAGGGGATGAATTTGGCCTTGATGGCGCAAGGAGGAACAGGCTGCCGATGAGCATTCACGTACAAGACGTCGAGCACGTTGCTAAGTTGGCAAGACTCGACTTGAGCAATGAAGAGAAAGAGCGTTACACGGAACAGCTGAACGCGATTCTAAAATATGCAGAAAAATTAAATGAATTGAATACCGATGACGTCACGCCAACGACTCATGTTCTACCTATACGGAACGTGATGCGTGAGGATGAAGCGCGTCCTTCACTGCCGATAGAGAAGGTAATGGCTAACGCACCGGAAGAAGAAGATGGTCAGTTCAAAGTACCGGCCGTTCTGGAATAAAGCGAATAAGGGAGGATGCCCGCATTGACACCACTTGAGATGTCATTAACGGAAGCAAGACAAGCAATACAAGAGCGTAAGCTCTCCGTCTCTGAATTGGTGGACGCGTCATTCCGACGCATTGCCAGCACGGATGAGCAAGTGCAAGCATTTCTTACTATTAATGAAGAGGGTGCCCGTAACGAGGCAGCCGCAATCGACAAGCGCATCTCGGCAGGAGAACAGATCGGCTTATTGGCTGGTATCCCTGCAGGGGTTAAGGACAACATCGTAACGGAAGGAATGCGCACAACATGTGCAAGTAAATTCCTTGATAATTTCATACCTGTATATGACGGTACGGTATCCCGCAAGTTGAAGGAAGCGGGTGCCATTACAATTGGTAAGCTGAACATGGACGAATTCGCAATGGGCGGATCCAATGAGAACTCTGCTTATCGCACGACTCGCAACCCGTGGGATTTGGAACGTGTTCCGGGCGGATCTAGCGGTGGTTCCGCGGCTTCCGTAGCAGCTGGACAAGTTGCGTTCGCGCTAGGCTCTGATACAGGCGGATCAATCCGTCAGCCAGCTTCCTATTGTGGAGTCGTTGGCTTGAAGCCGACATACGGTCTCGTTTCTCGCTTCGGCTTGGTTGCATTCGCATCTTCATTGGATCAAATCGGTCCAATTACGAGAAATGTGGAAGATGCAGCCCTCGTGCTCCAAGCGATTGCAGGCCACGATAAGATGGATTCCACTTCGGCGAAGGTAGAAATTCCGGATTATGCAGCACAGCTGACAGGCGATGTGGCTGGTCTGCGCATTGGCGTGCCTTCTGAATATATTGGACAAGGTGTCGATCCGAAGGTGAAGGAAGCTGTGCTCGCTGCCTTGAAAGTATTCGAGGATATGGGTGCGACATGGGAAGAAGTATCGATGCCGCATACCGAATATGCAGTAGCGACCTACTACCTGCTTGCTTCCTCGGAAGCTTCCTCCAACTTGGCGCGCTTCGATGGAGTTCGCTACGGAGTGCGTGCGGACAACCCTGACAATCTGCTGGATCTGTATCATCGTTCTCGCAGTGAAGGCTTTGGACAAGAAGTGAAGCGCCGCATTATGCTGGGTACGTATGCACTAAGCTCAGGCTACTATGATGCCTATTACTTGAAGGCGCAGAAAGTCCGCACCTTGATTAAGCGTGACTTTGACGAAGCATTTAACAAGTTCGATATTTTGCTCGGGCCGACAGCACCGACAACGGCGTTCCGTATCGGCGAGCAAATTGATGATCCATTAGCGATGTACTTGAATGATATATTGACGATTCCGGTCAGCTTGGCTGGCGTTCCAGCAATTAGCGTACCATGCGGGTTGGCGGATGGATTGCCGGTTGGCTTGCAATTGATTGGCAAGGCGTTCGACGAAGCGACTGTGCTTCGTGCAGCCCATGCGTTCGAACAACGCACGGAGTTCCATAAGCTGCGTCCGCAGTTGTAATTGAGGAGGCTTACGACATGCCAAGTACGAAATATGAAACGGTCATTGGCTTGGAAGTGCACGTTGAGCTGCACACCAACTCGAAAATCTTTTGCGGTTGCTCTACCGAATTCGGAGCACCGCCTAATACGCATACTTGCCCGATTTGCTTAGGGCATCCCGGCGTACTGCCGGTATTAAACCACCAAGCGGTAGAATATGCAATGAAGGCTGCTATGGCGTTGAACTGTGAAATTGCTCCGGTAAGCAAGTTTGACCGAAAAAACTATTTCTACCCAGACTCTCCGAAAGCATATCAAATCTCTCAGAATGATCAGCCAATTGGGCAGAACGGCTGGATTGATATTGAAGTAAACGGAGAAACGAAGCGGATCGGCATTAACCGACTGCACTTGGAAGAAGATGCAGGCAAGCTGACGCACGTAGATGGCGGTTATGCTTCTCTCGTCGATTTCAACCGTGTCGGCACACCGCTCGTAGAGATTGTATCTGAACCCGAGCTTCATTCACCAGAAGAAGCGAAGGCTTATTTGGAAAAGCTGAAGGCAATTATGCAATATTGCGACGTATCCGATGTGAAGATGGAGGAAGGCTCCCTTCGCTGTGATGCGAACATCAGCATACGCCCGATTGGCCAGAAAGAACTGGGTACGAGGGCAGAATTGAAAAATATGAACTCCTTCCGCGGCGTTCAACGTGGTCTTGAATATGAAGAGGAGCGCCAAGCTGACATCCTGGATGAAGGCGGTAAGGTTGTTCAGGAAACTCGCCGCTGGGATGAAGCGCAAGGGCGTACGCTCACGATGCGCAGCAAGGAAGAGGCGCATGACTATCGCTACTTCCCGGATCCAGATCTCGTTACACTCGTTATTGATGACGAGTGGAGAGAGAGTGTGCGGGCATCGATTCCGGAATTGCCGGATGCACGTAAAGCTCGCTACACGAGCGAATATGGCTTGACGAGCTACGATGCAGAAGTCATTACGGCATCGAAGAAGCTGGCTGACCTGTTCGAGGAGAGTCTTCAATATACGAAGGATGCCAAGGCAGTAGCCAACTGGATTATGGGTGACTTACTCGGATACTTGAACGCGAATGGCCTTGAAGCGGATGCTTCAAAAGTTACTGGCCAAGGCTTGGGCGAAATGATCGGCTTGATTGAGAAAGGCACGATCAGTTCCAAAATCGCCAAGACGGTCTTCAAAGAGATGCTGGAGACGGGCAAAGCTCCTCAGGCTATTGTTGAAGAGAAGGGACTTGTCCAAATTAGTGATGAAGGCGCCATTAAATCTGTCGTCGAGCAAGTAATCGCAAACAACCCACAATCGGTTGAAGATTACCGTGCCGGCAAACAGAAGGCGATTGGATTCCTCGTGGGACAAGTAATGAAGGAGACGAAGGGTAAGGCCAACCCGGGTCTTGTGAACGAATTGCTTGTTCAGTGCTTGAGCGAGCTGTAAATGTAAGCTATAGATAAAAAATGAAGAATCGATTAGGGCTCCGTAGGACGGATGGGTAACATATCTATACGTTGGAGCCAGGCATGGAAGCGGAGTGAATCTCCGCTTTTCGTGTAGATTCAAGTTATTTTCATGTAGTCGTATACTCTGTTATTCCGAAAGGGTAGTGAAAGACATGATACGTCAGTTGGATATGAATGATGTTGCAACATTGGATCAACTCTGGAACCTGCAACAGGCGGCATACCGGATTGAAGCAGACATGATTGGCTTTGACAAGATCCCCCCTCTGATGGAAACGGTAGAAGACCTGCATAATACCACGGAAACATTCTATGGCTGGTGGGATGAGAATCAGTTGGCTGGAGCGGTATCCATCGAAATGACAGGGCCTGTAATTATGGAGATTTGCAGATTGATGGTTCGGCCGGATTATTTTCGGAGAGGGATCGGTGCAAGTTTGTTAGCTCATGTACTGCATATGCCAGATGTTCATACGCACCGTATTGCAACGGGAGCTCGCAATCTTCCTGCGCTGACACTGTATGAACGCGAAGGCTTCCGATATGTGCGCGACGAGGAGATTGCGCCGGGCATATCGCTGCGTCACCTGGAAAGAAGGAGGTAGTCGGATATGGAATTGCTCGCGGAGATACCTGCAAATAGTCCGTGGGTAATTGATGATCTTTCATTAACGCTTAGATTGCTGCTTGCGATGCTGCTTGGCGGCTTGATTGGATTGGAGCGAGAACAAGCGAATCATCCAGCGGGGCTGCGAACACATATATTAGTTTGCGTTGGTTCGGCACTTATCATGCTGTTGTCCATTTATGGCTTCTCCAGCTTCGTATACGAAGGGAATGTTCGTGTGGATCCTGCTCGTCTCGCTACAGCAGTAATTACAGGCATTGGTTTTCTTGGCGCAGGTACAATTATTTTTACGGGCAAATCAATCGCAGGACTTACGACAGCGGCCTCTTTATGGGTCGTTGCGGCGATTGGACTGGCAGTAGGTGCTGGATTCCAATATGCAGCTGTGGTGACGACAATCCTAGTCATCGTGATTTTGTTCGGATTCAACAAGGTAGAACAGCGTTACTTCGGTGGCAAGCGCACTCGCGTTTTAACATTAGATGCGGATTCTACTTCTGAATTTCTTCATGAGCTCCATGTCTTCATGGAAACCCGTGATGTTACCGTCAAGAAGATGATGTTCCAACGCTTATTGAATCAACCTGGCGATCCGATGGTGGAGAAGCGAGCAGAATTGCAGCTCGTTCTTGGCGTCCCCAAACAGTTCGACATGTTCGTATTTGTAGAGCAACTCGAGCGAGTGCAAGGGGTTCGCACTGTTACCTTAGAGTAAGAGTCCAAAGCGATCCTAGACTAAAGTCGGTGAAACCTTCCTAGACTCAGGAAGGTTTCTTTCATTTCTGTATCCAACGTACAATGAATATAAGCTTAATACGTACGGTAGAGCGAATTCGCACAATGAATTTTGCTGGGTAGAGAAGGGAAGAGACTATGGTGTATCGTAAGACAACTCAATTTTCGGATGAACTGATCGTCAGTCAAGTGCAGCAAGGTAACGAGGAAGCAATGCGTATTTTAGTGGAAAGACACCGTCCATTTGTGATAACGTGTATTTGTCAGACGGTACAAGATCGTTATTTGGCGGAAGATATAGCCCAAGAGGTATTCGTGAAGGCGTATCGCCATATTCATTCATTTCGGGGCGACTCGAAATTTACGACATGGCTGTATCGGCTAACGAAGAACCAGATGATTGATATATTGCGCAAAAAACGGAAAGAAGGCCTGGTAGAACGGCTTGAGCCGCACCATATTGCATCCTTTCAGCTTCATGATGTTGCTGATATGCCGGAAGAACGCGTGATGAAGAAGGAAAAATGTGAAGAGGTTCACCAAGCACTTCGGGCATTGCCAGAGAAATATCGTATGGTCATGGAGTTGTACCACATGCGCCAGCGAACATACGCAGAAATTGCGCAGATGCTCAAGATGCCTGTTAGAACGGTTGAAACTAGATTATATCGCGCTAAGATGCTGTTTAAGCGAGCGTGGCAGGAACATGCCGGATTAGGAGCTATGTAAGGAGGGAAGGACTTGGCTGAAAGAAAAGACGATCAATTACATGAACCTCACAATCAAGGATTCCGTGAGCAGTCTGCTAATAAGGAGCAGGATGAGCAGTTTTTGCGCAAGCGTCTGGAACAATTAGCGCGGAGAGAACGCATGTCTCATGCTCATGAGGATCATCAAGGATATGGCCCAGGCCCAGGAGCGCCTATACCACCGCCTCCGATGTATGGAGCAATGCCGCAGAAGAAGAGCAAGTTTCTTTCTTTGTTTTTGTCCTTCATTTTCCCTGGAGCAGGTCATTTCTACTTAGGGTTAATGCAGCGCGGGCTGCTTATTATGATGATGCTGGCCTTGGATATCGTAGCTATCGTGTATTTTACAGCAATAGATGCGAAAGTGAATGTACCGCTTGTCGTATTGTTAGGATTAATGCTGCCGGTGATTTACTTTTTTAACTTGTTTGATGCCTTGCAATGTACGGAACGTGTCAATCATCAAGCGATGTTTGGTGGCATAGAGCCGACCAGACAAGGGCCGCTCTTAGGGCTTTTTCTTCTGTTCGGGGGAATAGTTATGCTGCTATTAACCGTAGATCCAGCGTGGCTTCGTTGGTTCTTTACGTATGCGGGATCCTACGCGGGAGCGGCTCTTCTTATTGGTGGCGGTATCTTTCTGCTTGTGAAGGAATCGAATAAGAGACGCTGACGGACAACCGAAGGAGATGGTCTTCAGTGGTTAAGGTAGGGAGAATTACTGCTTCGCTGCTGCTTGTCGCTGTTGGAATCATGCTGCTCAGCGATCAGTTGTTTGGATATCATACATTGCGATTGTTATTAACATGGTGGCCCTTGTTATTTATTATATGGGGGATCGAATATATTTGGACTGGCGTGTACCACAGCAAGCGGGGGGATAATCGTCGTCTGCGCTTGGATTTTTTAGGCATGTTCGTTTCTGTTTTTATTGCAGTCTCCGTCTTCATGATTTCTCAGCCTTCCCTGTTCCGGGATTGGGTGCGAGGCATTCAGTTCGACTTCTCCATGATGAAGGAGATGGCAGGTGATAATGGGATAAATGTCCGGTTGCCGAAGCTGGAACATTCGATATCAGGGGATATATCGAAGCTCGTTGTTCGCAATAACAATGGGGAGATTCGGATTCAGACTGGGAATATAGAGAATATGGATGTTGAGCTAAGTGCAATTGTAAGCGGAGTGGATAGAGAGCAGGCGCAATCGCTGGCTAACCAATCTGGAGCATCCATCGATAATAAGCCTTCCGAACATACATTGACGATTACCGCGAACGGCTCGAAATTTGCAGTAGGGAATCGGCCAATCCGCATTGATATGATCATCACCATTCCGGCTCATGTTATGTGGAAGACGGATGTGATGACGAATAATGGGGATATCGCGATCCATGATATGAAAGCCGAAGCAGTGGCGAAGAGCAACAATGGTGATATTAAGCTGCTTAATATTGAAGCCCCAGTACAGGGAGAGACACTGAATGGTAATCTCTTTGTGCAAAATATACGCGGTGATGCCAAAGTATCTACCATGCGTGGGGATATTACGATGTACGACATCAGTGGGAAGTCGATGGCGGATACGAAATCAGGAGATATCGACATTCATGAATCAGCTGGTGCAGTCCAAGCAGAGACCTTGAGTGGAGACATGCTTGTTGAGTCAGAGAACATCGGCGGCAACTGGAAATTGCAGAATATGGCGGGTGATACCACCATTGGCATACCAGAGGGGGCTGATGTTACATTGCAAGCGATGAATCGTTTTGGAGACATCGATATAGATTCGGATTTTCCCTTTCATGTCGTAAAGAATAAAGTAGAGGGTACAATAGGAAATGCTACGTATCAAGTCAATTTAGACACGAATGGTGACATAAGCATACGAAAACGATAACAGCGCGACGTATTAAGGATTGACAAAACAAAAAACTTCCACGTACAATGGACATATAGAGATTATTTTCTGAGAATCGTTACAATCTACGATTTGTTGGGATAACCCGTATAGAACTAATGTGAGCGTAGAAGGCGGTGGACAAGATGAAAACGCGGGTTCAACATGCATTGGGACATCTGAAAATGTCCGGAGTACGCATCACGCCACAGAGACATGCGATATTGGCTTACTTGCTGGATGCGATGAATCATCCGACAGCAGATGAAATATATCGAGCACTCGAGCCGGATTTTCCGAGCATGAGCGTTGCTACCGTATATAACAACTTGAAGTTGTTTATTGAGGCGGGGCTCGTTCATGAGTTGACATATGGGGACAGTTCTAGTCGATTTGATGCCAATGTAACAGATCACTATCATGCCATTTGCGAGCGATGCGGCAAAATTGTTGATTTCGCTATTCCTGAATTAATGGAATCAGTGGAGAAATCGGCTGCAGAGGCTACTGGTTTTATCGTACGCGGACATCGGATGGAAGTGTATGGTGTATGTCAATCCTGTGTGGAATCGACTAAGGAGCAATAGGTGATGGTCGATATTCAATACAATGCAGAAATGTAAATGCGCGCGGCAGTTCATGCTTGCGCGCTTTTTTATTTTATCGAATCCAATGATGCAGTCTGAAGAAGTAGGAGTTGACTATATGAGAAGCAATGGAGTGGGGAGAGGTGCTCCGCATTATCGAACCGGCGGAAAGAACCGTAAAAAAGGGAAGGGAGGAGGATGTCTCTTTATTCTGATTGGACTCGCCATCCTGGCAGCGAGCGTGTGGAAAGGATGGGATGGTATCAGGGATTGGTTACCTGGTCAGAATAAGGCTGGCTCCCAGATCTCTCAGGTAGAACAGCCCTTGATCTGGGACGGTGCCTGGACGGGATATGGGACGAAAGGCAAAGGTGAGAATTTGCTCATACCTGTTCAGGCATTGTCTGATAAGCTTTCTATTGTGTATGAGAATAGTTCCGAAACCGTCATTATGACAAGTTCTAAGGACGTTGCTTCAGTTGCGCTTGGACACTCAACGGGAAGCTTGAATGGTCGAGCTAAACAGTGGTCAGCTGCTGCTGAACAAATTGGCGGCGACATTTATGTTCCAATGACTGCGTTGAAGGAAGTATACGGCTTGCGTGCGAAGCAGTACACTTCGAATGGTGCGGTTCAACTAAGCACACCGGGGCAGACTCTTCAACAGGGGATCGTCATTCAGCAAAAGGATGATGCCAAAATAGCCTTGCGTGAAAATGCTAGTAAGCAAGCTCCCTCCTTAGAGAAGCTTGCAAGTGGAACGCAAGTCACGGTCTGGGGTGAAGAGGGAGACTGGCTGCGGATTGAGGCGGAAGGCGGCAATGTCGGTTATGTTGCTAAAGACGAGATTCAGCGTAAGGGAAGTGTAGCAGTTCCTTCAATCTCGCCAGCGCCTGTTCCTGCGTTTGTAAAGGAGAAGCGACCAGTAAGCTTGGCTTGGGAAGCTGTGTACTCGCGTAATCCGGATCCAACCAAGCTGCCCGCGATGCCGGGGACGAATGTCATAAGCCCTACGTGGTTCAGCTTGGCTGATAACGAGGGAAATGTGGATGAGAAGGCAGATCCGCGTCTTGTACAATGGGCGCATCAGAATGGGAAGCAGGTATGGGCGCTGTACAGCAACAGCTTTGATCCAGACCGAACTACAGCTTCGCTTGCAACCTTCGACAAACGTAACCGAACGATAGCACAATTGATTAAGCTCGCAGAGAAATACAACGTTGACGGCATTAATATTGACTATGAGAACGTAAATGTTGAAGATCGTGATAATTTAACGCAGTTTGTACGAGAGCTTACTCCTCGTCTACATGCGAAGGGTCTTGTTGCATCGATTGATGTGACGGCGAAGTCTGGGAGCGGCAGATGGTCGCAATTTTTGGACCGGGAACAGCTGGCGCGTTCCGTCGACTTCATGATGGTTATGGCTTACGATGAACATTGGGCGACAAGTCCAACTGCTGGTTCTGTTGCATCCTTGCCATGGACAGAGAATGCTATGAAGCGAATTATGGAAGAGGATAATGTGCCTCCGCATAAGCTCGTGCTTGGGATGCCGCTATACACACGGATATGGACAGAGACAACTGAAGGCGGAGAAGTGAAAGTATCCTCTAAGGCTGTTGGTATGCAGAAAGTTCAAGATTTGATTCAGGATCGTAAGTTGAAGCCTGTTTATTCGGAGAGTGCAGGTCAGCACTATGTCGAATATGAGGAGGAAGGCGCAACTCAGAAAATATGGATCGAGGATAAACAATCGATTCAATCTCGCATTCAAATGGCAGAACGTCTAAAGCTCGGTGGAGTCGCTGTATGGGCCCGAAGCTTCGCCAATGAAGGCATATGGAACGTTCTTCGATATCGAAACTCTTAATCACGCAATGATACTTTTTATTAGTTAGAAATAAGAAAACCGTCTATCTAATCAGATAGGCGGTTTCTTCGTTAAGTCTGTTATATTCGGTCCACTCTTGCGAGTGAGGCTCGTGAAAACATAGATGTCAGGTCATGGTGTTGTGGGAATCAACGAGTCAATGCGTGAGAAATCTCTTTGTAAGTCATTCTTCCCTCACTTTGATACGGTAACATCCTTCTTACTGTCTTGATCTAAGTTGCTTTCTGGGGCGATGTTTTCTGCGGTTGCCTTGTCCGGATCAAGGGTAAGAATCGTTCTACAGAACATGCAGCGATCCGTTCTGCCGAGTATTTTGGTCTGGCGACCACACTCTGGACATTCAAGAATTACAGCACTAGTGGACAACATGCCAGCCCAGAAGTAAATCGCGACACTTCCCAAGAGGAGTATCATTCCCAGTACCATGAATACTCCAGCGAAGGGGCGTCCTTGTATGCCCCACATGAGAATGCCGGATGTGCCGAGCACCATCATTCCCATTCCGGCTAATGTAAGTACAAGTCCCCACAATCGAAACTCATTGATTTTACTTGTTCTAAAAAGACGTTGTTTCATCGCAGCCTCTCCATTTCAAGATTGAAAATGTTTTCGAAGGAAGAAGGAAAGAGAGTTTCTATGTAGAATTATAAACTATCATTTGATGTAAAAGAAAGCCAAAAAAGCGTGGGGTCGAGAATGAAACATGTATTGGATAACTCCATAGATCAATTAATTGGTGCGACTACAGTCAGCGGTCTTTATATATTGGAACGCAGCCAATTGGATGCTGATATGCACCAATATATTGATTGGGATCGCTATGTGCTGGTTGTTGATGAAGCTTGTCCATCCCATCCTTTTGAGTCGATGGAAGTATCGGCCGATGACAGCTCTGTTGCACGCTGGATTTGCATCCACCCAGATAGGTGGGAGGAATGGATCGTTTCGGATGAGGCGAGGTCACTGCTTCCGTTTTACGGGCGTGGCAATATTCGCGTAGATCGCGATGGATTGCTTGCAAGTTGGCAGGAAAGATTGATTCAAGAAGAGAAGACTCCGAACCAGATGCAATACATGAAGACATATGCGCTGTTTTTGGAGGCATATAATCAAGCGAAGCATTTACGGAAGCTGGAATACATGCTAGACGCTTATCGATGTGTGGATTTCGCATTCTATTATTGGGCGTCGCTTGCCATAATGGAGCAAGGAGAGATGCCTAGACAAGCGTTATGGCAGCAAGTGAAGAAGTTAAATCTAGGTGTCTATAAGATGTACGAAGAATTCACTGCAAGCTCTGAGACGATGCCGCAGCGAATTGAACTTGCGTTGCTTGCTTGCGAGTTCTCCCTCTCATCGAAGAGTGTAGAATGCTGCGCACCATTGCTGAATTGGCTGAAGCAAGCGAAGGGGCCAGTTCCGATATCGGATATTATGCAGCACCAAGAATTCAAGTGGATGGCCGGTTATATGCCAGCTCTACTAAATAAGCTTACACATCGCGGTTGTGTAAAAGAACGTTTGATTGAGCATGCTAGTCCATATGGCAAGCTAGGGTATACTCGGGCCTATGAATGGGCTGATTGACGGCTGCACAATCACAGAAAGTTGAGTCGCTGCATGACAGCTCATGCAGCGTTTTAACTTTTTTTAAATAAAGTGTTGACTTGGGTTTGGAATATATGATACATTAATACTCGCCTCTTCGAGAGAAGCACTTCGAAGGAAAGCTGAATAAGCAATCATTCGAAAGCTCGAAAAAAGAATTTAAAAAAAGTGCTTGACTCTAAAAAGTGAACATGATATATTATAAAAGTCGCCGCTGACAAAGCGGTGAGAAAAAGAAAGTAACTGAGAGATTGGTTACTGACTGAGATTGTTCTTTGAAAACTGAACAACGAGCAACGTTTGTGAATGAGGTAGCAATACCTCGTCAAAAGATATGAGCAGTTCAAACTTAACTTTAACGGAGAGTTTGATCCTGGCTCAGGACGAACGCTGGCGGCGTG